>JAEYPE010000268.1 GCA_023411035.1 Pseudomonadota bacterium
GGTTCAGGCTGCCGCCCCGGCCCCGCAGCCGGCGCCCGCTCCGGCCCCGGCGCCCGCCAAGGCCGCGGGTGGAGGAGGCTGGCGCGTCCAACTCGCCGCCGTGCGCAGCGAGGCGGAGGCCGCGACGGAATGGAAACGCCTGTCCAACCGCTACGCCGGTGCGCTTGGCGGGCTGTCCATGCAGGTCGCCAAGGCCGATCTGGGCGAAAAGGGCATCTTCTACCGTATTCAGGGCGTCGGCCTGGACGAGGAGCGCGCCAAGTCGGTCTGCGCTCAGCTCAAGGCCCAGAATGTGGGGTGTGTGGTTGTCCGTCCCTGATCCGGCTTTGGCGAACGCCCGCAGCGCGTCCGGAAGTCACCGCGCGGTGGTCTTCGGCGCCGCCGGCACCGCCTTGACCACGGAGGAGCGTGCCTTCTTCCGTGATGCCGACCCCCTGGGCTTCATCCTGTTCCGGCGCAATTGCGACACGCCGGATCAGGTGCGGGCTCTCGTGGACTCCCTGCGTGAAGCCGTGGGGCGCGCCGACGCTCCGGTGCTGATCGACCAGGAGGGCGGGCGGGTGGCCCGCATGCGCCCGCCGCACTGGCCCGCCTTTCCGCCGATGCGCGTGTTCGGGGACCTCGCCGCCAGCGACGCCGCCGCCGGGCGGGAGGCCGCCCGGATCAACGCCCGGCTGCTGGCATTGACGCTGGCGGATTGCGGCGTGACGGTGGACTGCGCCCCGGTCTGCGACGTGCCGGTGGAGGGCGCCCACGACATCATCGGCGACCGCGCCTTCTGCGGCGATCCGGCCCGCGTGGCCGATCTGGCGCGGGCGACCTGCGAAGGGCTGATGGCCGGCGGGGTGCTTCCCGTCGTCAAGCACATTCCCGGCCATGGCCGGGCCTTCGCCGACAGCCACGCCGAACTGCCGGTGGTGGACGCCCCGTGCGAGGCGCTGAAGGCCACGGACTTCGCGCCCTTCCGCGCTTTGGCCGACATGCCGCTGGGCATGGTCGCCCATGTGGTGCTGAAGGCCATCGACCCGGACGCGCCGGCCAGCACCTCCGCCGTCGTGGTGCGCGACGTGGTGCGCGGCGCGCCCATCGGCTTCGACGGGCTGCTGTTCAGCGACGATCTGTCCATGGGCGCGCTGGCCGGCGGCATGCGCAGCCGGGCGGAGGCCGTTCTGGCGGCGGGGCTGGACATCGTGCTCCATTGCAACGGCGCGATGGAGGAAATGGCGGCGGTGGCCGAGGGGGTTCCGGCGATGAGCGGCGACGCCGTCCGCCGCTGGGCGAAGGCCGAGGCGATGCGCAGTCCCGCGCAGCCCGTGGACGCTGCCGCTTTGCGGGCGCGTCTGGCGGATTTGCTCGGCGCTCCCCAAGTTTAAGGGCGTCCAAATTTAAGGGCTGGGCTCAGGCTTTCCGGATGGATTCGGGAGGCGCAACAGGAGAGATGGGCGTGCTGGAAGGTCTGATCGACCGCATACCAATGATCTTTGCGGTCGCCATTCCCGCGATCATCGCCATCACGATGCACGAGGCGGCGCACGGATTCGTGGCGATGTGGCGGGGCGACGACACGGCGTGGCGGCTGGGCCGGGTGACGTTGAATCCGCTCCGCCACATCGATCCGCTCGGCACGGTGGTCCTGCCGGCGGTGATGTATTTCACCACCGGCTTCGTCTTCGGCTGGGCCAAGCCGGTCCCGGTGAATTTCGGGCGCCTGAACCACCCGCGCCGCGACATGGTGTGGGTGGCGCTGGCCGGGCCGGGGGTGAATTTCGTGCTGGCCCTGGTTTCGGCGATCATCTGGGGCTTCACCAGCCCGCAGGGCGGCATGATGGAGATGTGGTTCCGCGCCGCGCTGGAGGTGTCGGTTCTGGTCAACGTCGTGCTGATGGTCTTCAACATGATCCCGCTGCCGCCGCTGGACGGCGGGCGCGTGGCGGTCGGCATCCTGCCGGACGCGCTGGCCTTTCCGCTGGCCCGGATGGAGAAGTACGGGATGCTGATCCTGATCGGCGCCTTCTTCCTGCTGCCCTTCATCGGGCGGGAGCTTGGCATGGACCTCAGCGTCTTCTCCTGGGTGCTCGGCCCGCCGGTGGATTACATGATCGAGCTGATCCGATTCCTCAGCGGCAACTGACGGCATGAGCGGACCTGCATGAGCGGCAAGGAACGCCAGGATCGCGCAGAGGAAGCCGAGGCCGTCAGCCCGGCGGAACAGCTCGTCCTCGTTCTGGACGGGTTCGAGGGGCCGCTCGACATGCTGCTGGCGCTGGGGCGCGAGCAGAAGGTGGACCTGACGAAGATCTCCATCCTCCAACTCGCCGACCAGTATCTCGCCTTCATCGCGGAGGCGCGGAAGGTGCGGTTGGAACTGGCGGCGGACTATCTCGTCATGGCGGCGTGGCTGGCCTACCTGAAGTCCCGCCTGCTGATCCCGGAGGTTGAGGACGAGGAACCATCGGGCGAGGACATGGCGGCGGCGCTGGCCTTCCAGCTTCAGCGGCTGGAGGCCATGAAGGAGGCGGCGGCCAAGCTGTTCGCCCGCCCGCGGCTGGGGGTGGACCGCTTCGCCCGCGGCGCGCCGGAGGATTTGGACATCCTGCGCAAGTCGGTTTTCCAGGTCACGCTCTACGACCTGCTGAAAGCCTATGGCGAGCACAGGAAGCGGCAGGAGGGCGGTGTCCTGCACATCGAGCCGGTGCGCCTCTATTCGCTTGAGGACGCGGTGCGCCGCCTGTCGGAGCTGCTGGGCCGCATGCCGGACTGGGCCACCCTGTCGAGCTTCCTGCCGGAGGGCGTTCGTGGCGGACTGCTGACCCGCTCGGCGCTGGCCGCCCATTTCGCGGCGACCCTGGAACTGGCGAAGGCCGGGCAGGTGGAGCTTCGCCAGGACGGCGCCTTTTCCCCCATCTACGTCCGCCGGGCATCGCGCCGGCCTGAACGAGGCGACGAGGAATGAGCGGCTCCGACAGCATGATCCAGGAGATCGGCAACCCGGAGGAGGTCGAGGAGCGGCTGCGGGATCTGCGGCTGCTGGAGGCGCTGCTGTTCGCCTCCGCCGATCCGCTGGACGAAGAGACGCTGGCTGGCCGGTTGGGGCGCGGCGCCGACGTGCGGGCGCTTCTGGAGGATTTGCGCCGCCATTACGCGGCGCGCGGGGTGAACCTGATCCGCACCGGTGCCGGCTGGTCCTTCCGTACGGCGGTGGACCTCGCCCCGCTGCTGCGCCAGGAGGAGGAGGTTTCCAGGAAGCTCTCCCGCGCCGCCATCGAGACGCTGGCGATCATCGGCTATCACCAGCCGGTGACCCGCGCGGAGATCGAGGCGATCCGCGGCGTGGCGACCAGCAAGGGCACGCTGGACATCCTGATGGAGAACGGCTGGATCAGGCCGGGCCGCCGCCGCGAAACTCCGGGACGTCCGCTGACCTGGATCACCACCGACCACTTCCTGGACCATTTCGGCCTGGAGACCCTGCGCGACCTGCCGGGGGTGGAGGATCTGCGAGCCGCCGGCCTGCTCGATTCGCGGCCCGTGCTGCTGGGCATCGGCGGGGCCGGTCTGGAAGACGCGGAGCCATCGGAAATGGCCGACGATTCCGATAGTTGAGCATAATGCTCGAAAATAGGAACCATTTGCATCTGTGACGGCGCACCGGTACTAAGGTTAATCGACAAAAATCAATCGACCCCTGGGCCGCTTCAGACTGGGACCGCCATGGATCGTCCGTCCGTCACCGACGCCCGCTCTCACTCCGCAGCCGAAGACACCGTTTCCGAGCTTCGTCCGGCCCGCCTGCGCAACGCGCTGCGGGACAAGGCGTCGGCGCTCTTCGGTCGTGGCGCCGACCCGCGGGAGGGGGCGCCCTGCGAGGCCGCACCCGTGACCCTTCCCGTGAACGGGCGGACGCATCTGGACGCCTTCGGGCCGCAGGGCGGGGCCGCCGCCATCGCGGTGGAGGCTCTGGCGCTGGACGGCGTGACCCACCGGTACGGGCGCGTGACCGCGGTGAACGATGTCAGCGTGACCATCGGAGCGGGAGAGATCGTCTGCCTGTGCGGGCCGTCCGGCTGCGGCAAGTCCTCGCTCCTGCGCATCGCGGCGGGGCTGGAGGCGGTGCAGACCGGCTCCGTCCGGATCGGCGGCAAGGTCGTGGCGGACGAGCACGGCGCGGTGCCTCCGGAACGCCGCGGCGTGGGCCTCGTCTTCCAGGATTACGCGCTGTTCCCGCATCTGTCGGTGCTCGACAACGTGCGCTTCGGTCTGACCGCCCTGTCCGGCGAGGCGCAGCGCAAGCGCGCGCTGGAGACGCTGGGGCAGGTCGGCATGGCCGGCTACGCCGACTCCTTCCCGCACCACCTGTCCGGCGGACAGCAGCAGCGCGTGGCGCTGGCCCGCGCGCTGGCCCCGAATCCGGCGGTGCTGCTGCTCGACGAACCTTTCTCGGGCCTGGACGCCCGGCTGCGTGAGCAGGTGCGCGACGAGACGCTGCATGTGCTGAAGCAGAACGGGGCGGCCACCATGCTGGTCACCCACGACCCGGAGGAGGCCATGTTCCTGGCCGACCGCATCGCGCTGATGCGCGCCGGGGAGGTCGTGCAGATCGGCAACCCGGTGGACCTCTATACCCGCCCGGTCAATGCCTTCGCCGCGGAGTTCTTCGGCGAGGTCAACCGGTTGGCGGGCGTGGTGCGGGGCGGGGTGGTGGAGACGCCGGCCGGCCCGATCCCCACGGAGATCGCGGACGGCACCGCCGTGGACGTGCTGATCCGCCCGGAAGCGCTGAAGCTGTCGGCCCAGCCCACCGCCACGGCGCCCATCGGGGAACTGCCGGTGCTGGCGCGCGTGATGGCGGCCCGCCTGCTGGGGCGCACCAGCCTGATCCATCTCGACGTGCCGGACGGGAAGGGCGGTGCGGTGCATCTGCACTCCCGCATGCCCGGCCAGTTCCTGCCGCCCGAACAAAGTCACGTTTCGGTGTGCATGGACCTGTGCCAGGCCTTCGTTTTTCCAGCCGGTGCACCCACCTGAGTCGTTTAAGCGGTTTTGCCCGACCGATCGTTGCGGTAGGGAAACCTTTCTGCCATAGTGCCGCCCCGCAATTGGGCTGCCTGTTCAGGAAACGTGTGTCATGGGATTCTCCAGCGTCTGGCATTGGGTCATCGTCCTTCTGATCGTCCTGCTCCTGTTCGGCGCCGGCAAGCTGCCGAAGGTCATGGGCGACCTCGCCAAGGGCATCAAGAACTTCAAGGCCGGCCTGAAGGACGAGGAAGAGGGCGCCGCGCCCGGCACCGACTCCAAGGTCCTGCCGAATCAGCCGGTCCCGCCGGCCCATCCGGTGTCGCCCGCCGCCGCCGACTCTGGCGTGAAGAAGGACGAGACGGCCCGCACCTGACCGTCCGGCGCCGCT
Source organism: Pseudomonadota bacterium (assembly GCA_023411035.1). Taxonomy (GTDB): domain Bacteria; phylum Pseudomonadota; class Alphaproteobacteria; order Azospirillales; family Azospirillaceae; genus Azospirillum. The sequence continues at coordinate 5,405 of JAEYPE010000268.1, forward strand.
CATCCCCGCGCCGCTTCGAAAGGCTGAGGAGCCATGTTCGACATCGCATGGTCGGAACTGATGGTCATCGCGGTCATCGCCCTCGTGGTGATCGGCCCGAAGGATCTGCCCAAGGCCATCTACACCCTGGGGAAATGGGTGAAGAAGGCGCGCGTGGTCGCGCGTGACTTTCAGGGCCACATCGACGACATGATGCGTGAGGCGGAACTTGACGACCTCCGCAAGGAGGCCCTGAAGGTCCGCGACACGAACCTCCAGCGGATGGTCGAGAACACGATCGATCCGAAGGGGGAACTGAAGGGCGCCTTCGACGTCGGGGCCGATCTCGGGGCCGGCGGATATCCCGGCAGCCCGCCGGAGGACGGCCCCGCCCCGGCGGCACCCGCCGTCGGGTCTCCGCAGGTGACGGCGGCCCAGCCGCAACCGGCGACCGAACCGCCGGTCACGGCCCCGCCGCAGCCGCTTCCGCCCGCGGAGTTCACCCCGGCTCCGGCCCAGCCGGTTGCCCCGGCCTCCGCTGATTCCGCTGCGGCGGCAACCACGAACAAGCAGGCGTGACCCTTGTGTCCGGCGAAACGCGCATGACCGGCGACTCCGACGACGAACTCGAAGAAAGCAAGATGCCGCTGATCGACCATCTGGTCGAGCTGCGTAACCGTCTGATGTACGCGACGCTGGCGATCATCATCGCCTTCTTCGTCTGCTACGCCTTCTCGGACCGCATCTACAATTTCCTGGTCCAGCCGCTGGCCGACATTCTGGCCGGGCAGGGCCGGCGCATGATCTACACCGGCCTGACGGAAGCCTTCTTCACCTACGTGAAGGTGGCTTTCTGGGCCGGCTGCTTCCTGTCCTTCCCCATCGTCGCCAGCCAGATCTGGATGTTCGTTGCGCCCGGCCTGTACAAGCACGAGCGCAAGGCGTTCCTGCCCTTCCTGGTGGCCACCCCGGTCCTGTTCTTCCTGGGCGGGGCGATGGTCTACTATTTCATCTTCCCGATGGCCTGGCGGTTCTTCCTGGGGTTCGAGTTCCACCCGGGCATGGACGCCGGCGCCCTTCCCATCGAGTTCGAGGCGCGCGTCAGCGAGTATCTCGGCCTCGTGATGCACCTGATCTTCGCCTTCGGTCTGGCTTTTCAGCTTCCGGTCCTGCTGACCCTGCTGATCCGCGCCGGGCTGCTGACCACGGAGACGCTGGCCGCCAAGCGGCGTTACGCCATCGTGTTCGTCTTCGTCGTCGCGGCGGTCCTGACCCCGCCGGACGTCATCAGCCAGGTCGGTCTCGCCATCCCGCTGCTGGCGCTCTACGAGATCTCCATCTTGATCGGCCGCGCCATCGAGAAGAAGCGCGAACGGGACGAGACGGCGGAGCAGGCGTAAGCCGCTCTGCTCTCATGCCGTGGGCGGACCCGACAGATCGATGCGATGGCATTGATTGAAAGGGTGATACGGACGAAGCCTTCAGGCGCCGTCCGTATCAGCCCGCCGCCTCGGCGACCATCACCTGATTGCGGCCGCTGCGCTTGGCCCGGTACAGGGCCTGATCGGCGGCGGCCAGCGCGGCGTCCAGATCCTCGCCGCTGCGGCAGGCGGCGATTCCGATGCTGACGCTGGCGGCGATTTCGTGGCCTTGGTAGGGCAGCGGGCGCGTCGCCACTTCGCGCCGCAGCGCCTCTGCCAGGGACGCCGCCCCGGTGAGGTCGGTGTCGGGAAGCAGCAGGCAGAATTCCTCACCGCCATAGCGCCCGAACAGGTCGGTGCGGCGCAGCCTTGCCGTGACGATCTCGGAAAAGCGGCGGAGAAGCGCGTCCCCGGCCAGATGGCCGAAGGTGTCGTTGACCCGCTTGAACCGGTCGAGGTCGAGCAGCAGCAGGGTCAGCGGCGATCCGCTGCGCTGCGCCCGCAGAAGTTCCCGTTCCGCATGATTCATGAAGGCCCGCCGGTTGTAGGCGCCGGTCAGCGGGTCGATGGTGGCGATCCGGTCCAAATCCGCCTGAAGCCGCTCGCTGGTCATGGAGAGGAAGCCGAAGCCCCAGGCCGTGATGGCCAGGATGCTCTCCAGGAAACTGGCGCTTTGCACCGGATCGGGGTCCAGGATGCTGTTCACCGGTTCGCTCCAGCTGGTCAGGACCGCCCGCCCGGCAACGAACAGGGCATGGAACAGAAAGACCAGGGCGGTCACCCGCTGCGCCCCCCGGAACCTGTCCGCCGGCTCCATCCGCCACAGTTCCCGCGCCGCGAGGAGCAGCAGGCCACAGTACCCGAAGGACGCGATCTGGATTCGTATCGTCACGTCGTTCTCGATCACCACGAACCACATATTGCCCGCGGTCATCGCCGCGAGCACCGCCATCCCGCTTCGCCAGGGAATGGGCCGCCCGGCGAAGCTGCGCACGCCGAACCAATTCAGCAGGTAGGTCGACGTCACCAGGGCGTTGGCCAGCGGCACGACGAGGGCGGCGGGCCAAAGGCCGTAGAGCACCATCAGCGCCAACCCACAGGCCCCGGCCAGGGCGCCCCCGCCCCAATAGGCCAGCGCGGTGATGTGGCGGTGCGCCCTCCAGGCCAGGAAGGCCGCGACGGACAGCAAAAGGCAGATGCCCACCAGGGTGATGACGAGGGTGCGGGTATCGAGCATCGTGTCCGGAATGGGTGGCGGCAATCAGGATGCAGGTTTTGCACCCATTCCTCGCCGCGGTGCCACCGAAAAGCACAGCGCACCAATCATTTTAAGGTTGTACGGGCCGGTGCGGCGGCACCACTGGACCTTCACCCGACGGCGGACTATAACCAGCCTCCCACCCATTCCGTATCGCCGTGAGCCATGCACGACCTTCGCGCCATCCGTGAGAACCCCGAATCCTTCGACCGCGGTCTTGCCCGCCGGGGCCTGGAGCCGATGTCGCCGACGGTGCTGGACCTCGATCAGCGCCGCCGCGCCGCGCAGACCCAGCTTCAGGAAATGCAGGCGCGCCGCAACGAGGCGGCGAAGGAGATCGGGCTCGCCAAGCGGGAGGGCCGCGACGCCCAGCCGCTGATGGATGAGATGGCGCAGCTCAAGGAACGGCTGCCCCAGGTGGAGGAGGAGGAGAAGGCGCTGGGCGCGGATCTCGACCGGCTGCTCGCCACCATCCCGAACCTGCCCGCCGACGACGTGCCGGAAGGCCCGGACGAGACCGCCAACGTCGAAATCCGCCGCTGGGGCGAGCCGAAGGCCATCGAGAACGCCAAGCAGCATTTCGAGCTGGGCGAGGCGCTGGGCCTGATGGATTTCGAGGCGGCCTCGCGCATGTCCGGCGCCCGCTTCACCGTTCTGAAGGGCGGCCTCGCCCGGCTGGAGCGCGCGCTCGCCGACTTCATGCTGGACATCCACACCGGCGAGCACGGCTATACGGAGGTCGCGCCGCCGCTGATGGTGCGCGACAACGCCCTGTTCGGCACCGGCCAGCTTCCGAAATTCGAGGAGGATCTGTTCCGCACGGGGACCGACCATTACCTGATCCCGACCTCGGAAGTGCCGCTGACCAACCTCGTCAACGACCAGATCGTCGCGGCTGAGGAATTGCCCTACCGCTACACCGCGCTGACCCCCTGCTTCCGCGCCGAAGCCGGATCGGCGGGGCGCGACACCCGCGGCATGATCCGCCAGCACCAGTTCTGGAAGGTGGAGATGGTCAGCATCACCGCCCCGGACCAGTCGGAGGCGGAGCACCAGCGCATGACCCAGTGCGCGGAGACGATCCTCCAGCGGCTGGGCCTGCCGTACCGCGTGGTGACGCTGTGCACGGGCGACATGGGCTTCTCGTCGCGCAAGACCTACGACATCGAGGTCTGGCTGCCCGGCCAGAACATGTACCGCGAAATTTCGAGCTGCTCGAACTGCGGCGACTTCCAGGCGCGCCGCATGAAGGCCCGCTGCCGTCCGAAGGGTGAGAAGCAGACCCAGTTCGTCCACACCTTGAACGGCTCGGGCGTGGCGGTCGGGCGCTGCCTGATCGCGGTGCTGGAGAACTATCAGCAGCCCGACGGCTCCATCCTGGTTCCCGAAGCGCTCCGGCCCTACATGCGCGGGCTGGAAAGGATCTCGGCCTGATGTTCGATATCCCGCTCGACCTGTCGAAGGCGCGCATCCTCGTCACCAACGACGACGGCATCCATGCCCAGGGGCTGAAGGTTCTGGAGGCCATCGCCCGTTCCATCACCGACGACGTGTGGGTGGTGGCGCCGGAGATGGAGCAGTCGGCGGCCAGCCACTCGCTGACCATCAACCGCCCACTGCGCCTGCGCCAACTGGACGAGCGGCGCTACACGGTGGACGGCACGCCGACCGACTGCGTTCTGCTGGCCGTCAATCAGGTCATGAAGGACGCCCGCCCGACTCTGGTCCTGTCCGGCGTCAATCAGGGCTCCAACATCGGCGAGGACGTGACCTATTCCGGCACCATCGCGGCGGCCATGGAGGCGACCCTTCTGGGCCTTCCGGCCATCGCGCTCAGCCAGCACTATGAAAACCGCGCCCAGATGGACTGGTCCGCGGCGGAACGCTGGGGGGCGGAGGTGATCCGCAAGGCGGTGTCCGTGGCCTGGCCGAAATACGTTCTGCTGAACGTGAACTTCCCGGCCTGCCCGGCGGATCGGGTCACCGGCATCCAGGCGGTCCGCCATGGCAAGCGCAAGATCGGCGACGAACTGGTGGAGCGTGTCGATCCGCGCGGCAAGCCCTATATCTGGATTGGGACCCTGCGTGGGGAGGCCGACGTGGCACCCGACACGGACATCCATGTGGTCTTTTCCGGCGGCATTTCGGTGACGCCGATCTATCTGGATCTGACGCACACGCCGACGCTCCAGACTCTGCGGCACGCGTTCGAATGAGGTTTCTTCTGGCATGAATGGGTAGGGTGTGACGATCGAGGCACGCAAGATCCGGCTTTTGATGGCGTTGCGCCGCAACGGTGTGACCGACAGCCGGGTTCTGGCCGCGATCGAGCAAATCCCGCGCGAGCTGTTCGTCCCCGACCCCTTCCAGGATCAGGCGTGGGAGAACACGGCGCTTCCCATCGAGTTGGGCCAGACCATCAGCCAGCCGCTGGTCGTCGGCCTGATGACGCAGGCGCTGGAGTTGCAGGACCGGCAGACGGTGCTGGAGATCGGCACCGGGTCCGGCTATCAGGCGGCGGTTTTGTCGCGACTGTGCCAACGGGTTTATACCGTGGAACGGTTGCTCCCGCTGCTGGTCGAGGCGGAAAGGCGTTTCCGGGCGCTGCGCCTGCACAACATCGCGACCCGCCACGGCGATGGGACGAGGGGCTGGCCCGAACAGGCGCCGTTCGAGCGCATACTGGTCACGGCCGCCGGAGGCCCCGAGGCGCCAAAGGACTTGACGGACCAGCTTGCCGTTGGTGGTGTCATGGTCATCCCGCTGGGGGACGACGACCGCGGCCAGCGGGTCGTCCGCATCCGGCGGACCGAAACCGGTCTTACACGGGAGGATTTGTGGCCCGTCCGCTTCGTACCGTTGCTGTCCGACCCTCCGTCCCCCCCCGGAACGGAATAGCCGGCCCATTCGGCGTGACGGGGCGCGCCCTCCTCGCGACGCTTGCGGTGCTGCCGCTGCTCGCCGCCTGCCAGCAGCGCACCGGCGAACTGGCGCCGGTCACCACCGTGTCCAGCACCCCGGATTCCATCGGCGGCGCCGTCATCGTGCAGCGCGGGGATTCCGCCTACTCCCTGTCGCGGCGCTACAATGTGCCCCTGCGCGACCTGCTGGAGGTCAACCAACTGTCGCCGCCTTATCGGCTGGAGATCGGGCAGCGGCTGGTCCTGCCGGTGTCGCGCCAGTACATCGTGCAGCGGGGCGACACGCTCTACGGCATCTCCCGCATGTTCAACGCCGATATGAGCGAGTTGACGCGCCTGAACGGCCTGTCCGCTCCCTACGCCGTGCAGGCCGGGCAGCCGCTGCGCCTGCCGGGCGGCGACGCGCCGGGCGGGATCGCGGTGGCCCAGGCGCCGTCCTCCACAGCGGGGGCCGGCACCGGGGGCGTGGTGGCGACAGCGCCGGTCAAGCAGGTTTCGCGCGGCTCAATCCAGGCGGCGGAATTGCCGCCGCCGGGCGCTTCGGCCCCGGCTCCGGTGGAAACTCCACAGCAGACCGCGACCGTCCTCGCCCCGGTGCCCGCCGCCAAGCCATCCGTCGCGCCGGAGGCCGTCACGGTGCCTTCCTCCTCCACCGCGTACCAGCCGGGGCAGGCTCCGACCTCGCTGCGCCCGCCCGGCCAGAAGCCGGCCGTCCCGGAACCGGCGCCCGCGCCGCGTCCCATCGAGGCCGCTTCGCCACCCTCATCGCCCACACCAGCCCAGGAGGTCGCCGCCGTGTCCCCGCCGAAGGCGGTGGAAGAGGCGACGCCCCAGCGGGCCACCGGGCGTCTGTTGTGGCCGGTGAAGGGAAAGGTGATTTCGACCTTCGGGCCGAAGCCGGACGGGCTGCACAACGACGGCCTCAACATCGCCGCCGCCAAGGGCGCCACGGTGGTGGCCGCCGACAACGGCGTGGTCGCCTATGCCGGCAACGAACTGCGCGGGTTCGGCAACCTGTTGCTGGTGAAGCATTCGGACGGCTTCATCACCGCCTACGCCCATTTGGACCGCATCAGCGTGGAGCGGGGCGCGGCGGTGAAGCGCGGGCAGGCCATCGGCACGGTCGGCCAGACCGGATCGGTGACGAGCCCGCAGCTTCACTTCGAACTGCGCAAGGGCAGCCAGGCGGTCGATCCGCGCGACCGCATGGAGCCTCGGGTCAGCGAAGGGGCTTCCCGAGACGGCCAGCCAGGTCCTGGATGAACTGCCACGCCACCCGGCCGGAGCGGCTGCCGCGGGTCACCGACCATTCCACGGCCTCGGCCCGAAGCTGCTCCGCCGGGATGTCCAGCCCGAAGCGGGCGGCGTAGCCCTCGATCATCGCGAAATAGGTCGGCTGGTCGCAGTTGTGGAAGCCCAGCCACAGGCCGAAGCGGTCGGACAGCGACACCTTTTCCTCGACCGCCTCCGCCGGGTTGATGGCGGTTGACCGCTCGTTCTCGATCATGTCGCGCGGCATCAGGTGGCGGCGGTTGGAGGTGGCATAGAACACCACATTCTCCGGACGGCCCTCGATCCCGCCTTCCAGCACGGCCTTCAGCGACTTGTAATGCGCGTCGTCATGGTCGAAGGACAGGTCGTCGCAGAACAGGATGAAGCGGCGCGGCTCGTCCTTCAGCCGGGCCAGCAGGCGGGGCAGGGTGGGGATGTCCTCGCGGTGGATCTCCACCAGAGCCAGCGTGCCGGGATGGTCCTGGGCCACCGCGGCGTGGACCGACTTCACCAGCGAGCTTTTGCCCATGCCGCGCGAGCCCCAGAGCAGGGCGTTGTTGGCCGGCAGGCCGGTGGCGAAGCGGGTGGTGTTGTCCAGCAGGATGTCGCGCTGGCGCTCCACGCCGCGCAGCAGGCCGATCTCGACCCGGTTGACGGTGGGCACCGGTTCCAGCCGGTCGGGATCGGCGTGCCAGACGAAGGCGTCGGCGGCGGCGAGGTCCAGCCGGCCCGGCGGCGGCGGGGCCAGCCGTTCCAGAGCCTCGGCGATGCGGGTAAGCAGTGGCAGCAATTGGGTGTCCGACATCTTGGTCCTTTGCAGGCGTTTCTTCCGGTCTCGTTCCGCCGACCCTAACCCGCCGCCCCAGCGGTGGACAAGGAGGCGCGCTGCAACGATGACGGACGTTGGGGTGGATTGGTGGTGTGGTGTGGGCATGGCGGGAGTCCGGGTGTTGCTTCCCAGGATTCAGGAGTATCCGGAGTGGCTCTTCCGGGTTCCGGGGTGGTGACAGGCTGGCGCGAGGTGAGACGGAGAGCGCCCGGGCGCCTTTGAGGGGGAAACGCCCGCGAGCATGAGGGCTCCGATGCCGTCGGCCACCCTGGTGAATCTTTCCGCTTTGCCCGCCGACGCCAAGTGCTACGCCTTGGTCCCTCAGCATCGCTGGCCGGAGGGCGTGCGCTGTCCGCCTTGCGCCAGCCTCCCGGTGGCTCGCCATGGCTATGGCGACACGCAAAGGCATCGCCAGCGCTATCGGTGCAAGGACGGCCAGAGCCGCTTCGACGATCTGACCGGCACCGTGCCGGCCGGCCACCACCAGCCGCTACGGGTGTCGGTGCTCTGCCTGTACGCCATGGGCCTCAACCGGTCGAACCGGCAGATTGCCCAGGAGTTGGAACTGAACGAAGACGACGTGCAGGCGATGACCGAACGCTTGCGCACCGGCCTCGTCGCCCGGACCCCGGCGGCGCCGGCTGAAGGGCGAGCGTGGCCGCGGCACCCTGGAGAAGGAGAAGCCGCCGATCCCCGGTCTGGTCCAGCGCGGCGGCGAAGTGGTCCTGGACATGCTGGCCAACCTTCAGCAAGCGACGATCCAGCCAATCATCGAAGCCACGGTCGTCACCGGCACCCTGATCCATACCGACGAATACAACATCGATGCCCGTCCCGACGCCTGGGGCGACGCTCACAAAAGCCGTTTGCCATGCCCGCGGCGAGTACGCGCGCGACGACGATGGTGATGGCTTCTGCGAGGTCCACGTCGACACCATCGAAGGCTTCGGGTCGCTGCTGCGCTCCCGGCTGCGCCCGCACCGCGGCATCTCGCAG
>JAEYPE010000271.1 GCA_023411035.1 Pseudomonadota bacterium
CGGGCGTCCATCAGGTCGCCGGGCTGATCGCCGAGATGGCGTCGGCCTCGTCGGAGCAGGCGGCGGCGCTGGACGAGATCAACGCCACCGTCTCGCAGATGGACGAGATGACCCAGAAGAACGCCGCCCTGGTCGAGGAAACCACCGCGGCGGCGCAGGCCATGGCCGGTCAGGCCAACGACCTGAAGGGGCTGATCGGCTTCTTCAAGCTGGACCGGCGCGCCCTTCCGGCCGCCGCCCCCGCGGTTCCGCAGCGAGCAACCCCGGCGGCGCGGACGATCGCTCCGGTGACCCGCCCGGCCCGCGCCGCGGCCAAGCCGGCGGCTCTGGCGGCTGCGCACGCCGGCTCGGCTCGCTCCGGCGCCGCCCTGAAGCGCAACGTCAGCGAAGACGACGACTGGAAGGAGTTCTGAGGGTAGCGGTCAGTTCGCGATCGGCGCCGCCTCGATCTTCCGGCGCGGGGCGGCCTTGATCGAGGGGCCGGCGTTGTCTTCCGGCTTGGCGACAGTGGTCGTCGTGCCGCGAACGGTCTGGACGGGAGCGCTGCCGCGCAGACGCAGCAGGTGAAGCCGCACATAGGCCGTGGACCCCGCCGCCTGGACCGCCATCCAGTCGGTGCCGCGCGCCCGGCCCAGAACCTTCAGCGGCTGGCCGGGCGGGTAGGAGGCGACGATGGGCGCGCCGTTGCTCGGCTGGGACCGCAGCGGGGTGGCCTTGTCGGTCTCCCACTCCCCGAACACCGGGTCGAGCCCGGATGGAGCCGTAACGGCGGTTCCGTTCACCACGGGCGCGCGGGTGGTCCGCTCGCCCGTCTGGCAGGCGGTCAGCATCACCGTGCAGGCCACGGCGAGAGAGACGGGAACGAGGCGCAGGCGTCTGGTCATCACGGACCCTGTTGGGTAGCCCTTTCGATCGGGTGACCATACAGGAAGCGCCCCCACCCGCGCCACCGCGCCGCGGCAAAACCGCTATGCACTGTTTGTGGCAGAAAGGTGGCGCCGGCAGCCGTCAGGCGAGAACGCCCAGTTGCCAGACGAAGAAGACCCCCAGCCCCACGGCGATGGTCGGAAGCTGCCTCGCCGTCGCCACACAGACCAGGACGGCGGCCAGCGCGCCGACCAGTTGCGGGTTCCTCCAGGTCAGCTCCAGCCCCTCTCCGTTCGGGGACAGGATCATCGGCACGATGATGGCCGTCAGCACGGTCACCGGAACGAAGCCCAGCGCCTGCTTCAGCAGCGGCGGGAAGACCACCCGGTCGCCCAGAATGAACAGCGCCGCCTTCACGAAGGCGGTGACCGCCGCCATCCCCAGGATCATGACGGTGTTGATCAGGACGGTCCCGGTCATGCCGTTTCTTCCTTCAGCCCTCCGGCCCGCCAGCGTTGCAGGGCCATCCCCACGGTGACCCCGGCCACCACCGCCGCCATCAACCCCAGCTTGTAAGGGGCGTCCTGCCCCAGATAGGCCACGGCCCCCGCCGCCACCGCCGCCGCGAGATGCGGCAGGCTGGCGAGTTGCGGTACGATGATGGCGAGGAAGGTGGCGACCATCGCGAAATCCAGCCCCAGCGACTGGAGCTGTGGAAAGGCCGCGCCGAACAGCAGCCCGGCCAGCGTCCAGAACTGCCAGTTCCCGTACATCGACAGGCAGGACCCCAGAAAGTACCAATGCCCCAGCGGAGCCCTCGGGTGCCGGGCGTAATAGCCGGACATGACCGCGAAGGTCTCGTCCGTCAGGAGGAAGCCCAGCGTCCAGCGCCAGCGCGCCGGCAGATGGGCGACGTGCGGCAGCAGCGTGGCGGCGTAAAGCGCGTGGCGCAGGTTCACGATCAGGGTGGTCAGCCAGATCACCGCCAGCCCGGCGTGCCCGGCCACCAGCCCCAGCGCGATGAATTGGCTGGACCCCGCGAAGACCGTCTGGGACATGAGCTGCCGCTGCCACGCCGCCAGCGGCCCGGCGGCCACCAGCGTGCCGAAGATCATGCCGAAAGGCGCCGCCCCGACCAGCATCGGCAGGGTGTCGCGGGCACCGGCGGTGAAGCTGGACAGTCTGGTCATGAGCGTATCGAAGCGTCTTCTCGGACCGTTTCGCGGAACAGCGTTGGGTTGCGGACCATAGCGCTGCGAGGGCCTGTCCGCCCGCACTTTATTGTCCGGGAGACAAGTCCATCTGCGGAGTTAACGATTCCGATGGGGCCGGCGTCCCCCGGTGGAAGGGCTTTCCATCCGCCCGCCTTTCCGGCAGGCTGGCCCCATGAAGCCCGATTCCTGCTTCCAGTTTCCCGTCCACAGGGCGGGGGAACGTGCGGCGGACGCGGTCATCCACGCCATCGGCGTGATCGCGGGCCTGATCGGCGCGTCCTGGCTGCTGGCGGTGACGGCGGGCCACGTCTCCGCGACCGAGATGGTGTCGCTGGTCGCCTATGGGGCCGGGCTGGTCGGCATGCTGAGCGCCTCCGCCGCCTACAATCTGGCGCCGCCGGGGCGGCGCAAGGCTGTGCTGCGGCGGATCGACCACGCGATGATCTATGTGATGATCGCCGGAAGCTACACCCCCTTCACCCTGAACCGGCTGGACGGCGCCGCCGGCATCGCGCTGGGCGTGGGGGTGTGGGTGGTGGCGCTGGGCGGGGTGGCGCTGAAGCTGTTCGCCCCCTGGCGGTTCGAGCGGCTGGGCTTCGTCCTTTATCTCGGGCTCGGCTGGGCCATCCTGTCGGTGGCCGAGCCGCTGTGGCGGTCGCTGTCCCCGGCGACGCTCGCCCTGCTGCTGGCGGGCGGGGTGGTCTACACGGTGGGGGCCTTCATCCACACGCTGGACCGCCTGCCCTACAACATCCCGCTCTGGCACGGGCTGGTCGTCGTCGCGGCCTCCTGCCACTTCGCGGCGGTGGTGCGGGAGTTCGTGGTGGCGTGACGCGCGAGGGGCCTCGTGAAAGGCCCCTCGCCACACCCCATCAGTGCACGGTGCTCGCCGCCTGGCCGGTCCCGTTTCCGGTCTGGGCGTTGCGGAGCTGGGCGGAGACGGGCAGGCCGTCGATGGTCAGCTCGCCACCCTCGGCCCCAACCTTCACCGTCTGGCCGTCGGCGATGCGGCCGTCCAGGATCATGGTGGCCAGCGGGTTCTGAAGCTCCCGTTGGATCACGCGCTTCAGCGGACGCGCGCCGTAGACCGGATCGTAGCCGGCCTCCGCCAGCCATTCCGTCGCCGCCTCGTCCACCTCCAGCGTGATGTCACGGTCGGCCAGCATGCGGATCAGACGGCCGAGCTGGATCGTCACGATCCCGCCCATGTGGCTGCGGTTCAGGCGGTGGAACAGCAGGATCTCGTCCAGCCGGTTCAGGAATTCCGGCCGGAAGTGAGCGCGCACCACCTCCATCACCTCGTCGC
>JAEYPE010000006.1 GCA_023411035.1 Pseudomonadota bacterium
GATCGTGCTGGGGGCGATCCTGATGTTCACCATGGTCTTCATGCCCAAGGGCCTGCTGCCCACGATCGAGGGGCTGATCGCCCAGCGGAGGCGGGCATGACGATGCTCGCCAACGCCCCCATCCCGCGCGAGCCCATTCCACATGGGGAGGACCCCGTGACTCCCGTGGCCCAACCGTCGAAGGCGCTGCTGCGCGTGGAGAATCTGAGCCGCGAGTTCGGAGGCGTGCTCGCCATCGAGAATCTGACCTTCACGGTCTCGCAGGGCGACATCCATTCGATCATCGGGCCGAACGGGGCCGGCAAGACCACGCTGTTCAATCTGATCACCGGCGTCTACAAGCCGTCCGGCGGCACGGTGCTGTTCGACGGGGCGACGGTGTCCGGCCTTCCGCCCTACAAGCTGGCGGCGCGCGGCATGTCGCGCACGTTCCAGAATTTGCAGATCTTCTTCAACATGACCGCCATCGAGAACGTGATGGTTGGGCGGCACCTGCACCTGAACGGCAAGCTGCTGCCGTCGCTGTTCCGCCTGCCGTCGCTGGTGCGGAAGGACCGGGAGGCGAAGGAACGCGCGGCGGAGCTGATGGCGTCGGTCGGTCTGGCGAAGTATGTGGACGCGCACGCCTCCTCCATGCCCTACGGGGCGCTGAAGCGGCTGGAGATCGCCCGCGCGCTGGCGTCGGAGCCGAAGCTGCTGTTGCTGGACGAGCCGGCTGCCGGCCTGAACGCCACGGAAAGCCGCGAGATCGACGAGGTCATCAAGAAGGTCGCTGAGTCGGGCATCACCGTCATCCTGGTCGAGCACGACATGAAGATGGTCATGGGCATCTCCCACCGGATCACCGCGCTGAATTACGGCCGCAAACTGGCCGAGGGCACGCCGGCCGAGGTCGCCGCGAACTCCGACGTGGTCGCGGCCTATCTCGGCACCATGGACTGAGGGGCCTGAACCATGCTTTTGGAAATCGAGGGCCTCAACGCCCACTACGGGCGCATCCATGCCCTGAAGTCGGCCAGCCTGACCGTGGGTGAGGGCGAGCTGGTGGCTCTGGTCGGCGCCAACGGGGCCGGCAAGACGACGCTGCTGCGCACCCTGTCCGGCGTGCATCCGGCGACCAGCGGAACCATCCGGTTCGAGGGCCGTGACATCACCCGCATGCCCGCGCACCAGCGCGTGGCGGAAGGGCTGATCCAGGTGCCGGAAGGCCGGCAGCTGTTCGGGCCGCAGTCGGTGGAGGACAATCTCCGGCTCGGCGCCTACCGGCGCGGCGGAAACCCGGATCGGGATCTGGAAGACCTCTACGCAATGTTCCCGGTCCTGAAGGTGAAGCGCGACCAGCCGGCCGGCACCCTGTCGGGCGGTCAGCAGCAGATGGTCGCCATCGGCCGCGCGCTGATGGCGAAGCCCCGCGTTCTGCTGCTGGACGAGCCCAGCATGGGGCTTGCCCCGCTGCTGGTCGGCGAGATCTTCAATGCGGTGGAGCGGCTGAAGGAGCAGGGCACCACCATCCTGCTGGTCGAGCAGAACGCCTACGCCGCGCTGGCCATCGCCGACCGGGGTTATGTCATCGAGACGGGCGAGATCACGCTGCACGACAGCGGCTCCGCCCTGTTGGCGAACGAACGCGTCAAGCAGGCCTATCTGGGCCTTTAAAAAGAACGAGGAGAGGAAGCGATCCATGTCCAAAGCCTTCGCGTCCACCGGCGACCTTGAGCAGAAGAAGGTCACCTTCGCCGAACTGGCGCCCGGCGCCTACGCCTACACCGCCGAGGGCGATCCCAACACCGGCGTCATCGTCGGCGACGACGGCGTGATGGTGATCGACGCCCAGGCCACGCCGCGCATGGCCGAGGACGTCATCGCCCACATCCGCACGGTCACCGACAAGCCGATCAAATACGTGCTGCTGACCCACTATCATGCGGTGCGGGTGCTGGGGGCGAGCGGCTACAACGCCGAACAGATCATTGCCAGCCGCGACACCTACGACCTGATCGTGGAGCGCGGGCAGCAGGATTACGAGTCCGAGCTGGGCCGCTTCCCGCGCCTGTTCCAGGGCTCGGAAAGCATCCCCGGCCTTACCTGGCCGACCATCGTGTTCGAGAACAAGCTGACCGTCTTCATGGGCAGGAAGCGCGTGGAGATCATGCAGCTCGGCCGCGGGCACACCAAGGGCGACACGGTCGTCTGGCTGCCGGAGGACCGCGTGCTCTATTCCGGCGACCTCGTGGAGTACGGCGCCACGCCCTACACCGGCGACGCCTATCTGGAGGATTGGCCGCAGACGCTCTACCGGCTGGCGGCGCTGAACCCGGCGCGGCTGGTGCCGGGGCGCGGCGATGCGCTGATGACGCCGGAGCTGTGCGGCAAGGCCATCAGCGAGACCCGCGCCTTCGTCGCGTTGATGTACCAGACGGTGAAGCAGGCGCGGAACAAGGGCGCGTCGCTCCGGGACGCCTTCGCGGAAGCGCGCAACGCGCTGGAGCCGCAGTTCGGCGGCTGGGTGATCTTCGAGCACTGCCTGCCCTTCGACGTGTCGCGCGCCTATGACGAGTCCGGCGGCCTGCGCGATCCGAAGATCTGGACCGCCGAACGCGACCGCGAGATGTGGGAAGCGTTGCAGGGCTGACCGCGCTTGACTGCCCCTCTCCCAGCGGAGCTGGGAGAGGGGGCCTTTGGGGAATTTCATGAAACTGCACGGTTACTTCCGCTCCTCCGCCGCGTTCCGGGTGCGCATCGCGCTGAACCTGAAGGGCATCGAGGCCGAACAGGTCTTCGTCCACCTGCGCAAGGGGGAGCAGAAGGCCGCACCCTACATCGGTCTGAACCCGCACAAGCTGGTGCCGGCGCTGGAGGTGGACGGCGGGGTGCTGACCCAGTCGCTCGCCATCATCGAGTATCTGGACGAGACGCACCCGGAACCGCCGCTCCTTCCCGGCGACCCGCTGGGGCGCGCGCGGGTGCGTTCGCTGGCGTTGGCGGTGGCCTGCGATATCCATCCGCTGAACAACCTGCGGGTGCTCCAGCATCTGAAGACGATGGGGCATTCGCAGGCGGAGGTGGACGGCTGGTACCGGCATTGGATCGCGGTCGGGCTGGAAGGGCTGGAAGCGCAACTGGCCGGCGATCCGCAGACCGGGCGCTTCTGCCACGGGGATGCGGCCAGTCTTGCCGATGTCTGTCTGGTGCCGCAGATGACCAACGCGCGGCGCTTCGACTGCGATGTGAGCGGTTATCCGACGTTGCGCCGGATCGAGGAGGCCTGCCTCGCCGTCCCGGCTTTTGCCGACGCGCTGCCGGAGCGTCAACCGGACGCCGAGGCGTAGAACCGCTCTCAGGCTGGCCTCAGCCTGTTGCCTGAAGCCGCACAAGGCAGCGTGATGCGTGGATGGGAGGGCGGCGGCTTGCGGCTCGGCGTAGAAGCCGGAACCCGTTGATCCTGCGCTTACAGCCGCCCGATGCCGTTCAAACATCACGCTGCCCACCGTCATCAGTTTCCTCGTGCCCGGTACCGCGTGACGAATTGGGCGGCTTATGAGGCCGCCCCGCGGACCACCCGCGGCGGGCAGCCACGCTACCCGGGCCTGGCGATCGAGACAGCACGGACCCTGCGGGCGCTCTTTCACTTGGCTTTCCGCCAGACCGAAGGGCTGATCGGCTCGCTGTGACGCACCTGCTCCAGTTGGACCTGCCGGTGCCCGATCACACGACCCTGAGCCGACGGGCCAGAACCCTGGCCGTGGGGATCCGTCCGCAGACCGCCGGTCCGGCATCTGCTGATTGACGGCACCGGGCTGAAGCTCAGCGGGCCCGGCGAATGGCTGGTTGAGAAACATGGCTCCACGAGGCGGCGCTCGTGGCTCAAGTTCCACGTCGGGGTGGACATCGGCACGGGGCAGATCGTCGCGGCCACGTTGACCCCTCCCGACATCGACGATGCCTCGCAGTTCGGTCCCTTGCTCGATCAGGCGCCCCCGTGGAGCGGCTGTTCGGCGATGAAGGCTACGATCGCACCGAGGTCTATGAGGCCTTGGCGGCCCGCCACCCGGAGGCGGCGGCAATCGCCCCGCCACACGCCGATGCCGTGCTCAGCGCCACCACCGTGACCGCGCCCACCCCGCGCGGCCGCCACATCCAGGCAATGGCCGAGAGGGCGCGCGTGGCGTGGCAGCGAACGTCCGGCGACAATGAGCCTGCCAAGGTGGAGGCGGCGATCGCGCGCTACAAGCAAGTGATTGGTGATCGTCTGCGCGCCCACAGCGATGACGGGCGACGTACCGAGCTCATCATCGCCGGCAACCTTCTCAACCGCATGTTCGGCTTGGCACGCCCGAACTACGTCCGCGTCACGTGAGAAGACCGGAAACACGGGCTCATGCCGTCCCCGCTCGCCTGGATGCACCACGCTGACGCCGGGCTCAAGCGCTGCATTCAGGCCGTTTGCTTTCCGGCATGAATGAGCAAAGTCCAGTCAGCGTTGCTCAGCCGGAAAAAAGCCCTGATTCATGAACAGCCTCCCTTCGGAAGCTATGAATCACACCGTCGCCACCCTGGGAATCCCTTTATGGGTCCCAGCCCTGAACCAAAGTCAAATGGACGAGTCTGGCGGCCGGGCCTAGCTTGATCAACGACTAGGAAACACTTCGTGCCGGACAAACCGCAGGTCGCCCAAAGGGCTACCGCGAACAGGGACTCTTTGCCCCACGGTGTGCCGGAGAATGGAACCAGTTTGATGAAACTGCGCAACTTCCTGAGGACCCTCGGCCTTGGGCCGGGTGGAGCCGCGCTCACGACACCAGCGATCGCGCAAGGTGGGCCCCGGCGCCGTGCCCATCGCGCTGACCGCCAGCGCGTCCACCGTCGGCAAGGGGGCGGTGCCGCCCTTCGACATGTCCTTGATTTTTGGCTGATATCCCAGAATCCTGGAGAGGAACGCGCAGTTGTCCTGCTACGTCAACCGGCAAGCCTGGGAACGCCTGCGTTCGGATTTCCGGGAGGCGATCGACATGGCCTACGCCGACGCCGATCTGGGGGGCACCAGCCGTACGAGGCGCCCAACCTGACCGCGCTGAAGACCATCCGGGTGGCCGTCAAACGCCCCACCGCGGCACCCGTCAGCCGCAAGCCCGAACCCGCCGCGGTGGGACGCTCCGCTTCCGACGCCACACCACACCGGCACAGCGCCGCTCGGCGGCCGGCCTCCCGATCAAATCGCGACGCCTGCCGTCATGGCCCGCACGTACGGGAGACGGGCGGCGCCCGCGCCGTGATCGCGCGCAGCCTTACGGTCGCGTGCAGCACCCAAGGGATTGGACGATGCCGACAGCTCGAATGGGGGATTCCGCCAGCTTTCAGCGGATTCATCGAAGGCTTCGCAGCGAAGAAGTTCACCGCGAAGAAGTTCACCGTCCTGGATTGTCGCCCCAAAACCTGTTCCAAGGCGCATCCTACCCGCCGTCCGTCTTGCGGAGCCGGTTTCCGCCGGGGCGGCGAACGGGCTGACGGCTCTGCTCGCCGTACAGGTGCTCGCGGGATTTACCCCATCGAAAGACGTCTCCATAAACGCGTTGCCCGCGATCAAGCGCCCCACCTTCAGCGCCTAATTGACCATCGTCAACCCCAACGATGAGTCCACCGGCAAATAACTCGTTGGCTGGAAGCTCATGAATAAGGAGGAAAAACGGATGCGAAGCCATTTCACGTCCATACTGGTGGCCGCAGCGCTCGTGGCTCCCGTCGCCCTCGCCCAGCAGTCGCCTTCCGCCAAGCCCGGCCAATCGTCCGGTCAGGACACGGCGAAAGTCCCCAATCGGGTGCAATTGACGTCGGCGGACGCCATCACCGGTCAAACGGTATACAACCGCCAGGGTGATGAGGTCGGCGAAGTTGAATATCTGCTGATAGACCCGCGAAGCGGAAGGGTCCAGTACGCACTGATCGGATCGGGCGGGCTGTTCGATATCGGTGACAAAATCACCCCGGTGCCCTGGTCGAGCCTCTCCGTCACGCCGGGGAATGACGACAGCACCGTGACGTTGAACGCCGATCTTGCAACGCTGCGCCAGGGGCAGAGCTTTTCTCGCGAAGACCTCCAAGGCCTGACCGAGCCGCTGCTCATCACGCAGGTCAATGAACTCTACGCGTCGCAGGCCCAGTCCGCCGGCAGTTCGGACGCGCAGCAGGCCCAGAAGGGGGCGGGCAGCAGCGGCGGGACGAACCAGAACAGCAATGCCGGCCAGAGCCAGCAGACGCAGAACCAGCCTCAGGGGCAGAACCGGACCTCCAACCAGGCTTCGGGATCGGCTTCGAATCCGCCCATGGTTCTGGTGGGGGAGGAGTACGTCACGATTCTCGCTCCGCCGGCCCTGATTTCGCCGACCGAGATCCGTGGCTCCACGGTCCAGACCTCTACCGGCCAGGACATCGGCGACATCGACCGCGTCATGATCGATGTCCGGCGCGGCCAAGTGGCCTACGTCCTGATCGGATACGGGGGCTTCCTCGGAATCGGGGAGGAGTGGCTGCCGGTGCCATTCCAGGCCCTATCCTGGTCGCCAGCTAATGAGGGGTTCCTTTTGAACGCCAACGAGCAGCAGATCCAGCAGATGCCGAAACTTCACAAAGAGGATCTTCCGGCCCAGGTCCGCATCAGCGACCTGAAAAAACTCTACGACCAGTTCGGTGTCCAACCCTACTGGACGCAGAAGCAGGGCTGACGCGCTCGCCGGGGCGAGGCGGTGAAGTTCTTCCAGGGCGTGCCGCCAGGCCTGGGCGGGATGGAGGCCTGTGGCACGGCGCATCACTGGGCGCAGGAAATCGCGGCCTCGGGGCATACGGTGAAAGCAGATGCCGCCCGCCACCGTCAAACCCTCCGTGAAGCGGGGCAAGACCGACGCCGCCGATGCCAAGGCGATCCGCGAAGCGGTCACGCGCCCGACCATGCGCTTCGTCGCCGTCGAGCGCTAGATGCCGTAATGGACCTTGCGGCAAGCTCTGGCTTCGCCGTGCTGGGGCGTGTTGCATCGAGGAGAGAAGGGTCGGATTTTGCCCCAGCCCCACCCTTGATCAGATGACGCGGACGGAGTTCGGGGGGCCAAGATCGAGCATGCGGTTGAGGACCGCGACACCAATGGCGACCTCGGTGGCCTGCGCCTGATTGGAGTGGAAGCGCCGCGCCTCGCCGAGGACGCCCTTCCAACGCGCCATTTGGTTTTCCACGCCGGCGCGCTTGTTGTCCCCGCTGCTCCGCTGCCAAGCCAGCCGGCCCTTCTCGGCGATCGTCTGGATGTGGCGGTGGCGTTGCGTGGGAGCGGTCTCGGCGGTGTCGCTGAGCACGGCCGCATAAACGTTGCTGCGGTCATACGCGCCGTCCCCGGTCACAGAGGCCACTGGCCCGGGGATCTGATCGAGCAAGGGCCCGACCTGCGAGGCGTCATCGACGCCGCGCTCGGTCAACGTGGCCGCGACGATCCGGCCCGTACCGGCGTCCATCCCGATGTGCAGAGCGTGCCAGGACCGCCGCTTCCTGGTGCCGTGTTTCTCGATCAGCCATTCGCCCGGCCCGCACAGCTTCAGCCCGGTGCTGTCCACCAGCAGGTGGATGGGCGCGGCGCGCGATGGTGGAGTGATCCGGCGCCGGCAGATCAAGCCCGAGCAGGTGGAGGATCGAGGCACGCAGCCCCTCGGTCTGGCGCAGCGCCAGACGGAACACCGCCCTCAGCATCAAGGCCGTGGTTATCGCCAAGTCCGAGTAGTGGGGCTGACCACCCGGTGTGGTACGGGGCGCCGCCTTCCATTGCGCGACCGCCACGCCGCTCACCCAGACGGTGAGGCTGCCGCGCTGACGCAAGGCCTCGTCATAAGCGGCCCAATTGGTCACGCGCCGCTTCGGTCGTGTGATGTGGTGACGGCGGGCAGCGTTCGCTTTGTAGGGCACGGCCAGGAACCTGAACGGAGGCGGAGCCATGGCCTACGGCATCAGCCCCATCCATGCAACAGCCCGGCCCTGGCCACAGTCCGCTTCCGGCTCTGGAGCGAGACGACTTTTTCGCCGTCAGCGCAGAGTGGGGAGAGAGCGAAATTCTCCGGCGCTGCGCTCAACCGCCTCAATCAGGCCGTTTGCTTTCCAGCGTGAATGGGCAAAGTCCAGCTTGCCCTCTGGCAAGATTGAGCAAAGTCGAGATCAGTTCACCCTTCGGAGAATCAGCGCCAGCGGAACGGCCGCCAGGGAGATCAGCATCAGCACGAAGAACACGTCGATATAGGCCAGGTATCCCGTCTGTACCTGAAGCTGCTGCCCGATGAGGTCGATGGCCCGTTCCTTCGCGCCCACCGCCCCGCCGCCGACATCGGAAAAATAACCGCTCATCAGGTCCAGCGTCTCCTGATAGGCCGGATTGGACGGCGCGATGTTTTCGACCAGCCGGCTGTGATGGAACTGCTCGCGGACAGCCAGAACATTCTGTGAGATCGATACGCCGATGGAGCCGCCGATATTCCGCGCCACGTTGATCAGGGCGGAAGCCTGGTCGGTCTTCTCCTGCGGGATGCCGTAGTAGGATGCCGCGGTGATCGGAAGGAAGATCAGCGGCAGGCCGATGCCGATATAGATGCGTGACCAGGCGAAGTACCAGAAGGTGGAATCCGGGTTCAGCCGCGTCAGATCCCACATCGAGAAGGCCACAATTCCGGCTCCGGCGGCAATCAGGTATTTCGGTTGGATGCTGTTGGTCAGACGTCCGACGATCAGCATCGACACAAAGGTCACCACACCGCCCGGCGACATGGTCAGACCGGCCAGCATGGCGGTATAGCCGTAATATTGCTGAACCAGCTCGGGCAGGAACTGGGTCGTCGCGATCAGGATGGCGCCGATCGCCAGCATCACCACGAAGCAGGAGCCGAACTGCCGCGTCGCGACCATCCGCAGGTCGAGAATCGGGTTTGCCCGCGTCATCTCCCACGGGATCATCAGGCAGAAGGAGACGACGCAGATCACGGTAAAGATCACGATGAAATCGGAGGCGAACCAGTTGAGGGTCTGCCCACGGGCCAGAACCACCTGCAGCGAACCGAGGAAGGTCGCCACCAGCAGAAAGCCCACGACGTCCATCCGCACGCCCTGCCGTTTCAGCCTTTCGCGCTCCTCGACGGCCGCCTGCGGTTCCTGCACCAGCAGGCCGACCAGGATGAAGGCCACGACACCGACCGGTCCGTTGATCAGGAAACACCAGTGCCAGGACAGATTGTCCGACAGCCAGCCGCCCAACACCGGCCCCACCACCGGTGCCACCACCACCGCGATGCCGAAGATGGCGAAAGCCTGCCCGCGCTTGGACGGTGGAAAGCTATCGGCGAGGATCGATTGGGAGATCGGCACCATGCCGCCGCCAGCAAAGCCCTGCAGCACCCGGAAGAACAGCAGAGAATTCATGTCCCACGCGAACCCGCAGGCAATCGAGCTGAGGGTGAATACCCCCAGGCAAACCAGATAGAAGGGCTTGCGGCCATAGCGTTTGGAGATGAAGCTGCTGACCGTCAGCACGATGGCGTTGGCCACCAGATAGGAGGTGACCACCCAGGACGCCTCGTCGTAGCTGGCCCCCATCGAGCCGGCGATATAGCGCAACGCCACATTGGCGATGGTGCTGTCCAGTACCTCCATGAAGGTGGCGATGGATACCACCACGGCGATCAGCCATGGGTTCCGCCCGCCCGCAGCACTCCGCGCCGGATCGAATCCTTCATCTCCCACCGGAACGGCGTCGGCGGTTGCCGCGCTCATCGCACCCTCACCGTCGGGACCACCGACAGGCCGGGGCCGATGATGATGTCTTCCGGCCATTTGTCGACGACGATCTTCACCGGCACCCGCTGGACCACCTTGACGTAATTGCCGGTCGCGTTTTGCGGCGGCAGCAGGGAGAACGCTGTGCCCGAACCGGGCTGCACGCTGTTCACATGGCCGGTGATCTTATGGTTGGGGTAGGCATCGACGAGGATGTCCACAGGCTGGCCCGGCCGCAGGTCGTTGATCGCCGTTTCCTTGAAATTCGCGGTTACCCAGATGTCGTCGGGCACGAACATCGCCAAGCTCTGGCCGGCCTGCGCGAATTCGCCGACGGCACCGCTGACCTGCACCACCCAGCCCGGCTGCGCCGCCGTGACATTGGTATAGCTCAGGTTCAACTGGGCCTGGATCATCTGCGCCTTCGCCCGCGCCAGATCGGCGACCGCACTGGTCCGCTGGGCCTGCAGCGCCGCAACCTGCCGTTCGGCGGCGATCACCGCGGCGTTGGCGCTGTTCAGCCTTGCCTGCTCCTCACGAAGGGTGGCGGCCGATTGCTGCGCCTGCTGAACCGTTCCGACGCCACGGGCCTCCAGATCGCCGTAGCGTTCCGCATTCTCCTTCGCGAAACCGACCGCGGCCTCGGCCTGCGCCACTTCCGCCTTGGCCTGTTCGGTCTGGGCGCGCTGGGCGGCAATCTGCGCATCATAGCTGCCGATGGCCGAAGTGGCGGAGTCGATCTCCGCCTGCGTCTGTTCCACCGCCGCCTGATAGTCGCGCGCATCGATGCGAAACAGCAGGTCGCCCGTGTTCACACGCTGGTTGCCGTCGACCGCCACCTCCACCACATAGCCGGTCACCCTTGCCGCCACGGGGAACGGGCGCGAAGCGACGAAAGCGTCGTCCGTGGATTCGAAGGGGTAGATGTTGGTTTGCCAGTAGAAATAGCCGCCTGCCGTCAACAGGACCGCGGCCACCAGCCCGATACCGATCGCCCGCGCATGACGTCGGATGAAGCCGGACTTTTCGGCGGCCCCCGACCGGGCGTCCGACGGTCCTTGCTCACGGTACCCGGCGGCGCTGCCGGAATCCTGTGCCGGATTTTTGACGGCACCCTTGCGATTCTGGTCGTCGGGCATGCTGTATCGCTCCTGACCGAAGTGCCGGGCGATCGGACAATGCCCGGCTATTGCCGCGTGGCAGCGCGGTGCTCCCCAACGCCAAACATCGCAAGTCGCATTGTGTTGCGCCAGCATGGCAGTAGATGGTCAAAAATCCTGCGGGTTACCTATGGCAAAGGTGAAGACTTTACGAAACGAAATCTGCGAATCAGAAATGAACACCTCATTTCTCTGTTGTGGAAATTGGAGCGCGGCCCCGTTCGATTAGACACTAAACTGAGAAAAATTGAACTTCACCTGATTGAACTGCAGCTGGAGGTCTTCGAGATGGCCAAGGAACGGGAACGTAAGCCCGAAGGAGGCAAGATCGAACCAAGCTTGGCCGACTGTCCGGGAAGCGGAGACCGCCTCACACCGGTTACCAAGCATCCCCGCGACAACGGTAAATTTTACCCTTATGCACGCTGAACAAAATTCAGAGAAGCGAAAAGGTTTATGCGGATTTATGATAGTATATTTAGCAATGGTCGCAGGAAAATATTGGGTATGTTACACCGAAATCTCCGCGAATCTCGTGTTTCATTCACACGAATGAACTTGAATGGGAATGGCTCAAGTCTATAGTGGATTGCTGATCATCAAAAAATGATCTACCGCCGCTTTCCGCCGACCGTGGAGCCTCTTGCGCTCGCCTAAACTGCTCGTCTGTATGATCCGACCGGGGGAACCATGAGTCAGTTCATCGACCGACTGCTGTTTTTTCGCAAATACAAAGAAAAATTCTCGGACGGCCTTGGCGTCGTCACTGACGAGAACAGAGCTTGGGAGGACAATTACCGTTCGCGGTGGCAGAGCGACAAGATCGTCCGGTCGACCCATGGCGTGAATTGCACCGGGAGTTGCTCCTGGAAGATCTACGTCAAGAGCGGGCTGGTCACCTGGGAAATTCAGCAGACGGATTATCCCCGCACCCGCCCCGATCTGCCGAACCACGAACCGCGCGGCTGTCCACGCGGGGCGAGTTACTCGTGGTATCTCTACAGCAGCAACCGCATCAAATACCCGCTGGTGCGCAGCCGTCTCATCGCCCTGTGGCGCGATGCGCGCAAGACGATGGATCCGGTCGAAGCATGGGCCTCGATCCAGGACGACCCGGCCAAACGGCAACATTATCAGCGGGTGCGCGGGCTCGGCGGTTTCGTGCGCGTCGAATGGGACGAGATCAACGAACTGATCGCCGCGGCCAACATCCACACCGTCAAGCGGTGGGGGCCCGACCGCGTCGTCGGCTTCTCCCCCATTCCGGCGATGTCGATGATCAGCTACGCCGCGGGGACGCGCTATCTCAGCCTGCTCGGCGGCGTGTGCATGTCCTTCTACGACTGGTACTGCGATCTGCCGCCGTCCTCGCCGCAGACCTTCGGCGAACAGACCGACGTGCCGGAATCGGCCGACTGGTACAACGCCGGATATCTGCTGCTCTGGGGCTCGAACGTCTCGTTGACGCGCACGCCGGATGCCCATTTCTATACCGAGGCGCGGTACCGCGGCGCGAAAAGTGTGGTCATCGCCCCGGACTTCATGGAGGTCGCCCGCTTCGCCGATCTCTGGCTCCATCCCATACAGGGAACCGACGCCGCCTTGGCCCTGGCGATGGGCCACGTGATCCTGCGGGAATTCTTCGTCGAGCGGCAGGTCCCGTATTTCCAGGACTATGTCCGCCGCTATTCGGACCTGCCGTTCCTGGTGATTCTGGAGGAGGGTCCGAAAGGGCTGACGCCGGGCCGGATGCTCCGGGCCGCCGATTTCCCGGACGGGCTCGGCCAGTCGAACAACCCGGACTGGAAGCCGGTGGTGATCGACGAGGCGACGGGCGAGATCGCCGCGCCGCAGGGAACTGCGGGATTCCGCTGGAACGAACAGGGCAAGTGGAATCTCGACCCGAAGGACGGCAACGGACGCGGGATCGCGCCACGGCTGAGCTTGCTCGGCGAAGGGACCGTCTCCGTCGCCTTTCCCTATTTCGGCACCACCGGGCAGTTCGGCCTGAGCCGGCACGCGCCGGTGCAGAACCGCGACGTTCCGGCGCGCTCGGTGACCCTGAAGGACGGGCGCGCCGTGAAGGTCGCGACCGTCTTCGACCTGATGCTCGGCAACTACGGCGTCGCGCGCGGGGCGGATGGCAAGGGGATCGGAAGCTACGACGACGACGCGCCCTTCACGCCCGCTTGGCAGGAGGCGATCACCGGGGTGCCGCGCGACCGCTGCATCGCCGTCGCCCGCGGCTTCGCCGCCAACGCCGAGGCGACGAACGGACGCTCGATGGTGATCATCGGGGCGGGTCTCAACCACTGGTACAATATGGACATGTCGTACCGGGCGGTGATGACGATGCTGATCCTGTGCGGGTGCATCGGCCGCTCCGGGGGCGGCTGGGCACATTACGTCGGGCAGGAGAAGCTGCGCCCGCAGGCCGGCTGGCTCCCGGTCGCCTTCGCCTTGGACTGGGGGCGGCCGCCGCGGCAGATGAACTCGACCAGCTTCTTCTACGCCCACACCGACCAGTGGCGCTACGAGCGGATGGAGCTGTCCGAGCAGATCTCGCCGCTGGCCGATCCGGCGCGCTGGCCCGGCACCATGATCGACTGCAACGTGCGGGCGGAGCGCATGGGCTGGCTGCCGAGCGCGCCGCAGCTGATGGCGAATCCCCTGGCCGTCGCGCGGGAGGCCCGCAACAAGGGCGAGGACACGGCGGCCTATGTCGCACGCGCGCTCAACAGCGGGGGGCTGCGCATGGCCTGCGAGGATCCGGACGCGCCGGAGAACTGGCCGCGCAACCTGTTCGTGTGGCGCTCCAACCTGCTCGGTGCCAGCGGCAAGGGGCACGAATATTTCCTGAAGCACCTGCTGGGTGCGCGCAACAACGTCCTCAACGAGGAAAGCGACCAGCGGCCGGTGG
>JAEYPE010000010.1 GCA_023411035.1 Pseudomonadota bacterium
CCGCAACTGCGCCCTCAACATCATCCGGAAATCAGGCACCAAGCCAAAGCCCGCTCGCGAAGCTTTCGCCGCGAACCCCAAGGCCGCTATTCGAGCCGTCAGGAGCGCCTGAATTGAATTGCCCTGCCCAGCCGGTGGGTGTGGACCAGTTCCCTGTGCAGCGGATGGGCGGTCACGGCGCCTTGCACCGCCCGCCGGATGCGCTCCTGATCCGGCGGCAGGGCGCATGGGGCGGACGTGCCGGGCGCGGGCGCCGTCTCGGCCTCGCCCAGCATCAGGCGCATCCACGCCGACATCGCGAGAAGCATCGCCGCCCCCGTTCCGCGGTCACCGACCCTGTTCCACGAACAGGCCGGAACCGCGAAAGGTCACAAGAGGCGGGCAGAGCAACTCTTGCGGCAGCAAACCTTACGGCAGCATCTTGCCGGGGTTCAGCAGGCCCTTGGGGTCGAGCGCCGCCTTCATCGCGCGCAGCAGGTCGAACTCGACCGGGCCCTTGATGACCGGCATCTCGTCCTTCTTGAAGCGGCCCACGCCATGCTCGGCGGAGATGGAGCCGTCCAGGTCGAAGATGACCTCGTTCACCACATGGCAGATCTCGTCCCAGCGGGCGAGATAGGCGGCGGTGTCCGCACCCTCCGGCTGGCTGAGGTTGAAGTGGATGTTGCCGTCGCCGACATGGCCGAAGGGGGTGGGGCGGATGCCAGGGCAGGCTTCGGCCACGGCGGCCTCGGCGCGCTCGATGAATTCGGCGACGCGGGACACCGGGACCGACACGTCGTTCTTGATCGAGCCGCCTTCGAACTTCTGCGCCTCCACGATGGCCTCGCGGATGAACCAGAGCTGGTTGGCCTGGGTTTCCGACTGGGCGATGGTCGCGTCGGTGGCGAGCCCCGCCTCGAAGGCGTCGCCCAGCGCCGCCTCGATGCTCTCGCGGAAGGCGTCGGACTGGGTGCCGGCGGTCAGCTCGGTCAGCACGTACCAGGGCGACGGCTCCGACAGCGGGTCGATGGTGCCGGCGACATGCTTCAGCGCGAAGTCCAGGCAGCGGCGCGACATCAGCTCGAAGGCGGCCACGGCGTCGCCCGAGGCTTCGCGCAGGCGGGCCAGCAGCTCGATGGCGGCGGCGGGGCTGGGCACGGCGATGAAGGCCGTCTCGGCCTGCCGCGGGCGCGGGTAGAGCTTCAGCACCGCGGCGGTGACGATGCCCAGCGTGCCTTCCGCCCCGATGAACAGGTGCTTCAGATCGTAGCCGGTGTTGTTCTTGCGAAGGCTGCGCAGGCCGTTCCAGACGCGCCCGTCGGCCAGCACCACCTCCAGCCCCAGCACGAGGTCGCGCATGTTGCCGTAGCGCAGCACGTTGATGCCGCCCGCGTTGGTGGAGATCAGCCCGCCGATCTGGCAGGTGCCTTCCGCCCCCAGGCTCATCGGCAGCAGGCGGTCCTTGTCCTTGGCGGCCTCCTGCGCGGTCTTCAGGACGACGCCGGCTTCCGCCGTCATGGTGTAGTTCAGCGGGTCGATGCTGCGGATCTTGTTCATCCGCGACAGGCTGAGGACGATCTCGCGGCCTTCCTCATAGGGGATGGAGCCGCCGACGAGGCTGGTGTTGCCGCCCTGCGGGACGACCGGGATGCCGGCCTCCGCGCAGATCTTCACGACCGCCGCGACCTCTTCGGTGTTGGCCGGACGGACCACCGCCGGGCTGTTGCCCTTGAAGCGCCCGCGCCATTCCGACAGGTAGGGGGCCATGTCCTCCGGCGCGGTGAGAAGGCCGTTCGGGCCGACGATGGCGCGGATCCGGTCGAGGGCGGCGGCGAGGCTGGCGGCAGGGCTGGCGGAGGTCATGGGCTGGGTGTCCGAGGGCTGATGTAAGCGCGGGTTCCCCCCTCCCTAACCCTCCCCCGCTGCGCGGGAGAGGGGACTGCCGCCGCCTCCGCAAATCGGCCCTCTCCCGCACCGCGGGGGAGGGAGGGACCCGCGAAGCGGGGGGGTGGGGGCAAACCGCAAAACTTCTACAGGCTTGCGCGCCGGCTTTCTAGCCCCTGGGGGCCGCCGCGCGGCGCAGCCGGTCGTTGATGGCCACACCCAGCCCCTCGTCCGGGATCGGCATCACGGCGATGGCGCGCGCACCCTCCTGGTCGAGCGCGCGGAGGTGGGCGAACAGGTTGGCCGCCGCCTCGTTCAGGTCGCCCTGAAGGCTCAGGTTCAGGCGGGCCTTGCCGCCGCGGACGAAGCGGTCGGGGCCGAAGGTCAGGAACGCCTCGTCCTCCTCCGCGCTCGTGGCGTTCAGGCGCACGGGGGCGTTGGGGGCGTAGTGGCTTTCCAACTGGCCGGGGGATTTCGGGGCGTCCGGGTTGCCGGCGGACAGCAGGATGGGGCCGATCAGCCGCTCGATCTCCTCGCGCAGCACGGCGCCGGGGCGCAGCAGCACGGGCGTCCCGCCGGTCAGGTCGAGCACGGTTGACTCCACCCCGACCTGGCACTTCCCGCCGGCCACCACCATGCTCACCCGGTCGCCCAGGCTTTCGATGACGTGGTGGGGGGCGGTCGGGCTGACCGCGCCGGAGCGGTTGGCGCTGGGCGCCGCGATGGGTTTGCCGGCGGCCTTCAGCAGGGCCTGCGCCACGGGATGGCCGGGCACCCGCACGGCCACGCTGTCCAACCCGGCGGAGACCAGCAGAGACAGCCCGGCATCGTCCCGGCGGGGCAGGACCAGGGTCAGCGGGCCGGGCCAGAACTGGTGGGCCAGCTCCACCGCGCGCTCGTCGAAGACGGCGATGGCCTCCGCCGACTCCAGGTCCGGCACATGGGCGATCAGCGGGTTGAACTGCGGGCGGCCCTTGGCGGCGAAGATCGCGGCCACGGCCCGGTCGTTGGTGGCGTCCCCGCCGAGTCCATAGACGGTTTCGGTCGGGAAGGCGACCAATTCGCCGTTGCGCAGCGCGTCGCCGGCGCGGGCGAGGCCCGGCGGCGTGGCCGGGATGATGTCGGGATGCTTTTCGGTCACGGGACGATTTGTAAAGTGTCGGCGGATGAAGTCAATTCGCGCGGTTGCGCCGGCTCTGTCCAAGCCTTATGACGGGTATGCGCGATAAACAACCAAATGATGGGTGTGGGCATGGCGGGCAAGGTCTTCACCGTGGCGCAACAGAAGGGCGGGGCCGGCAAGACCACGCTGGTGGCGCATCTCGCCATCGCCTGGACGCAGCTCGGACGGTCGGTCGCCACGGTGGACATCGACCCGCAGGGCAGTCTGACCCGCTGGCACGAGGTGCGGGCCGGTGCCACGGATGGGCAACCCGGCTTCTCCCATGTCCAGATCACCGGCTGGCGCACCCAGACGGAGGTGGAGAAGCTGGCCCGCAGCCACGACGTGGTGCTGATCGACAGCCCGCCCCACGCCCAGACGGAGGCGCGGATCGCCGTGCGCGCCGCCAGCCTCGTCATCGCCCCGGTGCAGCCCAGCCCCATGGACCTGTGGGCGGTGCAGCCGACGCTGGACCTTGCCGCGCAGGAGAAGCGCCGCCTGCTGCTGGTGCTGAACCGCGTGCCGCCGCGCGCCCGCATCGCCGACGAGCTGATCGCGAAGGTGCGCGACCTCGTGAACCCGCCCGCCGTGGACATCGCGGACTCGCAGATCGGCAACCGCACCGCTTATGCGGGGACCCTGCTGTCCGGCCTGTCGGTGACGGAAGCCGCGCGCAAGACCCAGGCCGCGGCGGAGATGCAGGCGCTGGCCGAGGAGATCTTGCGCCGCGCGGCGTGAGGGGAATGGGCGGGGCGGTACGTCCGGCACAAGCGCAACCCCCTCACCCTAACCCTCTCCCCGGAGGGGAGAGGGGAAAGCAAGGCGGTTACAGCGCCTGCAACGCCTTCAGCACCGCCGCCACATGGCCGGTGACCTTCACCTTGCGCCAGACGTTGCGGACGATGCCGTCCTTGTCGATCAGGAAGGTCGCGCGCTCCAGCCCCATGTATTTGCGGCCGT
Organism: Pseudomonadota bacterium; assembly: GCA_023411035.1. Classification (GTDB taxonomy): domain Bacteria; phylum Pseudomonadota; class Alphaproteobacteria; order Azospirillales; family Azospirillaceae; genus Azospirillum. The sequence continues at coordinate 3,989 of JAEYPE010000010.1, forward strand.
ACATGCTCTTCTCGACCCAGACGCCGTAGGCTTCGGCCACGCCCGTCTCCTTGTCGGAGGCCAGCGTGAAGGGCAGTTCGTACTTCGCCTTGAACTTGTCGTGGCTGGCCACGCTGTCCTTGGACACGCCGATCACCACGGCGTCCAGCCCGCTGAAGTCCGGAAGCTGGTCGCGGAAGCCGCAAGCCTCCGAGGTGCAGCCGGACGTGTCGTCCTTCGGGTAGAAATACAGCACCACCGGCTTGCCCTTCAGGGCGGACAGCGTGACGCTGCCGCCACCGTCGGTCGGCATGGTGAAGTCCGGGGCGGGGGTGCCCACCTCGATGACGGGCGTCTGCGTCTGGTTCTCGCTCATGGGAGTTTGGCTTCTTCGTTGGTCTCTGGGGGAGGCAGCCTTGACGCCGGTTCCTCGACCAGCGCCACGAAATGGCGGTGGGCGCGGGCGGCGATGTCCCGGATTCTGCTGTCGAGCGCGGCGAAGTCAACCGCCGCTTCCTCCTCCGGGAAGGCGGCGCGGGACAGGCCCGCCAGCAGCGTGGGCGACACCTGCCCGGGATCGAGCACCCCGTCCGTGGTCAGCCGCAGGAATCCCTGCACCCGGCGCCACAGCTTCAGCGTCGCCACCAGTTCCTCCGCCACCTCCGGCGCCAGCAGTCCGGCCCCGGCGGCGTTGAGCAGCGCGCGGGTCGTGGCGATGGACAGGACCTCCGGATGCTCGTGCCCGTGGCGGAGCTGGAGATATTGCGCCGTGAACTCGATGTCGATCAGGCCGCCGCGGGCGTATTTGACGTTCCACGGGTTGGCGGTGCCGAACTCCTTGTCGATGCGGCGGCGCATGTCCGCCACGTCCCACAGCACCTTGGCCGGGTCGCGCGGGGCGGTCAGCACGCCGTGGATCGCCGATTCGACCTTACGCCCCAGTTCCGGGTCGCCGCCGATGACGCGGGCGCGGGTCAGGGCCATGTGCTCCCACGTCCAGGCGTCCTTGGCCTGATAGGCGGTGAAGGAGTCCAGCGCGGTGGCGAGCGGTCCGGCGTTGCCCGATGGGCGCAGCCGCATGTCCACCTCGTACAGCCGCCCGTCCGCCATGGGGGCGGTGATGGCGTTGGTCAGGCGCTGCGTCAGCTTGATGTAATACTCGTTGGGCGCCAGCGGCTTGGCCCCGTCCGATTGGCGTGTGCCGGGCGGCACCTCGTAGACCACGATCAGGTCGATGTCGGAGGTGATGGTGAGTTGCCGGCTGCCCAGCTTGCCCATCGCCACCACCACCCAGGCGCCGCCGGGGATGCGGCCGTGGCGCGCGGTGAACTCCTCCTCCACGCGGGTGGCCAGCTCCGGCACCACCACGTCGGCCAGATCGGCCAGGAAGGGGCCGCAGCGGTCGCCGTCGGTGATGCCGCGCAGGATGTGCGCCCCGGCGCGGAAGCGCTGGTCGTTGGTCCAGCGCCGCGACAGGGTGAGAACGTCCTCGAAGTCGCGCGCCCCGGCGATGAAGCGCTTGTACTCCGGCGCGATCCCCGCCGCGTCGGGCAGCGGGTCGAAGAAGTCGGGCGACAGAACGGCGTCGAGCAGCGACGGGTTGCGCGACAGGGTTTCCGCCAGTTGCGGCGCCGTCCCCATGATCTCCGCCACCAGGGCCAGCAGCCAAGGGTTGGCGATGAACAGCGAGAACAGCCCGACACCCGCCGGCAGGCGGCCCAGGAAGCTGTCGAACTTCATGAGCGCGTCGTCCGGGGCGGGCGTTTTCGCCAGCTCGTTCAGCATGGCCGGAACCAGCTCGGTCAGCAGTTCCCGCGCGCGGCCCGAGCGGGTGGAGCGGTAGCGTCCGCGGTGCCAGGTGGAGACCACGGAGATGACCCGGCTGGGGTCGCGGTAGCCCATGCCGGCCAGCGTCTTCACCGTGCCGGGGTCATCGTCGGTGCCGGTGAAGACGAGGTTGCCGGGGCCGGACAGCGACGGCGCCTCCTCGAACAGCTCGGCGTAGCGGTCCTCCACCCGGCCCAGCCGGGCCAGCAGGTCGGCGCGGAAATCCTCCGTCCGGTCATAGCCGAGGAAGGTCGCCAGATGGGCCACGCCTTCGTCGTCCGCCGGGATCTGGTGGGTCTGGCGGTCGTCGGTCATCTGGATGCGGTGTTCGACCCGGCGCAGGAAGCGGTAGGCTTCCTCCAGTTCCTCAACCGCCGCCTCCGGCACGCGGCCGATCGCGCAGAGCGCCTTGTTCGCCAGCAGGGTGGGGGCGATGCGCACGCGGATGTCGCGCCCGCCGAAAATAAGCTGCTGGGTCTGGGCGAAGAACTCGATCTCGCGGATTCCGCCGCGGCCCACCTTGATGTCGTGGCCGTTCACCGTCACTTCACGGTGGCCCTTGTGGGCGTTGATCTGACGTTTGATGGAATGGATGTCCTGGATGGCCGCGAAGTCGAGATGCCTCCGCCACACGAAGGGTTCGAGGAAGCGCAGGAAATGCGCACCGGCCTCCGGATCGCCGGCGATGGGGCGGGCCTTGATCATGGCCGCGCGTTCCCAGTTCTGCCCGACGCTGCCGTAATAAATTTCGGCCGCCGAGACGGAAACCGCCAGCGGCGTGGCCCCCGGATCGGGACGAAGCCGCAGATCCGTACGGAAGACGTAGCCGTCCTTGGTCCGTTCATCCATAATGCGGACGAGATCGCGCGCGATACGAATGAACGTGCGGGCGAGGTTGTCCGGCTGGGGCGTTTGCACGACGGCGTCGTCGTACAGGACGATCAGGTCGATATCGCTGGAATAGTTGAGCTCGCGCGCACCAAGTTTGCCCATGCCAAGCACGATCAGGCCCGACCCGACCCATGGCCGCTGCGGTTCCGGCAGCGTCAGCGTGCCCGCTTCCGCGGCGCGGCGCAGCAGGTGGTTCGCCGCCATCCGCACCGACGTTTCGGCGATGTCGGACAGGGCGCCGGTGACGGCCTCCAGCTCCCACGCGCCGGTGATGTCGGCCATCGCGATCAGCAGCGCCGCCCGCCGCTTGGCGATGCGCAGGGCCGTCATCAGCCGGTCGATGTTGCGCTCCTCCGCGCACTCTTCCTCCAGCGTGCGCAGCAGCGCGGCGAAGGCGGCGCCGTACCCTTGCGTCACCATCCCTTGGACGAAGGGCAGCTCCCGCGTCAGGATCTGGCCGAGATACGGGCTGTTGCCGCACACCGCGTCGATCAGCGCCCGCCCTTCGGGGGAGTCGGCGTACGCTTCCGCCCAGGCGCGCAAGGATTCATCGTCGGCTTTGGCCGCCTCTTGGCGCCAGCGCTCCAGGCCGTGTTCGGCGAGGGCGGTGTCGAAGGGTTTCGGCAGCGTGTTGGTGGGCATGATCGCGGCTATCCCTGCACAAAGACTGAGCGGGAAGGTGCGCGGTCCCGCCGTTCCGGTCAACCGTGACAAATCGCCGGCGCCGCCGTCCTCGGGACTCCGTTCGTGATCCGGCGCACCGTCAAGATCCTGGCCTGGACCGCCGCGGGCACGGTGGCCGTCGCCGGCGCCGCAGGCGGGTTGTTCGCCTGGAGGCTGGCGCAGGGGCCGATCGCGCTCGATCCGCTGACCCCCTATGTGGAGCGGGCGCTGAGCGATCCGCAGGGCCGCTACCGCGTCGATGTGGGCCAACTCGTGCTGTCCTGGGTGGACGAGGAGGAGAGCGAAGGGCTGACCCGGCTGGACCTGCGGGCCATCGACGTGCACGCGGTCAACGCCGAAGGGGACGAACTGGCGGCGGTGCCGGAACTGGGCGTCGGCTTTTCCGTGCAGGCGCTGTTCCAGGGCAAGCTGTCGCCGACGCGGCTCGACCTCGTGCGCCCGCGGCTCCAGGTGCTCCGCCGCGCCGACGGCAGTCTGGAATTCGACGTGCGCTCCCTCCCGTCCCCCGGCGAGCCGGAGAAGGAGGAGCCGGAGGGCAGCCCCGATTTCGCGGGGGAGATCGTCTCCACCCTGTTGCAGCCGCCGGACATCGCGCGTCCGCTGGGCCTGCTGCGGCGCCTGACCATCATCGGCGCCGACCTGACGATGACGAACCGCATGCTGGGCCTGTCCTGGCACGCCAGCCGCGCCGACATCGTGCTGACCCGCGACGGCACGGAGATCGTCGGCGGGGCGCAACTGCTGCTCGACCTCGACGGGCGGGCGGCGGCGGTGGAGGCGTCGGGCCGCTACCGCATGGCCGGTTCGGTGACCGAACTTTCCGCCCGCTTCGAAGGCTTGCAGCCCGCGGCGCTGGCGAAGATCGGGCCGTTGCTGGAGCCGCTGTCGGCGGTGACCGTGCCCATCGGCGGGCGGATCGACGCCACGCTGGATTCCCGCTTCGAGCCGGTGCGCTTCGGTCTCGACCTGCATGGCGGCGCGGGGGAGATGAGCCTGCCCGCCCTGCGGCCCGATCCCTACCGCGTGGAGCGCATGCGGCTGCGCGGGACCGTGGACGTGCCGGGCCGGCGGGCGGAACTGGACCGGCTGGACCTTGCGCTGGACGGGGTGGAACTGGCCGGGCGCGCCGACCTGCGGGAGCAGGGCGACCGGCGCAGCGGCAGCCTGCAACTGGGCCTGACCGCCGGGGGGAAACGGGCCTCCCTCGGCCTGGACGGCACGCAGGTGGTGGGGAAGGGCACGTCGCTGGCGGCGCGGCTCGACGGGCTGGTGCCCGCCGAACTGGCCGGCTTCGCCCCGGCGCTGGCGCCGCTGGCCGGTGCGCAGCTTCCCCTGTCCGGCACCGCGAATGTGGACCTGGACGCCGACTGGCAGCCGCGCGGCGGGCGGGCCGAGTTGAAGGCCGGGGAGGGCCGCATCGTCCATCCGGAACGGTTCCCGGAACCGGTGCCCGTCGCCTCCGCCGCCCTGACGGTGGCGGGGGACCGCGCCTCGGGACGGCTTGAGGTGGAGCGGCTGGCGATCGACCTCGGCGGGCCGACCGTGGAGGGAACGGCGCGGGCCGCCATCGCGCAGCCGGACACGCCGGACGCCCGGCTGTCCGTGGAAGCCGCCGTGACGGCGCGGCGGGTGCCGGCGGACGCGCTGCCCCGGCTGTGGCCGCTGGGGCTGGGGAAGAACGCGCGGGAATGGGTGACCACCAACCTGTCCCACGGCATCGTGCCGGAGGCGACCGCCACCGTCACCGCGGCCGGGCCGCTGGCCGACCTGTCCGCCGTCGACCTGACGCATTTCCACGCCGGCATCCAGGCCGAGGACATGACTGTGGATTATTTCCGCCCGCTGCCCAAGGTGACCGGCCTGGCGGCGGAGGTATCCACCGACGGCAAGACCTTCACCATCCACACCAAGGGCGGGCGGATCGACGACGTGCAGTTGGGCAACGGCACCATCGTCATCAGCGGGCTGGACACCGACAAGGAGGCCATGGACATCCGCGTTCCGGTCCGTGGGCCGGTGCGCACCATCCTGACCGTTCTGGACAGCCCGCCGCTCGGCTATCCCAGCCGCCTCGACCTGGACCCCAAACGGACGCAGGGGCAGGCCGACGCGCAACTCCATTTCCAGTTCCCGCTGCTGGTCGATCTGAAGGTCGAGCAGTTGAACCTGGACGTCGCGGCGAAGCTGCGCGGCGTGGGGGTGGAGAAGGTCGCCGCCGGACTGACCGCGACGGAAGGCGACCTGACGCTGGCGCTCGACATGAACGCCATGACGGTGAAGGGCAACACCAAGCTGGACGGCATCCCCGTCACCATCGACTGGAAGGAGCAGTTCACCTCCACCGCCAAGGGGCCGCGCACCCGCATCGCCGTGAAGGGCGACGTGGACGCGCAGGACCTGCGCAGCCACGGCATCGACCTGGGCGAGCATGTCGAAGGGCCGATGGGGGCGGACGTGCTGTTCACCGTGGACCAGCGCCGCCGCTTCGGCCTGACCGCCGGGCTGAATCTGGAAAAGACCCGCCTGCGCATCGACGAGCTGGGGTGGGAGAAGAAGCCCGGCGTCCCCGGCACGGGCAAGCTGGCGCTGGAGTTCCAGAAGGACCGGGTGACCCGCGTCACCGGCCTGTCCGTCGATGCCGGCGGCCTGCGCGCCCAGGCGGTCGTCGATCTGGCCCCGCAGACCATGGCGGTCACCAAGGTGGCCGTCAGCCAGCTGTCGGTCGGCCAGACCGACCTGAAGGCCAACGTGACGGTGCACAACGGCGGCAAGAACGGCTATTCCGGGACCATCACGGGGCAGAGCCTGGACGCCCGCGTCCTGGCCGGCAAGGCCGATCCGCCCAGTGGGAAGAAGCCCGGCCCCGACGACGGGAAGTCGCTGCCCCTCGACTTCGACGTCCGGCTGAACCGCGTCTTCTTCGGGGATGGGCGGTACCTGTCCGACGTGGCCGGGCGGCTGAAGCGCGACAGCCTGTCCTGGACGAACCTGAACGTGACGGCGCGGGCGGGCCGCGAGGGGGCGGTGTCCCTGCGCTATCTGCCGGGCGCCCAGGGCTTCTACGATGTGGCCATCTCGGCCAGCGACGCGGGCGAGACCTTCCGCGCGCTCGACATCAACGACCGGGTGCAGGGCGGTGCGCTGAGCATCACCGGGCGCACGGTGGAACCGCGGGCCGACGCCGCCATCGAAGGCCGGATGGAGCTGACGGATTACGCGCTGGTCGATCCGCCGGTGCTGGCCCGCATCCTGAACGCCATCTCGCCCTCCGGCTTCGCGGAGCTGATGGGCGGTGGCAAGGGCATCCGGTTCGGGCGCGCGGTCAGCGACTACCGCAAGGACGGGCGCCTGCTGACCGTGAAGGATCTGCGCACCTCCGGCTCCGCACTCGGCCTGACTTTGGCCGGGGAGGTGGACATCGAGACCGACACGGCCAACCTGCGCGGCACCATCGTGCCGGTCTACGGGCTGAACCGGCTGATCGGCCAGATCCCGCTGCTGGGCGACGCGCTGAGCGGCGGCGAGGGGCAGGGCATCTTCAGCGCCACCTGGCACGTCCGCGGCCCGCTGGCCGACCCGGACGTGACGGTGAACCCGCTCGCCATGCTGGCGCCGGGCTTCCTGCGCAACCTGTTCTTCCTGGGCGACGGGAAGGAAGCGCCGTCACCGGGGACATTCGAGAAGTAGGGAGGACCCTAACCCTCTCCCCGGAGGGGAGAGGGGACATCGGTGGATATGGTGGAAATCACACCGCCTTGACCAGCGCGTGGCGCTTCTTGCCGGCGCTCAGCTTGATGACGCCGTCGGCGTTCAGGTCGGCGGCGGTGGCCTTGGCGGCCTCGTCGGGGATGGCGGCGTCGTTCATCTTCGCGCCGGCCCCCTTGATGAGACGGCGCGCCTCGCCCTTGGACGCGGCAAGGCCGGCGGAAACCAGCAAGTCCACCACCGGAACACCGGCCTCAAGCTCGGCGCGGGGCAGGTCGATGCTCGGCAGGCCCTCGGCGGCGGCGCCCTGCTCGAAGGTGCGGCGGGCGGTCTCGGCGGCCTCCAGGGCGGCTTCCTCGCCGTGGGCGAGCCTGGTCACCTCATGGGCCAGGATCTTCTTGGCCTCGTTGATGTCGGCACCCTGGAGCGCTTCCAGCCGCGCCACCTCGTCCAGCGGCAGTTCGGTGTAGAGGCGCAGGAAGCGGCCCACGTCCGCGTCCTCGGTGTTGCGCCAGTACTGCCAGAAATCATAGGCGCTGAGCTTGTCGGCGGTCAGCCACACCGCGCCCGCGGCGGTCTTGCCCATCTTGGCGCCGGAGGAGGTGGTCAGCAGCGGGGTGGTCAGGCCGAACAGCTCCGCCCCATCGGTGCGGCGGCCCAGTTCCACGCCGTTGATGATGTTGCCCCACTGGTCCGACCCGCCCATCTGGAGCACGCATTTCTCGCGCCGGAACAGCTCCACGAAATCATAGGCCTGGAGGATCATGTAGTTGAATTCCAGGAAGGTCAGCGGCTGCTCGCGGTCCAGCCGCAGCTTGACCGAATCGAAGGCCAGCATGCGGTTAATCGTGAAGTGCCGCCCGATGTCGCGCAGCAGCGGGATGTATTTCAGTTCGTCCAGCCAGTCGGCGTTGTTGACCATCACCGCGTCGGTCGGCCCGTCCCCAAAGGTCAGGTAGCGCCCGAAGATGCGCTTGATGCCCGCCATGTTGGCGTTGATGGCCTCGTCGGTCAGAAGCTGGCGCGCCTCGTCCTTGCCGGAGGGGTCGCCGATCTTGGTCGTCCCGCCGCCCATCAGAACGATCGGCTTGTGGCCGGTCTTCTGGAGCCAGCGCAGCATCATGATCGGCAGCAGGCTGCCCACATGCAGGCTGTCCGCCGTGCAGTCGAAGCCGATGTAGGCGATGATCGGCCCCTTCGCCGCGCGCTCGTCGAGCCCGGCAAGGTCGGTGCACTGGTGGATGAAGCCGCGTTCCTGCAGCGTGCGGAGGAAATCCGATGTCAGCGTCGTCATGGCCGCGATCCGGCTGTCGTGGTAGGGTCCAGGGTCGCGTCTGTTAGCATGGAACGCGCGGCCCCACAATTCTCGGGGCTGAGTCGACAAGGGAACGGGGCAGGGAATGCAGACGGTCGTCGGGCTGATGAGCGGTACCTCCATGGACGGAATCGACGCGGCGCTGGTGCGCACCGATGGCGAGCGCCGCGTGGAACCGCTGGCCTTCGTCACCATTCCCTATGAGGACGGCTTCCGCGTTGCGCTGCGCTCCTGCCTGGGCGGCAAGGGGCCGGTGGAGGAGGTGGAGCGCGCCGTGACCGACGCCCACGCCGACGCCGTGCGCCGCCTGCTGGCCGAGGCCGGGACGGAGGCCGCCGCGGTGGACCTGATCGGCTTCCACGGCCAGACGATTCATCACGACCCGGCGCGGCGCCGCACCTGGCAGATCGGCGACGGCGCCCGGCTGGCCCGCGCGACCGGCATTGCCGTGGTGAACGATTTCCGAACGGCGGACGTGGAGGCGGGCGGGCAGGGCGCCCCGTTGGTGCCGCTGTTCCACCGCGCGCTGGCCGATGCCCTGCCGCGCCCGCTGGCGGTCCTGAACATCGGCGGCGTGGCGAACGTCACCTGGATCGGGGACGGCGAGGGCGACGTGATCGCCTGCGACACCGGGCCGGGCAACGCGCTGGTGGACGACTGGGTTCTGTCCGGCCAGGGCGCCCGCTACGATTCCGGCGGTTCGCTGGCCGCGCGGGGCACGGTGGACGAGGGGGCGCTGGCGGCGCTGCTCGCCCATCCCTATTTCGACCGTCCGGCGCCGAAGTCGCTGGACCGCGACGCCTTCGACCCGGCTCCGGTCCGCGGGCTGACGGTGGAGGACGGGGCGGCGACCCTGACCGCCTTCACCGCCGCGTCGGTCGCCCGCATCGTCCCGCATCTGCCGGACGCGCCGGTGCGCTGGCTCGTCTGCGGCGGCGGGCGGCACAACGCGACGCTGATGGGGATGCTGGCCGACCGGCTGGGCGTGCCGGTCGATCCGGTGGAGGCCGTGGGCTGGAACGGGGACGCGCTGGAGGCCGAAGCCTTCGCCTATCTGGCGGTGCGCAGCCGCAAGGGCCTGCCGCTCAGCCTGCCGGCCACCACGGGGGTTCCCCGGCCGATGACCGGCGGACGCTTCCATCCCGTGGACTGACGCACCTGGAAATTCCGCTGCTTACTCGGCCACCGCGGCGACGGGGTTGCCCATCGCGCGGTCCAGATAATCGTCCACCTGCACGGCCAGATCGTCGCTGCGGTTGGCGAAGAAATGGTTGGCGCCGGGCACCACCCGGTGGTCGATGCGGATGTCCTTCTGGTGCGACAGCTTGGTGACCAGCTTGTTCACCGCCGCCGCCGGAACCAGCTCGTCCCGGTCGCCGTGGATGATCAGGCCGGAGGAGGGGCAGGGCGCCAGGAAGGAAAAGTCGAACAGGTTGGCGGGCGGGGAGACCGAGACGAACCCGTCGATCTCCGGGCGGCGCATCAGAAGCTGCATGCCGATCCAGGCCCCGAAGGACACGCCGGCGATCCAGCAGACCGGGGCGTTCGGGTTGTGGGTCTGGAGCCAGTCCAGCGCCGCCGCCGCGTCGGCCAGTTCCCCTTCGCCCTTGTCGTAGGTGCCCTGGCTGCGGCCCACCCCCCGGAAGTTGAAGCGCAGGGCTGAATGGCCGCGCTTCGTGAAGGACTGGAACAGGGTGAAGACCACCTTGTTGTTCATCGTTCCATTGTGATGCGGGTGCGGATGCAGCAGCAGAGCCATCGGCGCGTTCGGGATCGTGCCGTGGGTGTAGCGCCCTTCCAGCCGTCCGGCTGGACCGTTGATCATCACTTCAGGCATGGGATACGGCGATCCTGACGCGAATGTATGGTGATCCGAACCACTGGCGGGCCGGAGATCGGAAGCCCCGGCAAGCAAACGTGGTTACCCATGGACAAGCATGGATTTTTCGCACACAATTCTTGACCGTTTTGCTTGGTCATCATATATGCGTCGATGCGTCCTTCAAGGGCAACCCGCGCGACCGGCGAGGCACGGGTCGGAGGGTCTTGCGAAAGATCACCTCTTCCGGCAAGAGGGCGGACTATACCACGGCGGGTGTTGCGGTGTTCAAGCATCTTCGCGAAGAGATCGACGGTATCATGGCGCGCGACCCCGCCGCGCGGTCGCGGGCCGAGGTCGCGCTGTGCTATCCGGGCTTCCACGCCGTCGTCATGCACCGCGTCGCGCATTATTGCTGGGAGCGCGGCTGGCGCCTCA
>JAEYPE010000011.1 GCA_023411035.1 Pseudomonadota bacterium
CCACCGGCAACCCGCTGGCCGACCTCCCGGTGATCGTGCTGACCGCCCATCGCGAGGCCGACATGGTCAAGCGGGCCATCGCCTACGGCATTTCCGGCTATCTGGTGAAGCCGGTGTCGAAGGCCGACCTCGTGAAGCGGCTGACCTTCATCCTTCAGAGAAGCCGCTGAGCGGACGGGCTGCGTTCATCGAAATCGAGAACCAGCCGGCACGGGCGGGCGTTGCAGGATCGGGCGCTCGACTATTCCTTGACCAGCCGGCCCGTCCCCGCAGGCATGTTCCATATCAGCAGGCTGGACGATGCGGAGGGGTTGGTCCTGGCCGTGGCGCGGCGCCCGTCCGATCCGATGGCTCTGGTCCGGCGGAACGTCTCCATGAATCGCGTGTTGGCCGAGGGCAAGGCCGTCACCATCGAGCTGTCCGTGCCCGACCAGTCAATGACCGAAGAAACGCCGCCCGAAGCCGACACCGACCCCGCAAGGATGGACCAGCTTCTCAACAACCTGCTGTCGAACGCCGTCAAACACTCCGACCGCGGCGGGCGGGGCATGTCCCCGGCGGAACTGGCGCATCTGCGCCAGCCCTTCGCCCGCACGGGCTGGCTGGACACGGGCCGGCTGGGCACGGAGGGAGAGGGAACGGTCGGCCTTGGTCTCCACATCTGCCGGTCCATCGTGGAGGGCCATGGCGGGCGGATCACCGCCGATTCGGTGCCGGGACGCGGCTCCACCTTCACTGTGGAACTGCCCTTGGCGGCATCATCCCCTTGAGATCCCGGAAATTCCACACATGGGCTGGCGCGCCGGCCCGCGATGCTGTAAAAGGACCCCTCACGATGTTGCGACGCGAAAGGTCCATGGGTTTACCCTTCCGCCGTTTCGGGCGGCCTCCGTGGGGAGCGCCGTGAACGACGGCCGACCTCCCGACACGTCCCCGGACCGTCAGGTTCCGGCGGACGTTGACCGCGGCGATGCCGCGACCACCGGCTCCCTGCCGGTGAACCCCGCTTCGGCGGTCCTGGATGATTTCCTGAGCCACGACCATGGCGCGCGGATCGCGCTGGGCGATCTCGTGGACATTCTGGGCGACCGCGCTTTCGGCGCCCTGCTTCTGATCTTGTCCATTCCGAACATCCTGCCGGTGCCGGGCCTGTCCACGGCGACGGGCCTGCCGATGCTGCTGATCGGCGCCCAGATCGCCGCCGGGCGCGACCGGCCCTGGCTGCCGCGCCGGATTGCCGCGGTCACGCTGGAGCGCGACGCCTTCCTGCGCGTCATCGCGAAGGCGAAGCCCCATGTCGACTGGCTGGAACGGCATCTGCGCCCCCGCCTGCCCGCGCTGACCGCCCCCGCGGCGGAGCGGCTGCTGGGGCTGGCCGTCATGATCCTGGCCGCCGTTCTGGCCCTGCCCATCGTCTTCGGCAACCAGCCCCCGGCGCTGGCCATCGCGCTGATCGCGCTGGGGCTGATCGAAAAGGATGGGGTCTTCGTGGCCGCCGGCCTCGTCGCCGGGCTGATCGCCATCGCCATCGTCGCCGCCGTCCTGCTCGGTTTCGGGCAGGCCGGCATGTATCTGTTCCACGAACTGTTTTCATTAAAGGGAGCGCCCGCGGGCTCGACGCCATGATTTGGGAAGTGCTGGTCATCATTCTGCTGATCCTGCTGAACGCCTTTTTCGCGATGTCGGAAATGGCGCTGGTGTCGTCGCGGCGCGCGCGGCTTCAGCAGATGGCCGAGGAAACGCGCAGCAAGGGCGCCCGCATCGCGCTGCAACTGTCGGAGGACCCCGGAAACTTCCTCTCCACCGTGCAGGTCGGCATCACGCTGATCGGCATCGTCGCCGGTGCCTACGGCGGCGCGACCCTGGCCGCCCGGCTGGGAGCGGTTCTGGACGCCAACATCGCCTGGATCGCCCCCTATGGAGAGCAGGTGGCCTTCGCGCTGGTGGTCGCGGCGATCACCTACCTGTCGCTGATCGTCGGTGAACTGGTGCCCAAGCGCATGGCGCTGGTGAACGCGGAGCGCATCGCCGCCGGCGTGGCCGGTCCGATGAGCGTTCTGTCGCGCATCGCCATGCCGCTGGTCTGGCTGCTCGGCGTCTCGACCGAGGGCGTGATGAAGCTGCTGCGCCTGCCCACCGCGCGCGAGCAGACCGTCACCGAGGAGGAGGTTAAGAGCCTCATCAAGGAAGGGACGCAGACCGGCGTCTTCGAACCCGCCGAGCGGCAGATGATCGAGGGTGTCTTCCGCCTGTCCGACCGCACGGCGCGGTCGATCATGACGCCGCGCCCGGATCTCGTGTGGATCGACCTCGACGATCCGGCCGACGCCATCGCACGGGAAATCCAGGCCAGCGGCTATTCCCGCTTCCTGGTCTGCCGTGGCGACGTGGACGAGGTGCAGGGCATCGTGTCCAGCAAGGCGCTGCTCAACCAGGCGCTCCAGGGCCGCAGCTTCGATCTGCGCGAGGCCATGGTGGAGCCGCTGATCGTCCATGACGGAACGCCGGTCCTGCGGCTGCTGGAACTGTTCAAGCAGGCCAGCATCCATATGGCCGTGGTGGTGGACGAATACGGCAGCGTCGAAGGCATCGCCACCGTGACCGACATCATGGAGGCCATCGCCGGCGAGATGCCCGAAGAGGGGCAGGAAGGCGACGGGGCCGCCGTCCAGCGCGAAGACGGGTCCTGGCTGGTGGACGGCATGACCCCGGTGGAGGAGGTGGAGTCCCTGGTCGGCGTGAAGGGGCTGAAGGGCGAGGGCGATTACCACACCATCGCCGGCTTCATGCTGGACCAGCTTGGCCATGTGCCGACCGCCGCGGAGCATTTCCATTGGAACGGCCTGCGGTTCGAGGTCATCGACATGGACGGCCGCCGCATCGACAAGGTGCTGATCCAGGAAAACGGCGAAGTGTCGGAGGGCTGATACGGCCGGCGCCTGAAGGTTTCGGCCGTGGGCGGATCATGGAAGCCATCATCCGCCCACGGTATGACGGACCGGCCCCGGCCCGGCGGCGTCACATTTCGGTGACGCCGCTCTTGGGGATGCGGATTTCCCGGTGGACCGACATGCTGAGCAGCAGCCCCACGCCGATCATCAGCGTCATCATCGCCGACCCGCCATAGGACACCAGGGGCAGGGGGATGCCCACCACCGGGATCAGGCCGGTGACCATCGACACGTTGACCATCACGTAGAGGAAGAACTGCGCGGTCATGCCGACCGCCACCAGCCGGGCGAACTGGCTGCGGCAGCTCAGCGCGATCACCACGCCGTAGATGAACAGCATCAGGTACAGCGCCAGCAGGATCAGGGCGCCGACCATCCCGAACTCCTCCGCCAGAACCACGAAGATGAAGTCCGTGTGCTTTTCCGGAAGGAACATGAGCTGGCTCTGCGAGCCCGACATGAAGCCCTTGCCGAACAGCCCGCCCGACCCCAGCGCGATCTTCGACTGGAGGATGTTGTAGCCGGCGCCCAGCGGGTCGGTCTCCGGGTCGAGAAAGGTGTAGACGCGCTGCTTCTGGTAGTCGTGCAGGAACTCCCAGGCGACGGGAATGGCCGCCAGACCGCCGCCGATGACCACCAGGAACTTCCAGATCCGCACGCCCGCCGCAAAGAAGACGGCCCCGCTGCCCATGATGAGCAGCAGCGAGGTGCCCAGGTTCGGCTGCATCAGCACCAGCGCCACCGGGGTGAAAACCAGCAGCAGCGGCGGGATCAGCAGCAGCGGGCGCCCGATCTGCTCCAACGAGACGCCGTGGAAATAGCGGGCCAGCGCCAGGGTCAGCGCCGGCTTCATCAGCTCCGACGGCTGGAGCTGGAAAAAGCCCAGGTCGATCCAGCGCTGGGCGCCCATGCCGATGCGGCCCATCAGCTCCACCGCGACCAGCAGGCACAGCACGATCAGGAAGATGATGTAGGCCGATTTCATCAGATGCCGCACGTCGATCAGCGCGATCATCAGCATCAGGAACACGCCGGGGACGGCACGCACGAGCTGCGGCTGCGCCCAGGGCTTCCAATTGCCCCCGGCGGCGGAATAGAGCAGGGCCACCCCGACCGACGTGATGATGCAGACCAGGAGCACCAGCCCCCAGTTGATCATGCGGAACTTGCTGCCGAGCGTCAGTTCCGGGCGCTGCGGGGCCAGTCCGCCCGACCCGTGGTTCGAAAGGACGGCGACCATGAGGAAACGTTCGTTGTGTCCGGGGGGCGGTCCGTGCCGGTAGGGCATGCGGCGGCACCTTGCGCGGTGGATACTGCACCAGCGCCGCCCTCCGGTAAAGCCGCCCGGTCATCCCGCCTTAAAACTGCTTCAGCAGCCGGTCGATGTACTCGCGCTCCATCTGCGGGCGGCCGTATTGGCCGGAGCGGCGGCGCAACTCGTCCAGGATCTCGCGGGCGCGCTGGAGTTCGGCCTCCTCCGGGATCTTCACGTCGTCGCCGTTGTAATTGCCGAAGCCGGAGGGGCGGCGGCCCAGCGGGTCGCGGTTGCGGCCCTGGCCCTGGCGCTGCTGCGGCTGTCCGGGTTGCTGCCCGGTCATGGCCGGACCCTGCTGGCCCATCATCTGCTGCATCATCTGCTCGGCGTAGGCCTGCATGCCCTGCTGAAGCTCGTCCATCGCCTGGGTCTGCGGCGGGACGGCGGAGCCGGGCTGCCCTTGCTGGAGCGCCTGCCCGGCGTCGCGCATGGACCGTTCGGCGCGGCCCAGCGGACGGGGGATTTCGCCGCCCTGCTGCTCTCCCATGCGGCGCATCAACTCGCCGAGCTGGCGGCGCAGCGCCTCCTGCTGTTCGGCCTGCTGCTGCATCAGCGGGCTGCCGGACCGGCCCTGCTGTCCTTGCTGTCCCTGCTGCGGGCGGCCCTGGCGGTTGCGCGGCCCCTGCTGGCCCTGCTGGCTCTGCTGCCCGTCCTGCTGGCCCATCTGCTCCTGCGACTGGCGGAAGGTCTGGTCCAGAAGGCTCTGCTGCCGCTGCGCCAGCTCCTGCAACTCGCGCATCATCTGCCACGCCTCGTTCTGGCCCTGCTGCTGCATCTGGGCCATGACGCCGTTGCGCATGTTCTCCATCATCTGCTGCAACTGGGACAGCATCTGCCGCGCGGCGTCGCGGGCGCCGGTTTCCGCCATCTGCCGCATCTGGTCCATCATGCGCTGAAGGTCCTGGCGGTCCATCATCTGGTCGGCCATTTCCTGCGGGATGACGGGGATCGGATCGCCGCGCTCCAGCGCCTCGCGGATCTGCTGCTCCATGGCGTCCAGGAACTTGTCGAGCGCCGCCTGAAGTTCGTCCATCAGCTTCTTCAGCTCCTGGTCGTCCGCCCCGCGATCCAGCGCCTCGGCCAGACGGTGTTCGGCGTCGCGCAGGTCGCGTTCGGCCAGCGACAGGCCGCCGTCCTCGATGCGGAGCGCGGTTTCCCACAGCAATTGCTGAACGGCGGGGGCGGAGGCCGCCTCCTCGTCCAGCAGCAGGCGGCTCACGGCGGTGCGGAGCGCCAGGAAGGCCACCAGATCGCCGCCGAACTGGCTGGGCCGGGACGAGATCTCGGCCAGCGCGCGCGCCACCTCGATGCGGAGCTGCTTGGGCCGCAGGGTCAGCTTCTTGCGCTCCTCCACGATGGCGCGGGCCACGGGGTGGTTGAAGACCCGCTCCGGCAGGACCATCGCCATGTCCTCCGTGCTGCCGGTCTGGCCGGCGCCGTCCAGGGCGGTCAGGCGGACGGTGACGTTCAGCCCGGCCCAGGGATGGGCGGTCAGGTCGTGGAAGGCGGCGTTGCGCGCCTCGCGCGGGTGGGCGCCGGGCAGGGCCAGAGGCAATTCCAGCGGGTTGCGGTCCAGCGCCGGGGCCTGATCTTCCGGCACGGCCAGCCGGACGACGGCCTTGGCCTCGGCCAGCCCGTAATCGTCCTGCGCGGCATAGTCCAGCCGCAGCGCGCCGCGTTCCCCCTTGGCCGGGGGGCTGGCGTAGGCGATGGTCGGCGGGTTGTCCGGGATGATCCGGACGTTCCAGCTTCCCAGCACGCCGGAGCCCTGGGTCACGGCGATCCGGTTGCCGGACTCGATCGGCTGCTGGATTTGGAAGGTGGAGGAGTCGACCGCCTCGAAGGCAGCGGACTTGGCGCCGGCCTCCAGCGACGGCGTGCCGCCGCCGCCGGTGACGCGGGCGAGCACGAGGCTGCCCTTGGGGACCGGCACGGGATCGGCGAGGTTCGGCGTGTGGGCGGGGTTGGCCGACTTCAGGAAGACCGGCGGAAGCCCGGTGTATTCCGGCGGCGTCACCCACAAATCGAGCGTCGCGACGGAGGAGGCCGCCGTCTCGTCGAGGCGCGGGCTGACGGCGGCGGACAGCCGCGGCCTCCAATCGCCCCAGGTGGCCCCGCCGACGGCGATCAGCACCAGCACCACCAGCGCCCGCAAGGCGTAGCGATCATGGGCGGCGAGGCCGTCGGACAGCGGCCAGGACACGCGCAGCCGCCGCATGGCGGCCCGCACCCGCTGCTGATGCAGGCGCCACAGCTCCGCGGCGACGGGGTCGTTGCCGGCGGGCTTGTCGCGCAGCGTGTGGAGGGGCCGGTGGGGCAGGCCGCTGTCGCGTTCCAGCCGGCGGCGGGCGGCGTCCTCGTCCGGCAGGCGGAAGGCGCGCAGCCCGCGCCACCCCGTCCAGACGATGGCGGCGGCGAACAGCAGCAGGACCAGGGCGTGCAGCCAGCCCGGCAGAAGCGGCAGAAGATTCAGCAGCGCCAGGGCGAGGAAGGCCCCGGCGATGGCGATGGGCGCCCAGAGCGCGGGCCACAGCCGCTCCCACAGCAGGGCGGCGAGGGCCTGTCCCATGCGGAGGCGGGGTTCCCGAGGGTTGGAGGCGGGGGGGGCCTCCTTGCGCAGGGGGAACCGGAACCCGTCGTTGCTGTCGCTCATCCCGCACTCCCGTCCAGCCGGTTGCCGAAGCCCTGATCCCGGCCTGGGGGGAGAGGAGGAAGCCGGGTTCCGTCAGGATATGGGCTCAGCCGCGCCGGATTTCCCGGCCCGGCCATCGAGCCATTCACCAAACCACTTGTCCATGACCAGAATATGGCCGCAGAGCCACATCTCGACATAGCTCTGGAGGAACTGGACCTCCTCCAAATCGTGCTCGTCGGCGTCGGATTGCTTGCGGACGAAGTCGGCGAAGGTGTCGTGCATCGCCTTGTGCTTGACGTAGTCGGGGTAGCCGACCGCGCGCATCAGCCCTTCCTCGCGGCGGAAGTGATAGGCCGAATAGTCGGCCAGTTCGCGCAGGAAGCGGTTCGCGGACTCGCGCCTTTCCCCGGCGGCGATGGCCGCGCTGAACTGGTTGAAAAGCTCGAACAGGCGCTGGTGGTCTCCGTCCACAGCGCCCTGTCCGATGGCATAGGCCGCATCCCACTCCATGATGTTCCCCGCCCGTTTCTCGAACGGGGGATCATACGCCTTAAGTGTGCCGATGTGCAGCGGTTATTGCACACCGGCAGCCTGCGCCCATCAGTCCCTCAGCCAGTCCGGCACGCGGTCCAGCGCCAGCAGTTCCTCCACCGATACGCGGGGGCGGATGACCGAGAACCGGTCGCCGTTCACCAGCACCTCCGGGATCAGGGGGCGGGTGTTGTAGGTGGAGGACATGACCGCGCCGTAGGCCCCCGCCGACAGGATCGCCACCAGCTCGTCCGGCGCCATGGCCGGCAGCGCGCGCTGGAGCGCGAAGGTGTCGCCGCTCTCGCAGACCGGCCCGACGACGTCGAAGGGCTCCGTGGCAGCGCCGGGAGCGGGTTCGGTCACCGGGACGATGCCGTGATAGGCTTCGTACAGGGTGGGGCGGATCAGGTCGTTCATCGCCGCGTCGAGGATGACGAAGCGGCGGTGCAGCCCCTGCTTCACATAGATCACCCGCGACACCAGCACGCCCGCGTTGCCGACCAGCGAGCGGCCCGGCTCCAGCGAGATGCGGCAGCCGAGATTGCCGGTGATCGACTTCACCATGGCGGCGTAATCGGCGATGTCCGGCGGCGCCTCGTGCTTGTAGACGATGCCCAGCCCGCCGCCGAGATCGAGACGGGTGATGTCGTGCCCGTCCTCCCGCAGCGCATGGAGCAGCGTCGCCACCCGCTCGTAGGCGGCGCGGAAGGGGGCGAGGTCGGTCAACTGCGAGCCGATGTGGACGGCGATGGCCACCGGCTTGATGCCCGGCAGCTTGGCGGCCTGCGCGTAGACCTCCCGCGCGTGGTCGTAGTCGATGCCGAACTTGTTCTCTTTCTTGCCGGTGGCGATCTTGGCGTGGGTCTTGGCGTCCACGTCCGGATTCACGCGGAAGGCGATGGGGGCGGTGACGCCCAGGCTGACCGCCACCTCCGACAGGGCCTCCACCTCGGGGATGGATTCCACGTTGATCTGGTGGATTCCGGCTTCCAGCGCGGCGCGCATCTCCTCGCGCGTCTTGCCGACGCCGGAGAAGATGATCTTGCCCGCCGGGATGCCGCCGGCCAGCGCCCGCTGCATCTCGCCGCCCGACACCACGTCGGCGCCGGCCCCCAGACGGGCGAAGGCGCGGATGACGGCGAGGTTGGAGTTGGCCTTCACCGCGTAGCAGACATCGGCGTCCTGCCCCGCGAAAGCCCCGGCATAGGCGCTGTAATGCGCCTCCAGCGCCGCCGTGGAATAGCAGTAGAAGGGCGTGCCGACCGACTCCGCGATCTTGGACAGCGGGACGGATTCGGCGTGCATCACGCCGTTGCGGTAGGCGAAGGCGCTCATGGGAAGCGGACTCCGGAGGACGGCTGACCGGGCTTCGGATCGGTCTTCGGGTTCGGGTAGTGCTGCGGGAACCGGTCGGCTTCCTTGCCCTGAGGCGGATCGACGAAGCTCGGCTTCTTGCCGCAACCGGCCAGCGTCAGCGCGACGGCGGCGGTCGCCAGGATCAGCAGGGGGCGCCTCACAGGAAACGCTCCCGAGCGGCCTTCACCGCCTCGCGCACGCGGACGGGGGAGGCGCCGCCGAAGCTGCGCCGGCTGTCCAGCGACGCCTCGATGCTCAGCGCCGGGAAGACGGCCTCGGTGATGCGCGGCTCGATGGCCTGAAGCTCCTGCAGCGTCAGGGCGGTCAGGCCGACGCGCTTGTCCTCCGCCGCCTTCACGGCGCGCCCGGTGATGTGGTGCGCCTCGCGGAAGGGGATGTTCAGCTCCCGCACCAGCCAGTCGGCCAGATCGGTGGCGTTCAGGAAGCCGCGGTCGGTCGCCTCGCGCAGTGCCGGCACGTTCGGCTGCATGTCGCGCACCATGCCTTCCATGGCGGCGATGCACAGCGCCAGCGTGTCGTCGGCCTCGAAGACCGGCTCCTTGTCCTCCTGCATGTCCTTGGAATAGGCCAGCGGCAGGCCCTTCATGGCGACCAGGAGGCTGTTCAGGCTGCCGATGACGCGCCCGGCCTTGGCGCGCACCAGTTCCGCCGCGTCCGGGTTCTTCTTCTGCGGCATGATGGAGGAGCCGGTGGTGAAGGCGTCCGACAGCTTGATGAAGCGGAACTGGGCCGAGCACCACAGCACGATCTCCTCCGCGAAGCGGGAGAGGTGCATGCCGCAGATGCTGGCCGCCGCCAGATACTCCAGCGCGAAGTCGCGGTCGGAGACGGCGTCCAGCGAATTGGCGGTGGGACGGTCGAAGCCCAGCGCCTCCGCCGTCATGAAGCGGTCGATGGGGTAGGGCGTGCCGGCGAGCGCCGCCGAACCCAGCGGGCATTCGTTCAGCCGCGCGCGGGCGTCGCGCAGGCGGCCGCGGTCGCGCCCGAACATTTCTACATAGGCCAGCAGATGGTGGCCGAAGCTGACCGGCTGGGCGGCCTGGAGGTGGGTGAAGCCGGGCATCACCGTGTCGGTGTGCTTCTCCGCCAGATCGATCAGCGCGGCCTGGAGCGCCTTCAGCCCCTGGTCGGCGCGGTCCAGCGCGTCGCGCACCCACAGCTTGAAGTCGGTCGCCACCTGATCGTTGCGCGACCGCCCGGTGTGCAGGCGCTTGGCCGGCTCGCCGATCAGTTCGGCCAGCCGGGCCTCCACGTTCATGTGGATGTCCTCAAGCTCCACCTTGAAGGTGAAGGCTCCGGAGTCGATCTCTTCCTTGACCCGGTCCAGCCCATCGCGGATGGCATCGGCGTCGGCCTGGGTTATGATGCCCTGGCGCGCCAGCATGGCGGCGTGGGCCTTCGACCCGGCGATGTCCTGGTCGGCCAGCCGCTTGTCGAAGCCGATGGAGGCGTTGATCTTCTCCATGATGGCGGCGGGACCGCGGGCGAAGCGGCCCCCCCACATCTGGCTGGCGGCCGGGGCGGCGCGGTCTTGGGCAGCGTGGACTGCAGGGTTCGGCTTGGGCTGTTCGGCGCTCATGGCGGACACAATACGGGTGGGAGGACGGGAAGCGTGAGTATGCGGACTTTGGCGGCCACCGCAATCTTTTGTGTGACCCTGGGCGGTGCCGGGCTGTGGATGGCGCTGGCCGGGCCATCGGCCCCTCCCGCCGCCACCGTCACCCTGAACCAGTCCGCCCCCGGCGTGACGGCGGCGGGGCTGGACAAGTTCCGTTACATGGAGCCGCTGACGCCGGTGCCGGACCTGGCCTTCCTGGACGGCGAGGGGCGCCGGGTGGATCTGTCGGAGTTCAAGGACCGGCTGATTTTGCTGAACCTGTGGGCGACATGGTGCGCGCCCTGCGTGAAGGAGATGCCGGCGCTGGACCGGCTCCAGGCGCAGTTGGGCGGGCCGGGCTTCCAGGTGCTGGCCCTATCGGTGGACCGGGGGGGCAAGGATCAGGTGCAGCCCTTCTACCAGCGGACCGGCGTGAAGAATCTCGCCCTCTACCTCGACCCGTCGAGCGCCTCCATGCAGACGCTCAAGCTGCGCGGCCTGCCGACCACCCTGCTGGTGGACCAGGAAGGCCGCGAGCTTGGCCGCATCGAGGGGGCCGTGGAATGGGACTCGCCGGAGGTCGTCGCCTTCCTGCGCAAGCATATGGGCCATGGCGGCGGGCCGGCGCGGGACAGCCGCGGCGGGGTGGTGAAGACCGGCGGTTGACTCGCCATCACTCCGAAGCCCCCGACGTGGCCGGCGGTGCCTGGGTCTGCGGCGGGGCCGGGCGGCGCGCCAGTTCGGCCATGATGACGCGCGCCTCCTCGAAATGCTCGTGCAGCATGGGCAGGACGCCGCGGGCGAAGTCGCCCGTCTCGCCGCCGCGTTCCGCCTGGGTCTCGTACAGCTTGATGGCGCGGGCGTGGGTTTCCTCCTCCGCGGCCATGTAGCGGCGGTCGAAGGCGCCGTCCGGCGTGTCGCGCAGGCTGGACATGTGGGCGCGGGCGGACAGGTTCAGGTCATGCGGGATGGGGATGCCGTGGCGCAGCGCCATGTCGGCCAGCCGGTCGGCCATCAGCCCGTGATCGTCGGCCATGCGGCGGGCGAAGCGGCGGACGGTCTCCGTCTCCGCCCGATCCTGGGCGAGTTTGCCGAGCGCCTGTTCGGCCATGCCGTCGGCCAGCGCCTCCGCGATGAAATTGCGCTCCTGGCGGGACAGGGCGGGTATGGTTTCCGAATCCGGCGACTGGGCCGGAGCCGGGCCGCACAGACAGGCCAGAAGCACCGCTGCCAGGAAACCGCGCCGCATCGCCCGTGCCCCTTCCCTTGTTCGGCCCGGCCCGGATACCGGCCCCCTGCGAGGACGAACAGAGCGCAAACGCTGCGGTTCCGCGAACGGACGAAGCCCGCCCCGGTTTCCCGGAGCGGGCTTCGCTTTCCGTTCCTCAGGGAACCGCCGCGTCAGCGGGTCGGGACCGGCGGATTCTTGGAGTAGTCGTAGAAGCCGCGACCGACCTTGCGGCCGACCCAACCGGCTTCGACATACTTCACCAGCAGCGGGCAGGGGCGGTACTTGCTGTCGGCCAGCCCCTCGTAGAGGACCTGCATGACCGCCAGACAGGTGTCCAGACCGATGAAGTCCGCCAGTTCCAGCGGACCCATCGGGTGGTTGGCGCCCAGCTTCAGCGCGGTGTCGATGGCGTGGACGCCGCCCACGCCCTCATAGAGGGTGTAGACCGCCTCGTTGATCATCGGCAGCAGGATGCGGTTGACGATGAAGGCCGGGAAGTCCTCGGCCACCGCCGCGGTCTTGCCGATGTTCGCCGTCAGCTCGCTGATCGCGGTGAAGGTGGCTTCGTCCGTCGCGATGCCGCGGATCAGCTCGACGAGCTGCATCACCGGCACCGGGTTCATGAAATGCATGCCCATGAACTTCGACGGGCGGTCGGTCGAGGCCGCGAGGCGGGTGATCGAGATCGACGAGGTGTTCGTCGCGACCAGCGCCTCGGGCTTCAGGTTCGGGACCAGCTTCTTGAAGATCTCGCGCTTCAGCGCTTCGTTCTCCGTGGCCGCCTCGACCACCAGATCGGCGTCATGGAACACGGACAGGTCGGTGCCGGTGGAGATCCGGGCGATCGCCGCCGTCTTGTCGGCCTCCGTCAGTTTCCCCTTCTGAACCTGACGGTCCATGTTCTTGGAGATGGCGGCCACCGACTTCTGCAGGATCTCCGGGCTGATGTCGGAGATGACGACCTCGTACCCCGCCTGCGCGCAGACGTGGGCGATGCCGCTGCCCATCTGGCCGGCACCGATGATGCCAATCTTCTTGATCGTGGACATATGAGCTTTCCTGCTTGTCTATGGCCCGCTTGACTTCGGTGGGAAGAGGGCCGACCGGTTACGCCTTGTCCAGCTCGGCCGTCAGTTCCGGCACCGCCTTGAACAGGTCGGCGACCAGACCATAGTCCGCCACTTGGAAGATGGGCGCTTCCTCGTCCTTGTTGATCGCGACGATGACCTTGCTGTCCTTCATGCCGGCGAGGTGCTGGATGGCACCGGAGATGCCGACGGCGATGTACAGTTCGGGCGCCACGATCTTGCCGGTCTGGCCGACCTGATAGTCGTTGGGGACGAAGCCCGCGTCGACCGCCGCGCGGCTGGCGCCGACCGCCGCGCCGAGCTTGTCGGCCAGCGCTTCGAGGAGCTTGAAGTTGTCGCCCGACTGCATGCCGCGGCCGCCGGACACGACAATCTTGGCCTGCGTCAGTTCCGGACGCTCCGACTTCGTCAGCTCCTGGCCGACGAACTTGGCGGTGCCGGCGGCGCCCGTCCCGGCGACGTTCTCCACCGTGGCCGATCCGCCGGTGGCCGCCGCCGCCTCGAAGGCGGTGGTGCGGACCGTGACGACCTTGATCGGGTCGGCGGACTTCACGGTGGCGATGGCGTTGCCGGCGTAGATGGGCCGCTCGAACGTGTCGGCGGACACCACGCCGGTGATGTCGGAGATGGCGGCGACGTCCAGCAGCGCGGCGACGCGCGGCAGCAGGTTCTTGCCCTCCGAGGTGGCGGCGGCCAGCACATGGCCGTAGCCCTTGGCGAGCCCGACGACCAGCGGGGAGACGTTCTCCGGCAGCGGGTGGGCGTAGGCCGCGTCGTCGGCCAGCAGCACCTTGGACACGCCGGCGATCTTGGACGCCGCGTCGGCCACGGCCTGGGCGCCCTGGCCGGCGACCAGCACATGGATGTCGCCGCCGATCTTGGCGGCGGCGGTGACCGCGTTCAGCGTGGCGGGCTTCAGCGCGGCGTTGTCGTGTTCGGCAATGACGAGAATGGCCATGTCAGATCACCCGCGCTTCGTTCTTCAGCTTGTCGACCAGGGCGGCGACGTCGGCGACCTTGACGCCGGCCTTGCGCTTGGCCGGCTCGGCCACCTTCAGGGTGGTCAGGCGGGGCGCCACGTCGACGCCGAGCGCGTCGGGCGCCAGCGTCTCGATGGGCTTCTTCTTCGCCTTCATGATGTTGGGCAGCGAGGCGTAGCGCGGCTCGTTGAGGCGCAGGTCGGCGGTGACCACCGCCGGCAGCTTCAGCTCCACCGTCTCCAGACCGCCGTCGATCTCGCGCGTCACCGCGACCGAGCCCTCACCGGCCACGACCTTCGAGGCGAAGGTGCCCTGGCCCCAGCCGAGCAGCGCCGCCAGCATCTGGCCGGTCTGGTTGCAGTCGTCGTCGATCGCCTGCTTGCCGAGGATCACCAGTCCCGGCGCCTCCTTCTCGACCAGGGCCTTCAGCACCTTGGCGACGGCCAGCGG
>JAEYPE010000031.1 GCA_023411035.1 Pseudomonadota bacterium
GCCGGAGGTCATGCCACGCAGCTGGCCGATGTAGCCGAACATCTCGTTCAGCGGCACATGGGCCTCGACGGCAATGTTGGTGCCACGCTCCAGCTGGCCCAGCACCGTGCCGCGGCGGCGGTTCACGTCGCCGATGACGTCGCCCAGGTAATCGTCCGGGGTGACGATCTCGACCTTCATGACCGGCTCCAGCAGGATCGGAGCGGCGAGCTTCAGGGCCTCGCGGAAGCAGGCCTTGGCGGCGATTTCGAAGGTCAGGGCGTTCGAGTCGACGTCGTGGTACTTGCCGTCCACCAGGCGGGCGCGGAAGTCCACAGTCGGATAGGAGGCGAGCACGCCCTCTTCCTTCTGCATTTCCAGGCCCTTCGCGACCGACGGGACGTATTCGCGCGGCACCGTGCCACCGACCGTCTCGTCCTTGAAGACGAAGCCCTCACCGCGCTCCAGCGGCTCGAACACGATCTTGACTTCGGCGAACTGGCCCGAACCGCCGGTCTGCTTCTTGTGGGTGTAGGTGTACTCGACCGGCTTGGTGATCGTCTCGCGGTAGGCCACCTGGGGCTTGCCCATGTTGCCTTCCACGCCGAACTCCGTGCGCATGCGGTCCAGCGTCACCTCGAGGTGCAGTTCGCCCATGCCGCGCAGGATGGTCTGGCCGGTTTCACGGTCGGTCTCCAGGCGCAGCGACGGGTCCGCGCGGACGAGCTTGCCGAGAGCGATCGAGAACTTCTCCTGCTCGCCCTTGGTCTTCGGCTCGACCGAGACGCTGATGACGGGCTCGGGGAAGCGCATCCGCTCCAGGATCACCGGCGAGGAGGCATCGCACAGCGTATCGCCGGTGTCGGTGTCGGTCAGCGAGACGAGCGCCAGAATGTCGCCGGCGCGCGCTTCTTCGATCGGGTTGGCTTCCTTCGCGAACATCTCGACCATGCGGCCGATCTTTTCGCGCTTGCCGCGGGTCGAGTTCAGGACCGACATGCCCTTGGTCAGGACGCCCGAGTAGACGCGGACGAAGGTCAGCGAGCCGTAGGTGTCGTTGATGACCTTGAAGGCCAGCGCCGAGAAGGGCGCGTCGTCCGACGACAGACGCTCGCCGTTCGGGTTGCCGTCCTCGTCCACGGTCTTGATCGCCTCGACGTCGGTCGGGGCCGGCAGGTAATCGACGACGGCGTCCAGAACCTGGCAGACGCCCTTGTTCTTGTAGGACGAGCCGCAGAGCACCGGGTTGAAGGCGCCGCCGATGGTGCCCTTGCGCAGGCAGGCGCGCAGGGTGTCGGCCGACGGCTCCTCGCCGGACTCCAGGTAGGCTTCCATCGCCACCTCGTCCTGCTCAAGGCAGGTATCGACCAGCTCGGTGCGCAGTTCCTGGATGCTCTTGACGTTGTCGATGTCTTCCTTGACCGTCAGGTTCAGCTTCTCGACCAGATCGAGGTCCGGCGTGATCGGCCAGATTTCCCACTTGGCATCCCGGTCCTCGGAGAACCAGACGTAGGCCTTCATCTCCACGAGGTCGACCATGCCGCGGAAGTTGTCTTCCGAGCCCAGCGGAACCTGCACGCACAGCGGACGGGCGCCCAGGCGGGTGCGGATCATCTCGACGCAACGGCGGAAGTTCGCGCCCGAACGGTCCATCTTGTTGACGTAGCACATGCGCGGAACGTTGTAGTTGTCCGCGAGGCGCCAGTTGGTCTCGGACTGCGGCTCCACGCCGGCCACGCCGTCGAACACGACGACGGCGCCGTCGAGCACGCGCAGCGAGCGGTTCACCTCGATGGTGAAGTCGACGTGGCCCGGGGTGTCGATGACGTTGATCTTCTTGCCGCGCCAGAACACGGACACCGCGGCGGACTGGATCGTGATGCCGCGCTTCTGCTCCTGCTCCATGTAGTCGGTCGTGGTCGACGACTTCAGGTCCTTCGTCGCGTGGACGTCGACCATCGTGTGCTTACGACCGCTGTAGTAGAGGATGCGTTCGGTGGTCGTCGTCTTGCCGGCATCGACGTGGGCGATGATGCCGATGTTCCGGATATCAGAAAGAGGCGTTTGGCGCGGCATGTTGCGAATCCATTACTGTAACGCAGCTATCGAAGCGCAACGACGGTCGTCCGCTCCGGCGGCAGAGGTTGGTCGGGGTTTTACGGATGATCTGTTAAGGCGTGATTAACGTTCTGTAAATCCGGAAGGTCAAGCCTTCCGGATTTTTTCGAAGCACGCGGCCCTCACAGTCTGTGGGCCACGCCGGCAAACCCCAACCGAGGGAGCCGGGTCGCCCCGTTTCGCAGCTTATTTGGCCGCAATCACCTGAATTTCAACGAGATACTCGGGCGCAGCGAGCTTCGCCTCCACCGTGGCGCGGGCGGGCGTGTTGGCCGGATCGACCCAGGCTTCCCACGCCTTGTTCATCGCGCCGAAGGTGGCGATGTCCGTCAGATAGATGGTGGCGGACAGCAGCTTGCTCTTGTCCGTGCCGCCCTCGGCCAGCAGGGCGTCGATCTGGCCCAGGATCTGGCGGGTCTGCGTCTCCACATCCGAAGTCGGATCGTCGGCCACCTGGCCGGCCAGGTAGACCGTGTCCTTGTGGATGACCATCTGGCTCATGCGCGGTCCGGAATGGAAGCGCTGGATCGACATGGGTACGGCTCCGGTTACGGGATCTTGAACGCGCGTACGTCTATGCGATTCACGCGCAAGGGCCTAGCAAAAAATGAGACGGCCCCGCTCAAAGCTGCCCCGCGTCGGCGCATCACCGCAAAGAAGGCGTATTTCCCGCCACCGCGGCCACAAAAGCGGCGCTCGGCACGGCGATGTTGCGGGGGGCCGGCCCGCCGACCGCGGCGACGGCGATGCCGGCCACCGCCCAACTCCCCTCCCCGCCTCCATCCTGGCTGCGGACCAGCAGCGCCGCCCCGCTGACCCCGCGCGTTCCGTCGCAGTCGTGGACCAGCAGCGGCCCGCGGTCGGTGCCGGTCATTCCGCGCGCCGCGCATCCGGTGTCGGCGGTGACGATGTGCGCCTTGTCCTGGCTGTAGCCGCCCAGCATCAGGGGCGTGCCCGGCTCCGGCGGGACTCGGGCGAGCGGCAGCGGCACCGCCCCCTCCGGCGCGTCGCCGTCCAGCGTCAGCACCGCCCAGTCGCCGGCGAGTCCGCCCAACCGCCGCTCCCGGTCATAGGGTCCGCCGGTTTCCAGCGCGGCGACGGCGCGGTGCTGGCGGTATTCCCCGCGGTCGTATCCGAACAGGACATGCAGGGAGGAGGCCGGCAGGAAGCGCTGCGCCCGGTTCAACAGGCAATGGGCGGCGGTCACCACCCGGCGCGGCGCCACCAGCACGCCGGTGCAGCGGGCGCCGAGATTGCTCTGCACCCTCACCAAACTGGTCCAGGGCGCGCGGGTGGCGTCCACCGCCACCCGCCGGTCCTTCGCCCCGATCCCCGGCAGCAGCGGGTTCTGCGCCGCCGCCGGAAGGGCGGACAGCAGAAGCGGCACGGCGACAAGCGCGGCGACGAGGAAACCGCGCATGAGGACACCCACTCGTTCTTGATACGTTTTCATTTTCGTCTTACCATGGCGGCCATGGCCACGCTCATCATCACGGAAAAATCCAGTCAGGCAAAGGATCTGCGCGCCGCCCTGGGGGAGCGCTACGGACGCATCCTGCCGGCCGAGGGGCATCTGCTGCGGCTGGCCGAACCGGACGAGGTGAATCCGGACTGGAAGCGCTGGTCGCCCACCCTGCTGAAGCCGGACGGACTCTACCCGACCCGGCCCGACAGCGGCGGTAACAAAACGGCGAAGCTGGCGGCCATAAAGGCGGCGCTGAAGGGCTGCGATCAGGTCATCCTCGCCACCGACTGCGACCGCGAGGGGCAGTTGATCGGGCAGGAGATTCTGGAGCATCTGGGCTTCCGCGGGCGGGTGCAGCGCGCCCTGTTCACCGCGCAGGACCCCAAGACGATCCGCGACGCCTTCGCGAGGCTGAAGCCGAACACGGAGCTTCGCCCCCTCTACGAGGCGGCGGTGGCGCGTCAGCAGGCCGACCAGATCTTCAACCTGTCGCTGACCCGCACGGCGACCAAGACGCTGCTGGCGCCGGGAACCCGCGGGGTGATCGGCATCGGGCGGGTGAAGACGCCGACCCTGTCCATCGTCTGCCTGCGCGAGCTGGAAATCCGCAACTTCAAGCCGGAGGACTATTTCGAGGTCGTGGCGACGGCCACCGCCGCGGGCGGCACCTTCCTGATGCGCCACGCCCCGCCGCCGAAGGACCGCATCAAGGACCGCGCCCGCGCGGAGGCCATCGCCCGCGCCGCGGACGGCCATGGCGGCCCCCTGTCGGTGACGGTGGAGAACCGGCGGCAGGCCCCGCCGAAGCTCTACGACCTGCCCTCGCTCCAGAAGACCTGCGGCCAGCGCTGGGGCTGGACCGCCGACCGGACGCTGGAGGTCGCGCAGGAGCTTTACGACGGCGAAGGCAAGAAGCTCATCACCTATCCGCGCGCCGAGGCGCGCTACCTGTCGGAAAACCAGATCGCCGACGTGCCGGCCATCACCGGCGCGCTGACCCGGCTGCGCGGCTTCGCGCATCTGGACATCTCCCGCCCGGTGATCCGCCGGGGGAAGTCCGGCCATTTCTGCGACAAGGCGCTGGAAGGCGTGTCGCACCACGCCATCGTGCCCAACGTCAACGTGCTGGACGATCTGGAAAGCCGGCTGAACCGCCTGACCGACGACGAGAAGCGGCTCTACGCGCTGATCTGCCGCTCCTACCTCGCCGCCGTCATGCCCGATTACGAGTACCGCCAGACCACCGTTCTGATGGACGTGCCGGCGGAGGGAAAGCCCGTGGCCTTCCGCGCGGTCGGCCGCATCCCCCTGAAACTCGGCTGGAAGGCGGCCTTTGGCTCCGCCGAAACGGACGGCAAGCCGGAGGAGAAGGAGGAGGAGCAGACCCTGCCCCCGCTGACCGACGGCGAACCCGCCCGCCTGTCCGATCCCAGGGTGGAGGCGAAGCGGACCCAGGCGCCGCCGCGCTACAACGAAGGCACGCTGGTGGACGCCATGCAGAACGCTTGGCGCTTCGTCGATGACCCGGCGCTGCGCGACCGGCTGAAGGAGGCCAAGGGCATCGGCACCCCGGCCACCCGTGCCGAGATCATCAAGGGCCTGCGGCGGCAGAACCTGCTGGGCGCGGACGGCAAATGGCTGGTGCCCACCCCCGCCGGGCTGCAACTGTTCGAGACTCTGCGCGGCGCAGCCCCCACCCTGGTCGATCCCGGCACCACCGCCCTGTGGGAAATGCGGCTGGACGAGGTGGTCACCGGACGCGCCGACTTCCGCAGCGTCATCGACGGCATCGCCGACGAGGCCGGGCGGCTGATCGGGGTGCTGGTCGGCAACCGTGGCCCGGCGGTGGATCTCGGCGTCCGCGTGGGGCCGGTACGCGCCGGACGCGGGGCCGGGCGGCGGCGCTCCTCTACCCCACGGCCCGCTGGGACGCCCCGTACGCGCAGGACGGCGGCCGCCCCCGCCGGTGCGGAGGGCGAGGCGCCCAAGAAGCCGCGCCGCAGCCGCAAGGCGAAGGCCGCGCCGGAGACTCCCGACTCGATCGGCCCCGCCGCCGAGGCCATCCCGGCATCCCCGGCGGCGTTCCCTGCAGCGCCCTCCGCCCCGCTCCCCGGCGGCGCGCGGCGCAAGGCCCCGACCGACAAGATGGTCGCCTTCGCCCGCAGCCTCGCCGACCGCAAGGGCGTCGAACTGTCGGACGCCGTGCTCCAGGATTTCGATTCCTGCCGCCAGTTCCTGGACCGGCACGCGCGCTGAGGCGCCGGAATCGTCCGCCGACTGTGGTCCAGGCCACAGCGGCGGGGGCTGCGTCCGCCTACCCTCTCCTCCACGGATATCGCCCCACACCCGGCCCCACCCTCCGGAGGAGACCCAGCCCATGCGCCGCCTGACCCTGATCGCCGCCGCAGCCGCCACGCTGTGCGCCGCTCCGGCCTTCGCCTATGACGTGAAGACCGGCGGCGTGCCGGTCAACACGATGATGATGCAGCAGCCGGGCTTCGGCAGCCCCTTCGCCGGAGCGCCCTCCGTCGCCAACACGAACGTCGGTGTCGCGACGAACCTCGCCGCGGGCATCGGCAACAAGGCCAAGCAGAACGTCTTCAGCATGCAGCAGGGCACCGGCGGCGCGCTGGTGAACACCAACGTCGGAGTCGCCACCAACGTCGCGGCGGGCATCGGCAACAAGGCGAAGCAGAACGTCACCGGCGTCACCTTCGGCTTCGGCAAGGGCGGTCTGCTGGACACCAACGTCGGCGTGACGACCAACGTCGCCGCCGGCATCGGCAACGCCGCGGGGCAGAACCTGTTCGGTTTCAAGGCCCAATGATCCCCGCTCCGAAGGGCGCCGCCGGCCAGACCGGCGGTGCCCGTTTCCGGTTTCCTCATGGGAGGACTGCCGTCATGCTCCGCTTCGCCCTGCCGGTCTTCGGCACGCTCGCCGCCATTCTGGTCCTGGCCGGGACCCCGCAGACCGCCGGCGCCGAGAACCTCGCCTGCCAGACAGTCAACGGAAAGACGGTGTGCAGCCGCGGCTCGGGCTCGCTGTCGTGCCAGACCGTCAACGACCGCACGACCTGCGCGACCGGGCCGGGCGCGCTGACCTGCGAAACCGTCAACGGCCACACCGCCTGCCGCCGCGGTCCATCGCAGCCCGACCTGAAGCTCATGCCCATGCCGCCGCTGCCCCCGCAGGCCGTGCCGATGCCTGACCATCCCTTCGGCAAGAACTTCCCTTTTGAGGAAGAGGCGTAAAGCGCGGCGGCATAAAGCACGACGGCTGTGGCCCGCTTCACAGCGGTTCTCCGGGCCGCCGCTCCAGGATCAGCGCACACCGCCGAACAGAGGAGCCCCGCCATGATCCGCCGCCGCCGCCCCTTTGCGCCGCTGCTTCCCGGACTCGCCGCCCTGGCGTTGCTTGGCGGAACCGCCGCCGCCCAGGACGCGGGCGGCTTTTCCGTCAACCCGCAACTGGGTGCGGCGGTCGGCATGTCGATGGGAATGGGCATGGGAATGCCGCCGCTGCTGCCGCGCCAGCCGGTCTTCGTCAACGCGGCCCAACGCGGCGCGCCACCGGGTGCGACGGTGACCAACCCCAACGTCAGCCGTCAGGCGAAGCACCAGCAGGCCATCGCCAAGATCCGCGGCGACGCGGGTTTCCTGGGCGGCTTCAACAAGGGTCAGGCCCTGGCCGCCAGCCGCCAGCCGCCGCCCGAACCCATCGTGCCGTCCTTCACCTTCATCGACGCGCCCTTCATCGTGAACAACTTCGACAGTTCGCTGGCCTTGTCCTTCGGCGACAGCAACGTGACGGAGCAGTTCGTCGCGCAGGGCGCAGACGGCTCCGGCGGGGGGGGTGGTGCTGGTGGAGTCACGGAGCAGTCCGCCGCGCCCGCCCCCGCTCCGGCCAAGGCTCCGGTCCCGGCGCCCAAGCCCCTGCCGGGCGTGACCACCGGCAACGGCGGCCCGCCGCCCGAGGGCTTCTTCGACCCGGTGATGAGCAACTTCGGCCCGCTGCCGCACCTGCCCGCGGCGCTGGCCAGCGGCGGCATCCAGTTCAACAACGTCGGCAGCGCCTTCAACGCCGCCATCGGCCAGGGCAACCTCGCCACCCAGCAGATCACCAGCCTCCAGGGGAAGAAGGGCAAGCACTGAACCGCAACCGCCAGAACGAAGAAAGCCCCCATGCCGGCGGCAAGGGGGCTTTCCCGTTCGGGGTTGAGGGGAGGTTACGCGGCGACCGGCTGGTTGGCGGCCTTCGGCTGAGCGGCGGCGGGCTGGACCGTACCCTGCGGGGCGGGCAGCGGCGCCGGACGCGGGGTGCCGGCGGGCAGCATGTCGCCGATCGCCAGACCAACGGCCATCAGGTTCGGCACGGCCATCGCAGCCAGCAGGATCGCCCACAGGTCCAGCGACAGGGTGCCCAGCGGGTTGGCGAGCAGCGCGGTGACCGACGAGGCCAGCAGCGCACCCGACAGCCAGGCTTCCGGCTTGGCGCAGAAGCGGCCCGGAGCCCGCTTGCCGCCCTTGGCGGTGACGCGGAAGGCGTCGCGCTTGCGGACCACGCCGCGCAGAGCGGCGAGCGCCACCGTGGTGGACAGCGCCATGCCCACGGCGCAGGCCCCGAGGCTCTCCTTCCACGAGTTGCCGGAGGCGTAGCGCGATGCCAGCAGGCTCGACCCGGCGCGCAGGACCAGCGCACCCAGCACCGCGGCGGTGGCCTCGACCGGCGGCAGGTGCAGCGGCAGGACCAGCGACGCGAAGGTCCAGGTCACCGCCGCACCGGCGGCCAGCACGCCCACCGCGTCCGACCACCAGCGCGCCCAGTTGGTCAGGTAGCCCAGCTTCTGGCCGACCGTCAGCTCCGTGGCGCCGGGCAGGAACTTCCGCCAGTGGGCGCGCAGGATCTGGGTGGAGCCGAAGACCCAGCGGTCGCGCTGCTTGCGGAACTGCATGAAGTTGTCGGGGGCGAGGCCCTGGCCCAGCCGCTCGTCCGTGTAGGCGGCGCGGTATCCCGCCGACAGGATGCGGATGCCCAGTTCCGTGTCCTCGCAGATGCCCTCTTCCGACCAGCCGCCGACCTGCTCCATGGCGGAGCGGCGCAGCATGATCATCGTGCCGTGGCAGACGAAGGCCTGGGAGGTCAGACCCTCCTGCATGCCGACGTCGAAGAAGGGCCGGTACTCGGCGGTCATGGCGGCCTTCAGCGCCGTCTCATGGCCGTCGCGATGCTCCTGCGGGGCCTGGACGATGCCGACGCGCGGGTCGGCGAAGGTCGGGGCCAGCTTGCTCAGCCAGTCCGGCTCCACCGTGTAGTCGGCGTCGAGCACGGCGACGATCTCGGCCCGCGGGTCGGTGTGGCGCAGCGCGGCGTTCAGCGCGCCGGCCTTGAAGCCGGAAATCTTCTTGTACCAGTAGAACTTGAACTTCGGACCCAGCTCCGCGCACAGCTCCTCGACCGGGCGGACCAGCGCCTCGTCCTCGGTGTTGTTGATGAGGACGACAACCTCGTAGTCCGGGTAATCGACGCGGGCCAGCGAGGTCAGCGTGGCGGCCAGCACGTCCGGCTGCTCGCGGCAGGCGGCGATGTGCACGGACACCATCGGCTTGTGCTCCGGCACCGCGGGAACCCGCGGCAGCAGGGCCGGGGCGCGCCCCGTGAACAGGCGGCGCGCCACCTCGGTCAGGTCGGCGAAGGCCACCGACATCATCAGCGCGCCCAGCAGTAAGGCGGAGCCCCAGGTGGTCGCGGCGCCGAAGGTGAAATACTCGGCGTAGGCACCGGCGACGGCGGAACCGACGCCGAAGCCGACGATGTTGGCGCCCACCGACGCGGCCAGCGCGTAGGTCATGTTGGTCCGGCGGCGGAAGGCGGCGAAGGCCGACAGGGCGAGGCCGAGGGCGAGCGCCACCGTGGCGCCCATGCGGTCGCCCCAGGGGGCCGGAACGTCGCCGGCCAGCGGCCATTTCGGCGCCCGGTCGGCGTCGAGCACGCCCCAGGTCGGGCCGGGCGAGCCTTCGATGCTGGACTTCCACACGCCGTCGAACGCCTCGACCACGTTGTAGTCGATGCCCAGCATCCCCGCCTCGGCGGCGAAGTTGCGGACGACGAAGGCCTGCGCCTGCGGCGTCGGATAGGCGTCGTGAAAGTTCTCGCCGCCCGACGGCCAACCCACCTCGCCCACGAACAGAGGCTTGCCCGGATGCGCCTTGCGCACGGTGTCCAGCCGGTCGCGAATCCAGGTCAGCGCCTTGTCCACCGGCACGCCTTCCCAGTAGGGCAGGACGTGAACGCCCATGTAGTCGGACGCCGCGATGGTCTCCTTCGCCTTGACGATCTCCGACCACACGTCGGCGGTGCCGACCTTGATGTGCTTCGGCACGCCGGCGCGGACGCGGCGGATGTAGGAGGCCAGTTCCGCATCGGTCAGTTCGGCGCGCAGCAGCGTCTCGTTGCCGACCACCACGCGCTCGATACCGCGCACGGTCCGCGACAGCACGATGGCGCGGGCGATTTCCCGCTCGTTGCGGGCCTTGTCGTCGCTCAGCCAGACGCCCAGCGTGACGTCCAGGCCGTGCTTGGCCGCGATGGCCGGCACGTCGCCCTGAGAGCCGAGCGTGGAATAGGTACGCACACCATCGGCGAAGCCGGCGATGGCCGTCATGTCCCTGTCCAGTTCCACCGGATCGACCACCGGCTGGTGGTTCGGGTCGTAATCGCGGCCCGACGGGGAGTAGGAGACGGATTCGATGCGCCCCGGCACCGCATCCACAGGAGTGGGCGCGTTGCGCCAGGACCAGAAGGACGCATGGCCGGCAGTCACGGCGAGCATCGCCGCGGCCAAGGCCGCAGACCGGATCGAACGCTTCGGGTTGCTCATGTGGGGATTTCGCACGCCTGGGTGGGATGGTGGCGGGCGCCACCGGACACACAGACGAACGTGCGCTGCAAAAAACTATTCCCGCATCCTTCCTGATTTTTTTGGGCCGATTTTTTGCACACCCGCCAGGGGTACCGAATTGGGAACGGGGGCCGCCCCACACCTGTTGGCTTCACCGACCGCAAACGACGGGAGACGAAACGATGGCCGGCAAGAAGGTCGATGTGACCGCGCTGGAGCAAACCATGGAAGAGGTGGTCGAAACCCTCGACCTCGCCGAACAGGCCGCCGGCTATGTCCGGAAGGAAAGTTCCGACCCCGTGGACCGCGCCCGCGCCGCCGCCGTGCAGACGCAGGCCAAAGCGATGCTGGACGCCGCGGAACAGGCCGCCAGCGGCGAACGCCCGCAAAAAAGCAACCCGTCGCCCCTGCCGGGCCAGCGCCGTCCGCCGCCGTTGGCGAATTGATTCCCAAAATCAGAGGCGGCGGCGCCTCACGGAGCCGTCACACCGCCGGACGGGCTGCCGTCCGGCAGCATCAGCCCCTCGTCAGCCGCCATGGCGCGGGCGCGGGAGTCGGCACGGACGGCGCGGGCGGTGCAGCGGGCGCGGTCCTGAACCCGGCGGAAGGCGCGGATCAGTGCCTGGGCTTCCGCCCGTTCCTGAGCGTCGCGGCGGGCCTCCGCCGCTTCGGACGCGGCGATCTTGCCGGCGGTGGAGCGCTGCGTCTCGCTGTAGCCGAACAGGCCGGGCTCCCAGCGCTTCAGGTTGGCGTAGGCGGCGGCGCGGGCGGCGCCGTCGAGCCCCTGGCTGTGCTCCCAGGCGGCGCGGGCGGCGTGCAGTTCGTCGGCCAGAACGCGCTGGGGCGGGCGCGGTGGCGGTGGCGGCGGTCGGTGCAGCCGGGTGCGCGCCGCTTTCAGGGCGGCCACGCGGTCCGGGTCGTCACGCCAGCGGCGGGCGTCCGCGGCGGCGTCGCGCCACGCGCCGATGAGCCGTTCCGGATCGGGTGCGGTGTCCCGCTTCGACGATGCCATGGCCCTCCCCGTTGCAAGGGAAACGAACGCACTGCTTTCGTCATTAAGGATTTATGCCATGTGCCCGCGAAGGCCAGACCGGGAAGGGCGGTAACCCCGAGGGTGCGGTCAGTCCGCCGCCTTACCCCAGCAGATAGTCGATGTCCCCACCCTCAAGCGCGCTGATGAGCCCGGTGCCCTCGATGGTTGCGTCGGACAGGTTGCCTTTGCGCCGTTGCAGGTCGAGGATTCGTTCCTCCACCGTGTCGGCGGCGATCAGCTTGTAGACGAAGACCGGCTTGTCCTGCCCGATTCGGTAGGCGCGGTCGGTCGCCTGATCCTCCGCCGCCGGGTTCCACCAGGGATCGTAGTGGATCACCGTGTCCGCCGCCGTCAGGTTCAGGCCGCGCCCGCCCGCCTTCAGGCTGATGAGGAAGACCGGCACCTCGCGGTTCTGGAAGCGGTTCACCGGCTCCGCCCGGTCCAGCGTGCGCCCGGTCAGTTCCACATAGCCGATCTTCGCCTCCTCCAGCCGCAGCTTGATGAGGTCCAGCATGGTGGTGAACTGCGAGAAGATCAGGATGCGGCGGCCTTCCGGCACCATCTCCAGCACCATGTCGGTCAGCGCGTCGAGCTTCGCGCTCTCCTTCACCTTGCCGGCGGCGGGAATCTTCACCAGACGCGGGTCGCAGCAGACCTGACGCAGCTTCAGAAGCGCGTCGATGATGGTGATGGCGTTGCGCGACACGCCGCTGACCGCCAGCGCCGCCCGCACCGTCTCGTTCACCGACAGGCGGATGGTTTCGTACAGGTCGCGCTGCGCCGGCTCCAGGTCGATGCGGACCACCACCTCCGTCTTGGGCGGAAGCTCCTTCGCCACGGCCTCCTTGGTGCGGCGCAGCAGGAAGGGGCGGATGCGGCGCATCAACTGCTTGGCGCGGGTGCCGTCGGCGCGCTTCTCGATTGGGGTGCGGTAGCGGCGCCCGAACTCCTTGCGGTCGCCCAGCAGGCCGGGCATCAGGAAGGCGAACTGGCTCCACAGTTCGCCCAGATTGTTCTCCACCGGCGTGCCGGACAGGCAGAGCCGGTTGCGGGCGTTCAGCGCGCAGACGGCGCGGGTCGCCTTGCTGTCCGGATTCTTGATGGCCTGCGCCTCGTCCAGGATCAGCAGGTGCCAGGTCCGGCGCTTCAGCATCTCCACGTCGCGGCCCACCACGCCGTAGGTGGTCACCACGATGTGGGCGCGGTCGAGGTCGCCCAGCTTCTCGTGACGGTCCAGCCCGTGCAGCACGACCACCCGCAGACGCGGCGTGAAGCGCTGTGCCTCCGCCACCCAGTTGGGGACGAGGCTGGTCGGCACGACGACGAGGCACGGGTCGGTCAACCGGCCCTCCTCCTCCTCCATGGCGATGTGGGCCAGCGTCTGGGCGGTCTTGCCCAGGCCCATGTCGTCGGCCAGGATGCCCGCCACCCGGTTGGCCCGCAGCCCCTGCATCCAGGCCAGACCGACGCGCTGGTAATCGCGCAGCGTGCCCTGGAAACCCGGCGGCGGGTCCATCTCCGCCGGCATCTCCTGCTCCTGGATGGTGCGCAGGTAGCGGTCGATCTGGCCGGTGTCCTCCGTCCGGCGGGCGATCAGGTCGTCGATGTCCAGCAGCCCGTCGGCCTCGGTCAGCGGCACCTTCAGCGTGTCGTCCAGCCGCCGCCCGCTGTCCAGCATGGACTCCAGGACGCTCAGCAGCCGCTCCACCCGCTCCGCCGGCAGGGCCAGCACGTTGCCGTCGTCCAGCACCAGATGGGCGCGCCCGTCGATGACGCGGGTCGCCTCCATGCCGCCGCGCTCGATCAGGGTCGCCAGGATGGGCAGCAGTGCGCGGCGCTCCCCGTCGATCTCCACGCCGACGTCCAGGTCGAACCAGCCGTCGCCGGAATCGCGCACGGCGACCGCGACCTCCTCGTTCGCCTCCACCACGCGGGTGCCGAAGTCGGCGCCGATCTCGACCGTCCAGCCGACCTTGCGGAGGGACGGCACCTCGGTGGCGAGGAAGGCGGACCAGCGCTCGTCGGCGTCCTTGCCGGTCAGCCAGTGCACGCGGGTGCCGCGGGCGTTCAACTGGCCCTTGGGCGGCTCGATGCGCGCCTGGGCGAAGCCGAAGGCGGCCAGCCGGTCCAGCGCGCCCTGCTCCAGCGCCTTGTCGCGGCGGACGAAGACGGCCCCGGCGGGTTCCTCCACGCGGGCGAACTGGCGCTGGTCGTCCGGCTCGATCTCGGAGGGCGAGTCCTCCTCGCCATAGTCGAAGGCCAGCCGCAGCACGTCCACAAGACCGCCGTCCGGCGACACCACCCGGCCCAGCCGGGCGACGACGCGCGGGTCGCGCTCCACGATGGTGGCGGCGGGGTCGGAGCCCATGCGCACGCCGCCGGGCATGGCCGCCGCGAAGGCGGAGGCCGCCGGGATGGCCGGGCGTTCCGACAGCGGCCGGGCCAGGGCGGACCGGGCCACCGCTTTCAGGGGCGTTGCCTTGGCGGGGGGCTGGGGGGCCGCGGTCTTGGGCTTCGGAACCTCCACCACCTGCAATTCCACGGGGGAGACGGTGCCGGCCTTCGGATCGACGCACCAATAGCCCAGCCCCTTGATCAGCGCGGCGCCGGGCGGCAGGCCGGTCGGGCGCAGTTTGCGCGTCGCCGGGTCGCGGAAGGCGCGGATGGTCATCGCCGCCCCTTCCGCCAGCATCGTGCCGCCGCGCCAGCGCAGCCGCCCGCAGCCGAGCAGCCGGCGCAGGATGCGGTCCACCACGTCGCCGCGGCTCTTGGCGACCGGCGTGCGCACCACCCCGCCGCCGCCCAGCAGGCGGGCGATGGCGCGGTCCACGTCGCCGTCCAGGCTGCGCGGCGCACGGGCCAGCACATCGCGCGGGCTGGCCGGGGTGGAGACGTCCGCCCCCTCCTCCGCCCCTTCCACGGCGATGACGGCGGAGACGAACATGGCAGCGTCGTCCTTCCCCGGCTCCAGCGTCCAGCGGACGCTCAGCACCGGATCGGGCGGCGGCGGAGGAGGTGGCGGCGGAGGTGGCTCCGGGACCGGCGGCGGCGCGGGGGCCGGGCCGGGAACGGTCTGAAGCGCGGGCTGAGTCGTCGCCGGGGGCAGGTCGAACAGGGACATCTGCCGCCCTTCCGGCCGGGCGTCCAGCGTCATCAGGGCCGCCGCGGCCATGTGCGCGCAGGCGTGCCGCCCGCAGGTGCAGCTCTTGTCGAAGACCACGCGGCTGCGTCCTCGCACCGGGAGCACCGTCACCGAAAGGGACCGGCCCAGGTCGGTCACCGTGGCCGCGATCCGCCCCTCCGCCTCCTGAAGCGTCACCGCCCCGGTCAGGATGAGCGTGCGCCCCCGCTGCAGCGTCTTCGCATCGAAGACGCGCGCAAGATCCTCCTGCGAAAAGGGGACCATCGCGCTGGCGTTGGCGGCGGCGCGCGGAAGGGAGCCGAACAGCGACATGGACCGGAAGGGATACCGAAAAACAGAACGGGGCAGGAACGGGGGAGCCGGTATAGGCCCTCACCATGCCGCGCCGCAAGCCCGCTCTCAACCCTCAACCGCCACCGCAACGCAAACATTCCGGTTGCCAAGTCCAGTAAAGACCACAAGCGGACGAACGCCGCGGCATGACAAGGAAAAGCCCCGGCTAAAGCCGTTCACGGAAACTGTTCGGCATCGGCATCGGGCCGCAGACCGGCGATTCCTCACGAAGCAGATGGGCGAAATACTTCAGCATCGGCTCGGCGTTGGTGCGGTCGCCAAGCGCGTAGGTTGCGACTCCGAACAGCACGACCAGGGCCAGGACCAGCGGGCTGAGGTTCAGGCAGGAGGGCGCCATCCGTTGGAAGCTCTGCGCGAAGGCCACCACCGCCAGACCGCCCAGGGCGAGGCCGACCACCACCTCCGTCACCGAATGGTAGCGCAGCAAGATGCGCGAGGCCGCCACCGCCCCCACCAGCCCCAGTGCGCCCAGGACCACCACCCCGCGCCGCCAGCCGTCCAGCGAGCGCGCGGCCATCACCCCGACCGCCCCATAGACGGCGGCGGCAAGCGCCGCGTGGCCGCTGGGGCTGGTCAGCCGGTCGTCGAACAGGCGGAATCCGCAGGCATGGCCCAGGATCTTGAGGAGCGCCACCGACCCCATCAGCATGGTCAGAACGGCCAGCCAGCGCGCCGCCGTGACCGCCGAATGGCGGCGCCACAGCATCACGACCAGGATGCCCGCCACCGGCAGCACGAATGGCGCGCTGCCGAGAAGAGAGAACACCGTGTTGATGTGCCAGAGGCTCAGATGTCCCACCGCCCTTGCTGCTCCCCTTCCGTTCAGCGCATGCGAACGAGCGTCCCGTCGCGGTAGTTCCAGGCCGCCGTGCTTTTTCCGTCGGAAGCGGGCAGTGACACGGTCAGGGTCCGGTCGGCCAGTTCCACCTTCGGCGAATCGCTGCAGGTCCCGAAGGGCAGCGAGACGGACGGCTTCGCACCGCCGAGGTCGAGCACGCGGTAACGCGCGGCGCATTTGCCGTCCACGCTCTCCTGAAGCAGGACCAGCCAGTGCCCTTCCATGTTGTAGGCGTTCACGAAGGACAGGGTTCGCCCCTCGCGGTCCTCGTAGACGACGCGGTCGTTAACGGTCACCTGGATGGCCTTCGGCCCGAGTTCGATCATCTGCACGACCTCGTTGCCGATGGCCGCCGACACGAGGACCGCGGCGCCGGGCTGGTCGTTCGCCGCCCGCACCGCACCGGCCGTCACCGGAAGGGAAAGCGCCGCCAGCAACGCCGCCCGCGCAACGAAAGCCGCCGGCCCCGGAAGGGCGCGGCCCAGAAACGTCGTACCCATGCTGTTCTCGAATGTCCTTCTGGCTGGTCGCTGACCACGCCAAGGTAAGCCGAACCGCCGCCATTCTGTAGTCCGTCAAAGGGCTGACATCCCCTTGCCGGAAAAATTTCACGGACGGAAAGATTTTGGTTGCCTTCCGCCCACGGTCCAATTAAAAACCGCGCCACCGCAGACGACGGCCCCGCCGCCGCCGCGGATGAGAGAAGCGCCCGTAGCTCAGCTGGATAGAGCACCAGACTACGAATCTGGGGGTCAGGAGTTCGAATCTCTTCGGGCGCGCCACTCTCCTCTCTTTTCAGAAAAAGTCCGCAGATAAAATTCTGCTCAGCGCGATCGGATCAATCCGATGGCGTTTTTGCCGTTTCCGGTGGGCAGCAGCCCTGATGACTGGCACTGCGGACGCCGTCATGGCAAAAACGAATTGACAAAAATGCTTGCGGCACTCGCCACCCTCCTTATCACCGAAGGGGTGCCGAGCCAGAACGTCGCCGCGGCGGGGCGGCGTTTGATGTCCGCGCCAACCGGACGGGCCTATCGGCACGGCATCGGCGACGCCAAGCGCACGGAGGTCCGGCGCTTGATCCTGGAAGGCGTCCCGCACGCCAAAGTGGTCCGCCGGAGGGGCGTTTCAGGCGGGACGGTCAGCGCGATCCGAAAGGCGCTGCGCGAGGAACAGGCCGTGCTTCGGGCGAGCCGCTGACCGGCTGCTTTCCCATTGCTTTCCCATTCCCTTGCTTTCCCATCTTCCGTATCGCTAACCCATTGAAAAGATGGTGGGCCCGGCCGGATTCGAACCGACGACAACACCGTTATGAGCGGCGCGTTCTAACCGCTGAACTACAGGCCCTTACCGAGGGATGCCGAATGTGCCCAGAATGGGGACGTTATGCAACCCCGTTCAAAGCCGGCCCGAAGCCTAAAATGAAAAGGGGAGCCCGAAGGCCCCCGCTTTCCATACCACAGTATTCCTTCCAGAGCTTTTTTCCCGAAAACCCTCAGGTATCCAGGAAGCTGCGCAGCTTGCGCGACCGCGACGGGTGCTTCAGCTTGCGCAGGGCCTT
>JAEYPE010000179.1 GCA_023411035.1 Pseudomonadota bacterium
GTCGGCGACATCCCGCGCACGCGCTCGGGCAAGATCACCGAACTGGCGGTGCGCGACGCGGTGCACGGCCGCCCCATCAAGAACACCGAGGCGCTGGCCAACCCGGCGGCCCTGGACCAGTTCCGGGAAAGGCCGGAGTTGGAAGGGTAATCCCCTCCGCCTATTCGCGAAACATCAAGACAGCAGAGGAAAAGCCATGACCTTGACGCAGAAGGTTGCGGTGGTCACCGGCTCGACCAGCGGGATCGGGCTTGGCATCGCACGGGCGCTGGCCGGGGCCGGGGCGGATGTGGTGCTGAACGGCTTCGGCGAGGCGGGCGCCATCGAGGAACTGCGCGCCGGTCTGGCGGCGGAGTTCGGCGTGCGCGTCGGCTACCACGGCGCCGACCTGTCCAAGCCCTCCGAGATCGGGGAGCTTGTCGCCCACGCCACGGAGACGTTCGGCGCGGTCGATATCCTGGTCAACAACGCCGGCATCCAGCATGTCGCCCCGGTGGAGGACTTTCCGGCGGAGCGCTGGGACGCGGTGATCGCGGTCAACCTGTCGGCGGTTTTCCACGGCATTCACCACGCCCTGCCGGGCATGAAGCGGCGCGGCTGGGGCCGCATCGTCAACATCGCCTCCGTGCATGGCCATGTCGCGTCGGTCAACAAGTCGGCTTACGTGGCGGCCAAGCACGGTGTGGTCGGGCTGACCAAGACGGTGGCGCTGGAAACGGCGGGAACCGGCGTGACCTGCAACGCCATCTGTCCGGGCTGGGTGCTGACCCCGCTGGTCCAGAAGCAGATCGACGCCATCGCCGCCGGGAAGAACATCCCGGAGCCGCAGGCGAAGGCCGAATTGCTGGGCGCCAAGCAGCCGTCCGGCGCCTTCGTGACGCCGGACGAGCTGGGCGGGCTGGCGGTGTTCCTCTGCTCCGATTCGGCGGCGCAGATGACCGGCGCCAGCCTGCTGATGGACGGCGGCTGGACGGCTCAGTAAGGGCTTCCAAACCCCTCTCCCAGCGCGGGAGAGGGGGTGTTCAAGGTCACTTCTGCACGTTGGCGGCGGTCTGGCCGAACAGGATCTTCTTGCCCTCTTCGGTGACGGAGGGGCGCTTCGCCAGTTCGGCACCCTTCTCATAGGCGCGGACCGTCGCCGGGCGGGCCTGGATCGATTC
The DNA here is from genome assembly GCA_023411035.1 of Pseudomonadota bacterium. GTDB lineage: Bacteria > Pseudomonadota > Alphaproteobacteria > Azospirillales > Azospirillaceae > Azospirillum. The sequence continues at coordinate 1,161 of JAEYPE010000179.1, forward strand.
GAACCAGCGCTTCAGGTCGGGGAAGTCGGCGAGGTTCTGGCGCTGCCGCTCGTGCGGGACGATCCAGGGATAGCAGGCCATGTCGGCGATGGTCAGTTCGTCCCCCGCGATGAAGGCGCGGCCCGCCAGACGCTTGTTCAGGACGCCGTAAAGGCGGTTGGTTTCCTTCACATAGCGGTCGATGGCATAGGGAATCTGTTCGGGCGCATATTGCACGAAATGGTGGTTCTGCCCGGCCATCGGGCCGAGGCCGCCGACCTGCCAGAACAGCCACTCCAGCACCGTCTTGCGCCCCCGCGGGTCGGCGGACAGGAACTTGCCGGTCTTCTCCGCCAGATAGGTCAGGATCGCGCCCGATTCGAAGACGGACACCGGCTCCCCGCCGTCCGCCGGGGCCTGGTCCACGATGGCCGGCATGCGGTTGTTGGGGGAGATCGCCAGGAATGCCGGCTTGAACTGGTCGCCGGCCGAGATGTCCACGGGATGGATGGTGTAGTCCAGCCCGGCTTCCTCCAGGAACAAGGTGATCTTATGCCCGTTGGGGGTCGGCCAATAATAGAGGTCGATCATGGCGGTCCTTCCGGTTTGTTTCCCTGCCCGAAGGTGATGGAGCGGGCCGTTTCAGGCAACCCGCGCCACGCGCGCATCAGCCCTCCGGATGGGGAAGGCGAGGGGCGCAACGACGCGGACCCCGGAATGTTGAGGACCCCGGAATGTTGAAGACGATGCCCCCTCAACCAAAACCGAGGACCATCATGGCCGATGACCGCAATCCCGCTACCCAGCCCCGGAAGGACGAACGGATCGACGAGCGCCAAGAGGGCACCGTCAAGCCCGACCAGGGCGGCGAGGCCGAACTGACCGAGAAGGAGGAGCAGAAGCGCGGCGGGGTCAACAAGACCACCCCGGGTCCCATCTACGACATTTGACGCCGGCCCGTCACGAGATGAGCGCCAGGGTGGGGTCGGGCAGTCCCGGCGTGGCGTTTTCCAGCGTCCGGGCCACCTCGTCCAGCGGGGCGGCGACCACCAGCGGTTCGGAGCGCCCGGCGAAGGTGATCTCGGTCCGCTCCCCTTCGGTGCCGCGCAGGTACAGGACGCCCGCGGCGTTGATCAGAACCGGCGCTCCGGCGCGGTCGGTGAATTCGATGAACTTCATGCAGGACTCCCACGGAGGTTGCATCGGTTTCGGACTGCTCCAAACACGCAAAGCTGGGGGCGCGTTCGCCTCTCCGCAAGGCGCCGGCCTGCTCCATTGCGCACAGACAGCCCTCTTGATTGATGCGCCGCATCGACAAACATGGGCGCTTCGGACCACCCTGGTCCGCGCCGTCCGTCAACAAGGAACTGATGCCGTGAAGTTGCTCGTCGTCGAGGACGATCCGTTGATCGGGCCAGCCGTCAAGGCGGTGCTGGAGAATGCCGGTTATACGGTCGTCGGCCCCGTGCGCGACGCCGCCAAGGCGGCTCGGCTGGGGGTCCGGGAACAGCCGGACCTCGCGCTGGTCGACGTTTATCTGGCCGGAGGCGAGAACGGGCTGACGCTGGCCCGCAAATTGTGGGAGGAGCACAACATCCCCTCCCTGCTCATCACCGGCTTCGACCATCGGGGCGAGGAGGCGCGCGATTTCGCGCTCGGCCTGCTGCGCAAGCCGGTGATGCCCGACGCGCTGGTGGATTCGGTCGGTGCGGTCGGGGAGATCCTGGCGGGTCTGCGCCCGTCCTCCATTCCCCCGGCGTTGGAACTGTTCGGGCGGCCCGACCGTGCGTCCGCCCCCGCGCCGCAGGCCATGCGGCGGCAGGGCTGAGGCGGCAGGGCCGAGGCCCGGCCCCGCGCGGCCGTTTCCCGGTCGCCGTTATCGAAAGGCCGTCAGCGGTCCGGAGAGCCGTCCGGATCGCCCGGCGCGGGAGACACCGCCGGCTGGGCGGCGTTCTGCGTGGAGTTCCGGGTGGGCGTGGCAGCGGCCTGGGCCGCCTGGGTGTCCGGGTGAGGCGGCGTGGCGTTTTCGGTCCCGTTGCTGGGGTCCAACTCCACCCACTGGCGATGATCGCTCATGGCGTGTCTCCCGTCCTTCTGTTCGCGCTCCATGATGCAGGAACGATTCCGATGGGGCGCCTCTCGCCGCTCGGTTCGGGTGCCTGTACTTTGGAACAACGGATGGCGGAGGGATTCGGTCAATCCCGATATGGAAAATCGGGTATTTTGTTCGCTCGGCCCTCTCGGGAACCACCCTCGGAAGCCCTTGCGCGCCAGCGCCGGTTCGCCCCGCCGCAGCAGCCGGCAGGCCAGCGACAGCGGGGCGCGCAACAACCGCCGGGCCGCGGCACCGGGGCCGAAAGGCTTCTCGATCGCGTAGTATTTGCGGATCGTCTCCCGCACGTCCCAGATGCCGGTGAAGCCCCTGGGAATGACGAAGGCGTCCCCCTGCCGGTATTCCTGCGGCCTGCCGCCCTGGGGTGTGATGACCACCCGCCCGGCCAGCAGCACGCAGAATTCCTCATGGGGCCAGTCGGCCATGGCGATGGTGCCCGGCGTGCATTGCCACACCCCGCAGGCGAACCGTCCCCCGCCGCCGTCATACAGGTTCAGGAAACTCTCCTGCGGGTCGCCGGACAGGACGGTGCCGAAGACGGCGGGCTTGCCGGAGGCGTCCCCGATCAGCCGCTGGTCGATGGGAACGAGGAGCCGGCGCGGCGGCGGGTTGCGGTCCATGCGTCACGTCTCCCGCACAAGAAGGGCGACCGGGAAATCCCGGAAGAGGTCGGCGGCGGTCACCGCGTCCGTGGCGTCCAGCGTCCCGTCGGTCAGCGCGTTGCGCCAGCGCTGTCCACGCGGCAGGGGGATGGAGGTGTCGCGCCAATCCGGAGTTTCACCCAGCCTCCCCACCAGCCTCGGGGCGGCGACCACCACGGTGTCGTCGCCCTGCCGGCGGGCGAAGGCCACCACATGCTCCGCCCGCTCGCCCGCCGCCTCCAGCGGGAGGTAGTCGCCCGCGCCGAACAGATCGGGCATGGCCGCCCGCAGGGCGAGCGCGCGCCGGGTCAGGACCAGCTTCACCGCACCGTCCTGCCAGCGGTTCAGCAGGCTCGATATCTCCGCCCCCTCCACCTCGTCCAGCAGGCGGCGGCGGGTGTCGTAGTCCACGGGCTGCCGGTTGTCGGGATCGACGAGGCTGAAGTTCCACAGCTCGCACCCCTGATAGATGTCCGGCACGCCGGGGCAGGTCAGCTTCAGCAAGGTCTGGCTCAAGCCGTTGACCATCCCGATGCGGGCGACCTGCGCCTGGAAGGGCAGGAAGGCGTCGAAGAAGGCCGTGCTGCGCATCACGTCCAGCGCGTCATGGACGAAGCTGGCCATGGCGCTTTCATACGCCTCGTCGGGGGCGGCCCAGGTGGTGTGGACCTTGGCCTCGCGCATCGACTTGGTCATGGCGCCGACGAGGCGCTCCGCGAACTCCGTCATGGCCTGCGGGTCCAGGCCGGCGGATTCGGCGCCCGTCAGCTCCGCCGGCCAGGCGCCGACCAGAAGCTGGTAGAACAGATACTCGTCGTTGCGGTCGGGCGGGGCGGTGCCTTCCACGTCGCCGCGGCGGGCGCGCAACAGGCGGCTCCAGGTCTGGATCTGCCGTTCCCACTCCTCCGGCATCTCCGACAGGGCGTAGAGGCGGGCGCGGGTGTCCTCGCCGCGCTTGGTGTCGTGGGTGGTGCTGCCCAGCATGGCGTGCGGCCAGCGGGCGGCCCGCTCCATGTTGTCATGGTGGAAGTTGGCGGTGCTCACCCCGAAATGATCGGGATGCCCGCCCACCTCGTTCAGCGCGGCCAGCCGGTTGTAGCGGTAGAAGGCGGTGTCCTCCAGCCCCTTGGCCATCACCGGGCCGCTGTACTGCTGGAAGCGCATGGCGAAGCGGATCACCTGCTGCCGGCTGTAGCCGCTGTGCGGCTGCGCCACCAGATCGGCGGTCAGCAGCCTTTGCAGGAAATCGTAGACGGAGCCGTCCGGCCCCTGGTCCGCCTTGCGCGCCTGGGTGATCGCCCAGTCGATGCTCCGCCGGTCCTGATCGGTCAGGCCGTGCCAGTCCACATAGGTGCGGTAGACGGGGAAGCGGGCGATGGTCTCCTTCAGCGCCTGATGCAGGATGTTGGCGGTGAAGTCCGCGGTGCGCGGGTTGGCGCGGGCGATGCGCGACGCCTGCCGGGCCAGAACGTGAAGCTCGCTGGCCATCTCGCTTTCCATGATGCGGATTTTGCTGGTCCGCACCACCTCGTCGAAACTCTCGCGCCGCCCGGTGAAGTCGGCGTAGAGGCGGGTGAAATCCTCCTCCGCGCGCGGGTCCACGAACAGCCCGCCCATCAGGTTGGCGAACTCGTAGCCGGTCGTGCCGTCGACGGGCCAGTCCTCGCGCAGCCGCTCGTGGCGGGCCAGGATTTTCTCGACCACCAGATAGAAGGGCCGCTCCGTCGCCTGCGACAGCCGCTCGCAATAGCCCTTGGGGTCGAAGAGGCCGTCGATATGGTCGATGCGCAGCCCGTCCAGCGTTCCGTCGTCGATCAATGTGAAGGCCAGACGGTGGGTCACGTCGAACAGCTCCCGCTCCTCCATGCGCAGGCCGGCGAGTTCGTTGATGTTGAAGAAGCGGCGGTAGTTGATGTCGTCCGCCGCCACCTTGAAATAGGCGGCGCGCCAGTGCTGGCCGGCGATCAGGTCGGTCAGGCGGCGCCAGCTTTCCGGCTCCCCGTCCTCGCCGTGGAAGCGCTTCAGGCGATGCTCCACGGCCTCCGCCACGTCCGGCTTTTCGGAAACCAGCGCGGTCAGCTCGGCTTTGAGGGCGTTGGCTCGGCGGATCTGGTGCGGGCGCACATGCTCCAGATGGAGGAAGGCGTCGCCGATGCGCTCCAGGTCCGGGTGGTCGGCGCCCAGGATCGTGCCGTAATCGACGGGCCGCACCGGCAGCTTGTGGGTGCCGTAGGCCCAGACGGCGAAGCCGCCCTTGTCCCGGTCGAAGCGAAGCTCCAGGCCGCCGGATTCCAGCACCGCGCCGAACTGGTCGCCCAGCAGGGGCACCAGAACCTTGCCGTGCAGATAGCGGCGGTCCGGTTCCCACTCGATGTCGAAGTAACCGGCGTAGGGGCTGTCCGGCCCCCATTCCAGCACGTCCAGCCACCAACCGTTGTCCGACCCGCCGACGCCCATGTGGTTCGGCACGAAGTCGAGGATCTGGCCCAGCCCGTTTCGCTTCAGCGCCTCCACCATGCCGTGGAAGGACTCCTCGCTGCCCAGCTCCGGGTTCAGGGCGTTGTGGTCCACGATGTCGTAGCCGTGGGTGCTGCCGGGCCGCGCCTTCGTGTAGGGCGAGGCGTAGAGATGGCTGACGCCCAGCCGTGCCAGATAGTCGGCGATGCCGGCGGTGCGGTCGAACCCGAACTCGGCGCGAAGCTGCACGCGGTAGGTGGCCAGGGGGATCGGCTTCTCGGCATCCGCCGCCATGGGTTGATCTCCTGGATCGGGAAAAACACGAACCCCTCACCCGGCCGCTCCGCGGCCATCCTCTTCCGGGGCGGGAGAGGGACGGGAGGCCACCGCGGCGGGGCGGGCGGCGGCCATGATGGCGGCGATGGCGCCGGCCTGCGGGCAGTCGGCCATGTCCTCCAGCCGGAGGCGAAGCTTGCGGCGCCAGTTGGGGTACTGATCCACCGTGCCCGGCAGATTCACCTGCTCACGCTCGGCGGTCAGGTCGTCCATCTGGACCATGGCGATGGCGGACCCGGTGCGCGCCAGGAAGGCGTGGACCGCATGGCCCAGCGCCTCGGCATAGGGGCTGTCGGGACCGAAGCTGGCGGGAAGGGGCAGGTTGGCGTCGGCCAACGCTTCCAGCAGGCGGGCGCGTTCGGCCTTGCGGCGGTCGCGCTGGCGCCCGGATTCGCCCTCCGCGGGGTACAGCCCGCGTTCCTCCTTCAGCGTGATGTCGTTCCCCTCCCACCAGCCGCGCAGTGTGGCGAGGTCGTGGCTGCCCACCGTGGCGAGCGCCGCGTAGGGATAATCGTCGGGACCGCGGAAGCCGCCGTCTTCGGTCCATTCGAAGAACATCACCCGGTAACTCAGGACACCCGCCTCCGCCATGCGCTCTCGGAATCCCTCCGGCACCGTGCCGAGATCCTCGCCGACGACAAGGCAACGGTTGCGCTGGCTCTCCAGGGCCAGGATTCCGAGGAGGTCGTCCATCGGGTAGGCGACATAGGCCCCTTCGGAGGGCGGATGCCCCTCCGCTATCCAATAGACGTGCTGGAGCGCCATGGCGTGGTCGATGCGCAGCGCCCCGGCGTGGCGCATGTTGGCGCGCAGAAGCTCGATGAAGCGGGCATAGCCGCCCTCGCGCAGCGCCTGGGGATGGAAGGGCGGCAGGCCCCAGTCCTGGCCGGCGGGGTTGAACAGGTCGGGCGGGGCGCCGACATGGGCCTTCGCCACCACCACATGGGGGTCGGCCCAGGTCTCCGCCCCGCCGCTGTCCGCCCCGACGGCGAGGTCGCGGAAGAGGCCCACCGCCATGCCGCGCTCCCGCGCCCGATTCGCCGCGGCGCGCAACTGGCCGTCGGCCAGCCATTGCAGCCAGACGAAGAAGCCGATGCGCTCCCGCCGTTCCTCCGCGAAGCGGCGGACGGCGGGGGAGGCGGCCTCCCGGAACTCCTCCGGCCATCGGCGCCAGTCGGGCCTGCCGTCTTTCGCGAAGCGCTCGCGCAGGGCCTGGAAGGTGCAGAACCGTTCCAGCCCGTCGCCCAGCTCGGCCCGGAAGGCGGCCAGGGCCTGCCGCCGCTCCTCGCTGCCCTGCCGCTGGAAATGGACGAACAGCCGTTCCAGAAGCGGCAGCTTCAGCGCCGCCACGGCGGCGTAATCGACCAGCGGGGCGCTTTCCGCCGCCTGCACCGTGCGGATGAAGTCAGCCGACGCGATCCGGTCGCGGGCTTCGGCGCAGTCCATCAGCTCCGGCACCGCCAGCACGTCGATGTAGAGCGGATTCAGATAGAGGCGGCTGGCCGGGGAATAGGGGCTGGCCCGATCCGGCTGGTCGAGGAACAGGGCGTGCAGCGGGTTCAGCCCGACGATTCCCGCTCCGCGCGCCGCCGCCATCTCGGCCAGGCTGGCGAGATCGCCGAAATCGCCGATCCCCCAATCCCCGGCGCAGCGCAGGGCGTAAAGTTGCACCGACAAGCCCCAGATCCGCTCGCCCATCTGGAGCGGGGCGGGCAGGTGGCAGGCGGCGGGGGCGGCGATGACCGGCATCTCCAGCCCCGGAGACTCCGCCCGCATTCCGTCCACATCAAGACGCAGCCGGTGATAGCCGATCGCCGGAACCGCGCCGAGGTCGAGGCGCCGCGTCTCGAACGGCCGCCCCTCGGCCCCCGCCTTGCGGACCAGCGGCAGGTCGCCGAAATCGGCTTCGCCGGTCCGGCTGCTCCCGTCCTCCAGCGTCAGGGTCCAGCGCAGCGCCCCGGCGCCTTCCGGCAGCGTGGCGGTGACGGCGAAGGGCGGGCGGTCGATCCGCAGCACCGCCACCGGGGGCAGGGGGCTGGCCAGTTCGCGCCGGTCCAGGGCCGCCAGCGCCTTCGCCGGGTCGCCGGTGTCCACCTCCATGGCCCTCAGCAGGGCGCGCACGGTGCCCTCCGATGCGTGAACGGTCTTGCCCGAGGCGTCGGAATAGTGAGTCTCGATCCCCATGCGTTCGGCGAGCCGGTCGAGCGCCGTCGTCTCCTCGATGGTCCAGAGGACGGACAGCGGCGCGAGCGTGCCGCCATGCAGCCCTTGCCCTTCCGTCCACAGGACGCGGCCCGGCGCCTCGCCCATGCCCCGCACGGGCGCGTCGGACAGGTTGGCGAGCAGATGCAGACGGCTGCCGTCGCCCAGCCGCCAGCAGACGCGGACGCCCCGCCCGTCGATCACCCCATGGGACGCGGCGTCCCCCGGCGCGTTCTCCAGCCGGGGCGCGACGTCCTTTCGGCGCACGGCCAGGATGCGGCGGTACCAGTCCAGCCATTCCCCATGCTCGCCCTTGTTGCGGTTGTTCCAATCCAGCTTGGCGGAAAGGAAGGTGTCGAGCGCGGTCGGGTCGGGGATGCGGTCGCGCACCGCCGGGTCCTGGAATTCGGGGAACTTGGCGAACTCCTCCCGCCGGCCGTTGCGGATGGCCTCGGCCAGTTCGTCGGCGAAGTCGCAGAAGAAGGGGAAGGGCCGGTCGGACGCCCACTCCTCGCCCATGAACAGCATCGGGATGCCCGGTCCCAGCAGATAGAGCGCGGCGGCCGCCCGCACCGCCTCGGGCCGGGAGAAGCGGGTGATCCGCTCCCCGAAGGCGCGGTTGCCGATCTGGTCGTGATTCTGGATGAAGGTGACGAAGGCGGTCGGCGGCAGATGCGCCGACGGCTCACCGCGCGCCCCGCCCCCGCGGTAGGAGGAGGCATGCCCCTGGAAGGCGAAGCCCTCCGCCACGGCGCGGGCCAGCTTCACCGCGTCGCCCGCATAATCGGCGTAGTAGCCGCCGGACTCGCCGGACGCCCAGGCGTGCAGGCCGTGATGCAGGTCATCGTTCCACTGCGCGGTGTGCCAGCGCGGGTCGCCCTCCGGATGGCGGTCCAGCAGGTGGGCTTCGTTCTCGTCGTTCTCCAGCACCAGATGGACGTGGCGGCGGCCCCGCACGGCGTCCTGCACGCGCTCCGCCAGCTCCTGAAGGAACTGCTTGTCGCTGTCGTCGAGGATGGCGTGAACCGCGTCGAAGCGCAGCCCGTCCATGTGGAATTCCTCGATCCAATAGAGCGCGTTGTGGATGAAATAGTCGCGCACGGTGGCGTTGCGCGGCCCGTCCACGTTGATGGCGTCGCCCCATGGCGTCTTGTGCCGGTCGGTGAAGAAGGCCGGGGCATAGGCGTGGAGGTAATTCCCCTCCGGCCCGAAATGGTTGTAGACGACATCCAGGAGGACCATCAGCCCGCGGGCGTGGGCGGCGTCCACCAGCGCCTTCAGATCCTCCGGGCGGCCATAGGCGGCGTCGGGCGCATAGGGCAGCACCCCGTCATAGCCCCAATTGCGCGTGCCGGGAAAATCGGCCACCGGCATCAGTTCGATGGCGGTGACGCCCAGTTCCACGAGGTGGTCGAGCCTGTCGATGGCGGCGCGGAAGGTGCCTTCCTCCGTGAAGGTGCCGACATGCAACTCGTACAGCACCGTCTCGTGCCAGGGGCGCCCGGTCCAGGCGGCGTCGGCCCAGCGGTAGACGGTCGGGTCGATGACCTCGCTCGGCCCATGCACGTCCCCCGGCTGGTGGCGGGAAGCCGGGTCGGGCACATGCAGTCCGTCCGCCAGCGCGAACCGGTAGAGGCTGCCCGCCTGCGCCTGGGCGGTGGTCCATTCGAACCAGCCGTCGCCTCGCCTCGCCATGGGCAGCAGGGCCTGGGTGTCCTCCAGCCACAGCGAGACCCGTTCGGCCCCCGGAGCCCACAGGGTGAAGCGGACGGAGCCGTCGGGCTGAACCTGCGCGCCGAAGGGCATGGCGTGGGCGTGCGCCTCTCCGATGCGGGTGGCGCCGGGAGCGGCCAGCCCGACCGGACCGGGCGCGCGGTCCGCCACGTCCGGCCCGGCGTCGGCCTCCAGAATGCCGATGGCCCCGGCCAGCGGGATCGCCAGCCAGTCGGGCCGGTTCGCCAACTCGTAGCCGATCTCGTAGAGGGCCTTTTCCAGCAGGAAGAGTTTCAAAAGCTGCGTCGCCGTGGCGGGATCGGCGGGCCAGCCCGGACAATCCCCGATGGCCTCGCGGTAGCCGGCGACGAAGGCGGCGGCGGCTTCCCCCTCCCACCAGTTCAGCCAGGCGGTGCGGGCGCCGCGCGCCGTCTCGTCAAGGGTTTCGGGCAAGGCGGCCCGCGCCCCGGCGGCGGCGTAGGTGATGGAGCGCAACATCCCCGCCACGTCGCGCAGGATGCAGTGCTTGGCCCGCCGCTCCGCCAGCGGGCGCATGGGCTCGCCCTCGAAATCGACGATGAACAGGTCGTCCTTGCCGGCGAGCACCTGCCCCAGATGATAGTCTCCGTGCAGGCGCATGGCGTGGAAGTCACCGCGCGGCGGCGTCAGCGCCTCGATCTGGCGCATCACCGTGGCCTCGCTGTCGGCCAGGGAGGCGGCGTAGGGCGCGACCGTCCCGTCCAGCCGGGGGATGGCGCCGCGCAACTGGCCCAGCACGCGGCGGGCGAGGCCGCGCACCCCGTCCGCCCAGCCGCGCAGCATGGCGGGCGTCACCGGTTCCGGCGTGAAGGCGCGGTCGCCGCCGGGGGTGGCGAGCGCCCGGTGCATCTCCGCCGTGCGTCGGCCCAGCCGGCGCATGACGGTCATCAGGGCGATGTCGTCCGCCCTGTCGTCGAAGCGTTCGACGCGCTCCCTCAGGCAATCGGTGACATGGCTCCAGGCATCGCGGGCGTCGGGAATCAACTCTTGCAGGATGCACAGGGTGATGGCGTTCCCCTCGCCCGTGCGCTCCACCCAGCCCAGCAGGGCGGGGGTGTTGCGGAAGCCGGCGACCTCGGTCAGGAAGCGCCCGACCTCCAGTTCCGGATGGATGCCGGATTCCAGCTTCCGCAACCCTTTCAGGATCGCGGAATCGCCGACGCGGATGGAGGTGTTGGACTGCTCCGTTCCTGTCCAGCGCAGCGGGGCGCCGCCGTTCAGCGCGCCTTTCACGGCATCGAAAGCGCGGCTGCGTCCGAAGCGCAGTCCGCCCCTCTCCCCACCCCTGCGGATGCCGTCGAGGAGGGCGCGCACGACTTCCTCGTCGCCGTAGCCGTCGCGCAGACTGCCGGCCCAGGGCAGCGCGTCGGGTCCGGCGATGGTGAAGGGGTCGTCGCCGTCGGCCTTGCCGCCGCGGTCGAGCACGAGGGGAAGCTGGTAGAACTGCGGCTCCCGCCCCGGCGGCTCCACCCGCAGCAGGCAAAGCTGGGCGGAGCCGGAGGCGAGCGGAAGGGGCAGCGCATCGACGATGCGCACGCTGGGCGTACCGGCGTCCTTGGCGGCGTACCAGCGCCGTCCGGTCAGGAAGCCGGGAAGCAGGTTGTCCTGAAGCAGGGACAGGGCCTCGCCCTCGATGGGGCCGGGAAAGGCGTTCGGTTCAGGCGCTGTCGGCAAGGCACGTCTCCCCTGTTGGCGGCACGGCTCGCACAACAACGGGTACGGTGCGGTGTTCCTCCCGCCTGACCGTAGGTGGCTAGCCGTCGGACATGCGAGGATGGTGGGGCAGGCGGCTCAGGCGACCGATCCGTTCGGCCAGTTGCAGCGCCTCCACCACGTCGTCGAGGCGCCCGCACTGCATCAGCGTGTGGGCGTGCGTGTTCAGCGCGGCGACCACCGCGCGTTCGTCGGATACGCCGTCCGCCGGGCGTCCGTTGCGGTCGAGGATGATGGCGCCGAGCGCGGCCAGCGCCTCCGCCGACAGGTTGACGGCATCGAGCATCGCCGCGTCGTCCTTCTCCGCGGCGTTCAGCACGGGCTCCAGCACCTCGGCGAGCAACCGGGGATTCATGAAGGCAGGCTCCTGACGGCGTCTCTGCTGTGAAACAGTGGAAATGGCCCGTTGTGCCGCCGCCGCAAGCCGATCGTTCCTCACCTGAACGGGAGGTAGAGGACGCTTACGCCTCCAACACGGACTCGACCTCGGACAGGTCGCTCAGCCGGCGGGCCAGCTTGTCCGTGCACTGGATTTCCAGGATGCCGAAACCGGCGTTGGGGGCGATGGCGTGCAGATCGCCGGCCATGCCGTTCTGGCTGGCGAAGCGTTTGACCCGCTCCACCATGGCGTCGCGCTCGGGCCGTCCCGGTCGCAGGCCGGGCAGGGGGCGGGTGAACAGGATCTTGTAGCGTTTGAACATGGCGTGGGCCATGGGAGGGGACACCCGGCCTGATTGGGAAGGACGCGCCTGGGGGTGTGGCACGTCCTCCCCCGCCGGTGCAAGCCCCTCCGCCGCGGATCACTTTTTCGGCGCCTCCACGTTCTCCGCACCCTTGCGGGTGCCGCCGAAGCGGTCGGCACCCTTGGCGTCGGGGGCATCCGGCTTCTTGTGGTTGCCGGTGTTCTGCTGGTCGTCGGTGTGCTTGACGGATTCTTCGGTGTGGGGCTGCTTCATCGCGGGGCCTCATGCTCCGTTCGGAATGCTCACCCCATCAACCGGCCGGGCTTGCGCCCGTTCCATCAAATCACGTTGGTCTCCAGCAGGGGGCGGTTCTCCACCAAGCGCTCGTAGGCGAAGGCCGACAGGTTCAGGCTGCGGTAGGCGCCGGTGGCGATCAACTCCGCCAGCCCGCGCCCGGCACCCGGCGCCTGTTGCAGGCCGTGGCCGCTGAAGCCGTTGCAGAACAGGAAGTTGCGAAGCTCCGGATGCGGCCCGATGACGGCGTTCTGGTCGATCTCGTTGTATTCGTAGAAGCCGGCCCAGGCGTTGGTGACCTTGATCGCCTCGAAGGCGGGGACACGCTCGGCCAGCGCCGGCCACATCATCTCCTCGAACAGATCGTGCTCCACCGTCAGGTCGTCGGTGTCGGGATCGCGGTCGGCGGGCGGCGGGGCGCCGCAGATGAACTGCTTGCCCTCGGGCCGGAACCAGACGCCGGACGGGTCGATGACCAGCGGACAGCCGGGAAGCTCCTCGCGGCAGTCGAACACGAAGACGCAGCGCTTGCGCGCCGACACCGGCAGTTCCACACCGGCCATGGTGGCGATGCGGCGCGCCTGCGGCCCGGCGGCGTTGACCGCCACCCCGCAGGACAGCCGCTGCCCATCGGCCAGCCGAACCGCGGTGACCTTGCCGCCGGCGGTCTCGATGCCCGCGGCCTCCCCGGCGATCATGGTGACACCCAGCGCCTTGGCCTTTCGGCGGAACGCCTGCATCAGGCTGTAGCCGTCGAACCAGCCTTCTCCCGACAGGCCCAGCGAGCCGAGCGCGATCCCCTCCACCGACAGCCAGGGGAAGCGGGCGGTCATTTCCTCCGGCGACAGCAGCGCCACGTCGGCGCCGCAGGAAACCTGAATGGCGTTGTTCCGGCGCAGGATGTCCGCCCCGGCCCCGGTCGCCAGATAGAGATAGCCCGGCTCCCGCAAGCCGAGATCCACCGCATCGCCATCGACGGACAGATGTTCCGTCGCGTTGCGGATGAAGGACAGGCCGAACTGCGACAGGGCGATGTTCGCCGGAGTCGAGAATTGCTGCCGGATCGAACTGGCCGACAGGGCGGAGGAAGCGCGCTGATAGGTCGGGTCCCGCTCCACCACCGCCACGCTGCCGCCGAATCCGGGGTCGTTCGCCAGGAAATAGGCGACCGCGCAACCCATCACACCACCGCCGACGATCACGACGTCGTACCGATCCGTCATCAAACGCTCCCTGTCCCTGTTTTAATCAGTGCCCGAATGAAACCTGTTCGTGGTTCCCATGATCGGGCCAGAAGGCAGAAGCGCCGTCAAGTGGGCATGGTGGAAAGGACTTCAGGGGCCTCTCAGGCCGGCGATGGCGCGGGCGACGGTCATCCACTCGTCGCCGGGTTCGGCGTCCAGCAGGGCCAGCAGGGGCGGCCAGATGCCCAGGCGGCTGCGGCGGCGCTGGGTGGCGAAGCGTTCGATCTCCTCCGCCGTGGGCAGGCGGTCCGCCTTGCGCTGGTTGCAGCGGCGATGCGCCAGGACGACGTTCGCGGCCTCGTCGATGCCGCCGTAGGCGAGCGGGATCAGATGGTCGAAGGTCGCCTTGGTCCCCACCGGCTCCCCGCAGTAGAAGCAGCGCCCGCCTTGCAGCACGTCCATGAGGCGGGTCTCGTCCGGGCTGATGGTCATGGCGGCCTCCTCGGGAAATTCACACCGGCAGGCGGATATGAACGCGCAGGCCGCCGTAGGGGCTGTCGCCGAGCGTGATGTCGCCGCCGTGGCTGCGGGCCACGTCGCGGGCGATGGTCAGCCCCAGCCCGACCCCGCCCGTCGCCTGGTTGCGGGAACTGTCCAGGCGGAAGAAGGGCTTGAACACCTCCTCGCGGAACCCCTGCGGGATGCCCGGCCCGTCGTCTTCGACCAGAATGTCGATGAAGCCGACCTGCCGCTCCGCCCGCACCCAGATGCGGCTGCCGTGGCGCCGCGCGTTGGACAGCAGGTTGGCGAGGCAGCGGCGGGTCGCGTTGGGGCGCAGCGGCAGGGTCAGCCCGTCCGGCGCCGCCAGAGCCACCTCCGCCCCCTCGCGGCGGACGCCGGACACCACCTCGTTCAGGATGCGGGACAGGTCTGTCGGCTGCACGGCCTCCGTCCCCTCGCCGCGGGCGAAGGCCAGATAGCCTTCGATCATCGTTTCCATTTCGGAGACGTCGGTCAGCAGTTCCTCGACCTCCGGCCCGTCGCCCATCATGTCGAGCGCCAGCTTCATGCGGGTCAGCGGCGTGCGCAGGTCGTGGCTGACGCCGGCCAGCATCTCCGTCCGCTGGGTGATCTGGCGCTGGATGCGTTCACGCATGCGCAGGAAGGCGACGGCGGCCTGCCGCACCTCGGTGGCGCCTTCCGGCTTGAAGTTGCGAACGTCGCGGCCCTTGCCCAGCGCGTCCGCCGCGGCGGCCAGCCGCTTGATGGGGCGGATCTGGTTGCGCATGAAGATGATGGCGACGGTGAACAGCACCAGGGCGGAGCCGACCATCCACAGGATGAAGATGTAGCTGGTCGGGCTGAACAGGCGGCGTTCCGGCGACATCACCGAAAGCACGCCGTCCGGCATCTGCACGCGGATCTCGTACCACTCGCGGGTGATGCGGGTGTTGATGGCGAAGGGCCGCCGCACCCGCTCGTGCAGCGCCTTGCTGAGCGTGTTCTCCAGCATGCCGCGCAGTTTCGGCGGATTTTCGGGCAGGGTGCTGCCGGGCTCCAGCGTCACGATCAGGTCGGTGCTGCGGGCGGTGGCGGCCAGGGTCCAGTTGCGGCCTTCCGGCGTCGGGTCGTGCTCCAGCATGCCGATGACCATGGCGATGTCGCCGGCCACCGCGAAGGCCAGCCGGTTCGTCATGGTGTCCCAATGCCGGTCGTAGAAGATCCAGGTCGCCACCGCCTGGGCCAGGATGACCGGCGTCACGATGATCAGCAGCGACCGCCCGAACAGCGTCCGGGGAAGGAACCGCTTCAGCAGCCCCGTCTTCTCCCGGCGCGGCAGCGGCATCGGTCCGGCGGCGGTGTCGGTGGTCATGTCCCTGGTCCTCCAGCCGCCCTTCTTACGGGTCCGGCCTCAACACATAACCCTCGCCGCGCACCGTGTGGAGGTAGCGTGGCTCCCGCGGGTCGGGCTCGATCTTGCGGCGCAGGCGGGTCACCTGCACGTCGATGGTGCGGGCGTTGCCGGCGACCTTGCTGCGCTCCGTCAACTCCTCGCGCGAGAAGATGGTGCCGGGGGAGGCGGCCAGCACGCGCAGCAGCCCGGCCTCCGCCGTGGTCAGGCGGATCACCTCTTCGCCCGCCCGCAACTCGTCGCGGTCGGGCAGGTAGATCATCGGGCCGAGCTTCACCGGCTGCGGCGGCGCCGGGTCCGCCGGACGGCTGGCCTGACGGCGCAGGATGGAATTGATGCGCAGCAGCAGTTCGCGCGGATTGAAGGGCTTGGCGAGATAATCGTCGGCCCCGGCCTCCAGCCCGGCGATGCGGTCGTCCGGCTCGCCCCGCGCGGTCAGCAGCAGGATGGGCAGGTCACGCTCCCGCCGCAGCGATTCGGTCAGCTCCAGCCCGGTTTCGCCCGGCATCATGATGTCGAGCACCAGCAGGTCGAAGGCGAGCCCGGCCAGCTTGGCCCGCGCGTCCGCGGCGTCCTTCGCGGTGCTCACCAGGAATCCGTTGCCGGCAAGATACTTGCGCAGCAGTTCGCGCAGGCGGGTGTCGTCATCGACGACCAGGATATGGGGCTGGTCTTCTTCGGTCATGGCGCGACTGTAGCGCAACCGCGCGCGGTGAACCAAGGGAAGCGGCGCCGGTCATGCCGTGGCATCGGCGCCCGCGGTCAGTTCCGCCAGGGTGGACAGGATGCGGTTGGGCGGGGCGGGCTTGGCCAGCACGAGGCAACCCGCGTCCCTGGCGGCGCGCACGAGGTCGGCGGACAGCTCCCCCGTCAGCAGAACCGCGGGAACATCCCGTCCCAGAACCCTGCGAATGGTCTGGATGCCGCTCAGCCCGTCCGTTCCGCCGGGCAGCCGGTAGTCGCTGAGAATCGCCGAGGGGGCCTGAAGCGCGGCCTGGGTGGAGGCGAGGGCGGAATCGAAGCTGTCCGCCGCCATCACCCCGGCCCCGGCCTGCTCCAGCAGCAACGTCAGGGAGTTGCGTTGCAGCGGATCGTCCTCGACCACCAGCACCCGCTGCCCGGACAGGCGCCCGGCGGAGCGGACGGAGGGCGTCGGTTCCGCCGCGGACGCCGCCGCCGTTTGAGGCTCCGCCGCGCAGGGCGGAACGGCGGGGGCGGGGGCGCGGGGCAGGGTGACCGCGAAGACGGACCCGCAGCCGGCCCGCGACCGGACGTCCAGCGGGTGGCCGAGCAGGCGGGCCGTGCGCTCCACGATGGACAGGCCCAGACCGGCGCCGCGCGACCCGTCGCGGGCGGGGTTGCCGATCTGGTAGAATTCCTCCCAGATCGTGCCGAGTTCCGCCGCGGCGATGCCCTGGCCGCTGTCCCAGATCTCCACCCGCACCGCATCGCCGCGGCGACGCACCCCGACCATCACGCCGCCGCGCGTCGTGTATTTGACGGCGTTGGACAGCAGGTTGCGCAGGATCGGCTGGAGCCGCGCGGGATCGCTGCGCACCCAGGCGGCGGTGGGCATCACGGTCAGCCGCAGGCCCTTGCCCTCGGCCTCGGTCCGCAATTCGGCGGCCAGCTGCTCCAGCAGCGGGGCGAGCGGGAAGAATCCGATTTCCACCGGCACCACGCCGGCCTCCAGCCGCGACAGGGTCAGCAGATCGTCAAGCAGCCTCTGCCCGGCCTGAAGCGACGCGGTGGCCATGGCGCCCAACTGCCGGAGCGTCGGGTTCGGTGCCTCCTTCAGCAGCAGTTCGTGGAAGGCGGCCAATCCCTGCAAGGGCTGGCGCAGGTCATGGCTGACGGTCGCCAGCACCTTCATCTTGGCGAGGCTGGCCGTCTCCGCGCTGCGCAGGGCCTGTTCCAGCTCCTCCGTGCGCAGGCGGACGCGCTCGTCCAAGCTCTGGTTCGCGCGCAGCAGTTCGGCCCGGATGGCCTCCTCCCGCCGGGTACCCGACAGGGCGAAGACGAACATCAGGGTGGCGCCGACCAGGATGCCGCCGCTGATCGCCGCGGTCCACAGGGCGCGCTCCTGCCAGGGCGCCAGCACGTCGGACAGGGGGCGGCTCGCCACCGCCACGATCGGCAGGCCGGTCAGCATCCGGGCCGCTGTGATCTGCCTGCCCTCCACCACCGCCGGGCTGTCCGGCGGGTCCCAGGGCTGGGGCCAGGCGGCGGTGGGCGGGACGACGGCGCTGTCCGGCGGCCATTCCGCCAGCTTCTCCCTGCCGCTGGTGAACAGGGCCAGCCGCGGCCCCTCGCCCCGGTCGGGCTCCCTGTGCAGCCGCGAGAAATAGGCGTTCCGGATGCCCGCCACCGCGATGGCCAGCAAGGTTCCCTCCTCGTCGCGCAAGGCCCGGCTGATGGTGAAGCGCCCCTGGCTGATGGTGGGGCCGGGCAGGTGGAAACCGACATGGAGCCCTGGCGGCGGCCCCTGCGTGGCCTTCATGTGGGCCTGGGCGTAGTCCCGTCCGGACAGGTCGCGCGGCGGGGCCGGGTGTTCCGCGCCGTCCAGCAGCAGCCGGCCTTGCGCGTCGAGCACCCAGATGCCGCCGATCTGCGGCAGGCGCTCCGCGCGTGCGCGCATCGCGGCCTGGATGCGCTGCCCCTGGATGGAATCGCGGCGGTCCCACCGTTCCAGAGCGTCCAGCAGCATGCGCAACTGGGCATCCCCCGATTCGATGGCGCGGCTTGCCTGTTCGTCCAGGAGATGGACGGTGGCGGCGAATTCGCGGCGGGCCTGTTCCAGCGTGGCGTGGCGGTCGCGCGACACCGACAGGGCGGACACGCCGACGCACAGGACGACGAAGATCAGGAAAGCGGCCACGAGATGGGCGCGCTGCATTCCGCCGGCTCCATTTCGGAAAGCGTAAGACAAAAGAATCGAAGCGATGAAACTATGGGCTAAGCAACAAACCCGGGACAACTCCGCCGAAGGGCAGGGTCGATGTGGCCGAAAGAGTCAAAAGTCGTGAGTCGAAACAGGTGCGCCGGGCTTTGGCCGAAGGGTTCGGGTTGCATCGCGGCCTTTCCGTCCCCACCTGAGACGGGTCGAATTTCTTTGGGTCCACGGTCCGCCTGCAGGTCGCTGCGTCTGGTCCTTCCCCTCGGTGATTTGATGTAAACCCGCGGCAGGAGCGCCGTGGGCAACCTCGTTCAAGGAATTGCCAGATGGCTACTGGAACCGTGAAATGGTTCAACACCACCAAGGGCTACGGCTTCATCCAGCCGGACGACGGCACGGCCGACGTGTTCGTCCACATCTCCGCCGTGGAGCGGTCGGGCATCAATATCCATGAAGGCCAGAAGCTGGACTACGAACTCCAGCGCGACCCCAAGAAGGGCAAGAGCGCCGCGGCCAACCTGAAGGCCGTCTGATTTTTTTCGGGGCCGTCTTTGGGGGCCGGTCGCCCCCAACCCTGTCACGATCGCTTCACAAAAGAAACGCATGCTCCATGGGCCGACGGGGCCGTCCGGCTGGTGCCATGGGGCACGATGACGATCACAGGAGGCATGCATGACATCCGATAACCGCAGCGCGGATCGGAACGAGCTCGACTCCATGACCCGCGAGTTTCTTGCGAAGGGGGGCAAAATCGTTCATTGCCCGCCGGGGTCTTCCGACAGCGTGGTGTACAAGCGCACATCCTTCCGCCGCCGCGGCGCGGCCAACGCCGCCGGCAAGGACGGGGCGGAGGGTGCCGCCAACAACACCGACATCGCGCCGGCGGCGGATGCGGCCCCCGCCCCCGCTGCGGCGTCCGCCCCGGCGAAGGACTGACCCCCCAACCGGTTCGGGGCCCGGTTCCTACCGCTTCACGGCGGCGAGCCGGGCCGGAACCGGCGGTGCGAACTTCACCCGGTCTTCCTCGTCCATCATCCCCAGCATCACCTTGCGGAAGCCCTCCACGGCCTCCGCCCCTGCCATCCGGTAGGCGCGGGCGATCCGCTGCCGCTGCGTCTCTGAAAGCTGGCGCTCCAGCTCCACGCCTTTTTCCGTCAGCTCCAGCAGACGCTGCCGCCGGTCGCGCACGCCGGTCTGCTGGTGGATGAATTCCTGCCGGACCAGTTCCCCCAGCACGCGCGACAGGCTCTGCTTGGTGATCTTGAGGATCGCCAGAAGCTCCGACACGGTGATCTTCGGGTAGCGCCCGACGAAATAGATGACGCGGTGATGCGCCCGGCCGAAGCCGATCTGCGCCAGGATCTCGTCCGGCTCCGCGGTGAATTCCCGATAGGCGTAGAACAGCAGCTCCATGCCTGTGCGAAGTTCCTCTTCGCGCAGGAAAAGCTGGTTCACGCCCGCTTTTATGTCAGCCATGTTGACGTGATCGGTGCGATTCGTTACAAATGGGTCAATAAGACAGACATAAACGAACAAAGGCCGCGAAACAAGGGCGGCTTTCGACAATTCCAATCCAAGTCCCGAACAACGGGCCAAAGACCAAGGTAGGAACCGCCATGACCATCCTTCCCTTCGACGACCGCGACGGCGTGATCTGGTACGATGGCGCGCTGGTGCCGTGGCGCGAAGCGAACCTGCACGTCCTGTCGCACGGCCTGCATTACGGAAGCTGCGTGTTCGAGGGCGAGCGCGTCTACAACGGCAAGGTCTTCAAGCTGACCGAGCACAGCGAGCGTCTGGCCGCCTCAGCCCGCATCCTGGGCTTCGAGCTTCCCTATTCGGTGGCGGAGATCGACGCGGCGACGAACGAGACGGTGAAGGCGATGGGCTTCGCCGACGCCTATGTCCGCCCGGTGGCGTGGCGCGGCAGCGAGATGATGGGCGTGGCGGCGCAGGCCAGCCGCATCCACGTCGCCATCGCCGTCTGGCAGTGGCCGAGCTATTTCAGCCCCGAGGCGAAGATGGCCGGCATCAGGCTGATGTGGGCTCCCTGGCGCCGCCCGGCCCCGGACATGGCGCCCACCGCGTCGAAGGCGGCGGGCCTCTACATGATCTGCACCCTGTCCAAGCACGAGGCGGAGGCCAAGGGCTACCAGGACGCGCTGATGCTCGACTACCGCGGCTATCTGGCGGAGGCGACCGGGGCGAACCTGTTCCTGGTGATGGACGGCAAGATCCACACGCCGAAGCCCGACTGCTTCCTGGACGGCATCACCCGGCGCACGGTGATCGACCTCGCCAAGGCCCGCGGCATCGAGGTGATCGAGCGCCACATCCAGCCCGACGAACTGGCGAACACCCAGGAGGTCTTCCTGACCGGCACCGCCGCGGAAGTGACCCCGGTCGGCCAGATCGGCGACCACCGCTTCACGCCGGGCCGCGTCTGCGAGACGCTGGTGAAGGACTACGACGCGCTGGTGCGCGGTTAAGGCGGGCGCCCATTTCTCCCTCCCCCCGCTCAGCGGGGGGGCAGCTAACGCTCCGCCACCATAACTCGTGCGTGATCACGCGTGTCTGGCTTCGGCCGAACGGTGATCTCCACATCGCGATCCAGTGCCACGAGCCCACGTACCAACCGCTCAATCGAGAAGCCCGCTAGTTTCCCGCGCATTAGCGCAGAGACCTTGGGTTGATCCAGACCCATGCGCTCTGCCGCCTGCGTCTGCGTTAGATCGAGGTCACGGATCGCCAACGCGATCTGCCCGGCCAGCCGTGCCTTTGCCATGGTTTCCTCGGCACCGGCAACGTTCAGGTCTGCAAAGATGTTTCCGCTTCCTTCGACGAGTGTTATCTCGGCTTCCGTTTTCCTGTCTTCCATTGCACGTACAACTCCTCAGCCAGCTTCAACCGCTTCCGAATCAGGTCGATCTCGTGGGCCGGTGTGGCAATCCCTCGTTTGGACTTCTTTTGGAAGGCATGAAGTACGATCACCGCATCCTCGAATCGCACTGTATAGACTGCTCGGTATGTGTCGCCCCGGTGATCTTCCACCACCTCCAACACGGAAGCCCCACCAAAGCCGTGCAGTGGTTTAGCTTGTTCATGTTTTAGGCCGATTTGTGCCAAGTGAACAGCATAACCGAATGTTTTCTTGATCTGATCAGGGAATTCAATTAAATCTTCTTTTGCTCTACTGATCCAAAGTACATGCCTTTCAAATTTCTTTTCCATCATATCAGCTCCAGGTCTGATTATCTGGCGAATTTGCCAGATAATTTTTTCATGATGACCTGGGGCAATGCCCTCACAACCCGGGCCTAAATGCCCATGGCGTTCATCTCCGTACTGATTATGCTGAAAATGGCATATGATCAATGAGATTCTATCCTGGTATCCGTTATCTATCGCCGCCATATACTCGGTTCCCGTTCCGTACCCCTGGCGCGAGCGCTTCTCCATGTCCCACCCTGTCCTGACCGCCCTCCCGCAGAAGTCCCTGCCCAAGCTGGAGGCGGGCAAGAAGTTCGAACTGGTGTCGGAGTTCAATCCCTCCGGCGACCAGCCGCGCGCCATCGGGGAACTGACCGAAGGGCTGCGCGCGGGGGAAAAGGATCAGGTGCTGCTCGGCGTCACGGGCTCCGGCAAGACCTTCACCATGGCGCACGTCATCCAGAACATCCAGCGCCCGACCCTGGTCCTCGCCCCGAACAAGACGCTGGCGGCGCAGCTCTATGGAGAGATGAAGTCCTTCTTCCCGAACAACGCGGTGGAATACTTCGTCTCCTACTACGATTACTACCAGCCGGAAGCCTACGTTCCGCGCACCGACACCTACATCGAGAAGGAATCCTCGATCAACGAGCAGATCGACCGCATGCGCCACTCGGCCACGCGGGCGCTGCTGGAGCGGGACGACGTCATCATCGTGGCGTCGGTGTCCTGCATCTACGGCATCGGCTCGGTCGAAACCTATTCGGAAATGACGGTCGATCTGCGCAAGGGGGAGGTGATCGCCCAGCCCGACCTGCTGCGCAAGCTGACCGAGCTTCAGTACAAGCGCAACGACGCGGCCTTCGGGCGCGGCCTGTTCCGGGTCCGCGGCGATACGGTGGAGCTGTTCCCCGCCCACATGGAAGACCGCGCGTGGCGCATCTCGCTGTTCGGCGACGAGATCGAGGGCATCCATGAGATCGACCCGCTGACCGGCGAGAAGGTCGCCTCGCTGGAGGCGGTGCGCGTCTATCCGAACAGTCACTATGTGACGCCCAAGCCGACGCTCAACCAGGCCATCGAGCAGATCAAGCGCGAGTTGAAGGCCCGGCTGGAGGAGTTCAACGCCCAGGGCAAGCTGCTGGAAGCGCAGCGGCTGGAGCAGCGCACGACTTTCGACATCGAGATGATGGCCGCCACCGGCGCCTGCGCCGGTATCGAGAACTATTCGCGCTACCTGACGGGCCGCGCGGCGGGCGAGCCGCCGCCGACGCTGTTCGAGTATCTGCCGGGCGACGCGCTGCTGATCGTGGACGAAAGCCACGTCATGGTGCCGCAGATCGGCGGCATGTACCGTGGCGACCGGATGCGCAAGGAAACGCTGTCCGAATACGGTTTCCGCCTGCCCAGCGCCATGGACAACCGCCCTCTGAAGTTCGAGGAGTGGGAGGGCATGCGCCCGCAGACGGTCTTCGTCTCCGCCACCCCCGGCCCGTGGGAGATGGAGCGCACCGGCGGCGTCTTCGCCGAACAGGTGGTCCGCCCCACCGGCCTGATCGACCCGGAGGTGATCGTCCGCCCCACCGAAACCCAGGTGGACGACCTGATCCACGAGTGCAAGGAGGTGGTCGCGAAGGGCAACCGCGTGCTGGTCACCACCCTGACCAAGAAGATGGCGGAGGCGCTGACCGAATACATGCACGAGGCGGGCCTGCGGGTGCGCTACATCCACTCCGACGTGGAGACGCTGGAGCGCATCGAGATCATCCGCGACCTGCGGCTGGGCGCCTACGACGTGCTGGTCGGCATCAACCTGCTGCGCGAGGGGCTGGACATTCCAGAATGCTCGCTGGTCGCCATCCTGGACGCGGACAAGGAGGGCTATCTGCGCTCCAAGACGTCGCTGATCCAGACCATCGGGCGCGCCGCGCGCAACGTGGAGGGCCGGGCGATCCTCTACGCCGACAAGATCACCGGCAGCATGCAGTACGCCATCGACGAGACGGCCCGCCGCCGCGAGAAGCAGCAGGCGTACAATCTGGAGCACGGCATCACGCCGGAATCCGTGAAAAAGGCCATCGGCGACATCCTGGAGAGCGTGTACGAGCGCGGCGACCACGTCACTGTCAAGACCGGCCTGAACGCGACGGAACTGGTCGGCCACAATCTGAAGTCGGTCATGGCAGACCTCGAAAAGCGTATGAAGGCCGCCGCCGCCGATCTGGAGTTCGAGGAGGCCGCCCGCCTGCGCGACGAGCTCCGCCGGCTGGAGGCGATGGATCTGGGGCTGGAGCAGCCCGGCAGCATCGGCATCAGTTCCGCCCGCCAGGGGCGCGGCATCCCCGAAGGCGCCCCGAAGAAGCAAGGCCGCCGCGCCCGGCGCTGAGCCCGGCGCTGACCGCGGGCACCATCGATCACGACCGGAATAATTTCTCCGGATTTGGCGTTCATCCTTCCAGTGCGGCCCGCTCGCCGGGCCGGCAGCCCTGGCACAGGATCGCCAAATATGATGCCCCGCTCGCTGTCCTTTCTCGCGCTGTCCATGTTACTGCTGTCCGGCTGCTACGTCGCCGCCGGAACGCCCGGACCCGTCTATGGGTATGGACACCGCTCCTATGGGTACGGCTACGCCGAGGGCCCGTATTACCGCCATTACGGTCCGCCCGTCGTTTATGGCCGCCCATCCTATCGCCATCATGGCGGCCATCATGGCGGCCATCCTGGCCGCCACCGTCACCCGGGTGGCTGGTGGTAACGCCGGTTCGCCGCCGGGAAACGTCATTAACAAAGGCTCAATGCTTTGGTCCGATCATGACCTGAATACATTCGTTCCCGAGGATGAAAGGGGGACGAACCGGGGCAGGAAAGGGTCGGGGACCCATGAGCGACCAACTCACCAAGGACGACGTTGCCAAGCTGCTGTCGGACCCCTCGCCGAACAGCCGCTCCGAACTGGCGGTCAAGGTTGCGCAGCAATTCTCCTCCGCCACCCTGTCGGACAGCGAACGCAAGCTTGCCGAGGACATCATCCGCTTCATGGCGCGCGATGCCGTGGTGCGCGTGCGCCAGTCGCTGGCCGAGAATCTGAAGGCCAACCCGGCACTGCCGCGCGACGTCGCGCTGATGCTGGCGCGCGACGTGGAGGCGGTGGCGATCCCGGTGCTCAGCGTTTCCACGGTGCTGACCGACGCCGACCTCGTGGAGATCGTGCGGACGGGCACGGACGCCAAGCACACCGCCATCGCGCAACGCCCGGCCCTGTCGGCCAGCGTCGCCGACGCGCTGGTCGACTCGGCGTCGGAGGGGGCCGTGGCGGCCCTGGTCGCCAACGAGAGCGCCGATCTGGGCGAGCGCACGCTCAGCCGCGTCATCGAACGCTTTCCCGGCAGCGAAACCGTGCAGGAACCGCTGGTCCAACGCGCCCGCCTGCCGATCACCATCGCCGAACGGCTGGTCGCCGTGGTCTCGGAAAAGCTGCAACAGCATCTGGTGACCAACCACGACCTTCCAGCCAAGGTCGCCGCCGACCTGATCCTGCAAAGCCGCGAACGGGCCACCGTCTCCCTCTTCACCGGGGAAAGCGACGAGGGCGCGCTGGAGCGGCTGGTCGCGCAGCTGTCGCGCAGCGGGCGGCTGACCCCGTCGCTGCTGGTGCGGGCGCTGTGCATGGGGGACGTGGCCTTTTTCGAGACGGCCCTGTCCTATATGGCGAACGTGCCGCTCACCAACGCCCGCCTGCTGATCCACGATGCCGGGCGGCTGGGGCTGAAATCCATCTACGACAAGGCGAAGCAGCCGCCGGCCCTGCTGCCCGCCTGCCGGATCGCGCTCGACGTGCTGAAGGAAACCCCCTACGACGGCGAGGCGCACGACATCGAACGCCACCGCCGCCGGGTGATCGAGCGAATTCTGACCCAGTACGAGGATCTGGCGGCGGAGGATCTGGACTATCTGCTCGACAAGCTGGGCGACCTGATGCGGGCCTGAGGCCGATTGAGGCTCAGCCTTCCGAGTTGGCGTTCCCTGCCGGCGCGCGTTCGGATGGGTGTGTCCGGATGCTTAAAGCGCCCGTGATTCCTTTGTGTCGGCGATGGGCGGGGCCGTCAGGCGGGCGGCGGGCAGGAGAATGGTCACGGTCGTGCCGCGCCCCGGCGCGCTGTCCAGTTCCACGCTGCCGCCATGCAGTTCGGCGAAGCGGCGGACGATGGGCAAGCCCAGCCCGATCCCCTCATGTTGGCGCACCAGCGAGCGTTCGCCCTGGATGAAGGGGCTGA
The DNA here is from genome assembly GCA_023411035.1 of Pseudomonadota bacterium. Taxonomy (GTDB): domain Bacteria; phylum Pseudomonadota; class Alphaproteobacteria; order Azospirillales; family Azospirillaceae; genus Azospirillum. The sequence continues at coordinate 26,807 of JAEYPE010000179.1, forward strand.
AGACGTGATCCACGATGTCCGGCGCGATACCGGGACCGTCATCGGCCACGGAAATGGCGATCATGCCGCCCTGGAGGGCGATCCGCACCGTCACATGGCCGCCCCGGTGGCCGAACTTCACCGCGTTGTCCAACAGATGAAGCACCATCTCCCCCAGACGGCGCCGGTCGGCGCGCAGAGTGACGGGCGGACCGGGCTGGAGCGTGATGGTCTGCGACTTGGCCTGCGCCTTGGAAGCAAGAAGGCCGATGCAGCCGAACAGCAGGTGGGGCAGGTCGATGGTTGTTTCGGCAAGGTCGATGCCGCCGGCGGAGCCTCGCGTGTAATCCAGGATGTTGTTGACCATGCCGAGAAGCGCCTTGCCGCTGTCCTCGATCAACTGAACGTAGTCCACGTAGTCGCGGTGGCCGAGTGGCCCGAGCGCCTGGCTCGACAGCACCTCCGCGAAGCCGATGATGGCGTTCAGCGGGGTGCGCAGCTCATGGCTTGCCACCGACAGGAAGTCGAGCTTGGCCCGGTCGGCCAGACGCGCGGCGTCGAGAGCGGTGCTCAACTCCGCCGTGCGTTCCGACACGCGGCGCTCCAGCCCCCGGTTCTGCTCCGCCGCACGCTGGTAGAGCTTGCGGATCTCCAGCATGTTGCGCACGCGGTGCAGCAATTCCCAGGAGATGAAGGGTTTGGTGAGGAAATCGTTCGCACCCAGTTCCAGCGAGCGCCGGCGCGTCTCCTGGTCGGTGTGGGCGGTCAGCACCAGGACGGGCACGTAATCGCCGCCGTAAATGACGTTGATCCGCTCCATCAGGTCGAATCCGCTCATGTGCGGCATGCGGATGTCGATCAGCAGGAGATCGAACCGCTGCGCCTCGCACAGGGCCGGAACCCGGCGGGGGTCGGTTTCCCCCCGGACGGCGCTGTAGCCGTCGTGGGTCAGGATTTCGCGCAGCAGATCGACGTTCGACTGGTTGTCGTCCACGATCAGGATGGCGGCGTCCTTCACGTCCCGCGCAAGGGTCGGGTCAAGAGTGCTGCGTGTCATGGGCGCGCCGTCTTCGTCTTTCGAGCGCGCCATGCCATGCCGACCTCCACCCATACGCTGCCGCAACATCGGATTTTATGCGTATTAGATTAACCTTGCGCATAGGAGGTCCGTCAAGGTCGGTGGTGCCGCATCAATGCACAATTCGGGCGGTTGGCGGCATCATTCACGGCAGCCGCTGGAATCAGGCGCGCTTTTCCCAACCGCCGCGGTCGTTCTGCTGCCAGTAGGTAAGGGCGTGGCCGGCGGCCTTGCAGATCTTCCAGCGTTCCCGCGCGGCCAGAACCGCGTCCCCGTCGTTGCCGTCGAACAGGTCGCAGACGAGGTCGAAGGAGCCCATCGCCCCGCTCGTCATCCCATCCACCAGGACGAGGACGGTGGCCCCGTTGGGGTTCTCTTCGTCGGCGGTCAGCCAGACCGGCTGTTCGGCGGCGAATCCGTCGCGGGCGCTGCCATGCGGCAGGAAGGAGGAGGGATCGTAGGTCCACAAATGTTGATTGAGCGCGTCCACCCGCTCTGGCGAGCCGGCCAGGACGACGGCGCGCCAGCCGCGCTCCAGGACCTTTTCCAGGATCTTCGGCAACGCCTGTTCGAGCGTGCGCCGCTGGAGGTGATAGAAACGGACCTCGGTCATGGCCTCTTCAGTCATGGCGTCTTGTGGTCCGTGGGAAGTTCCGGCGGGAGCGGCGCCCGCCGGAATCGGACCTTACTTGACTTCGTGATAATTCGCCACGAAGCGGTCGAGCAGGCGGACGCCGAAGGCGGTGCCGCCCTTCGGCACGGTGGCCGTGTCCTTCTTGGACCAGGCCACGCCCGCGATGTCGATGTGCGCCCAGGGCAGGTCGTTGACGAAGCGCTTCAGGAACTGGGCCCCCACGATGCTGCCCGCCCCGCGGCCCGACCCGACGTTCTTCATGTCGGCGATGTCGGAATTGATGTCCTTGTCGTAGGCGTCGCCCATCGGCAGGCGCCACAGCGGCTCGCCCACCGACTTGCCGGCGGCCAGCAGGTTCTCGGCCAGCCAGTCGTCGTTGGCGAACAGGCCCGCATGCTCATGGCCCAGCGCGATGATGACCGCCCCGGTCAGGGTGGCGAGGTCCACCACCAGGCGCGGCTTGAAGGTTTCCTGCGCGTAGGTCAGGCAGTCGGCCAGGACGAGGCGGCCTTCCGCGTCGGTGTTGATGACCTCGATGGTCTGGCCGGACAGGGAGGTCACCACGTCGCCGGGCCGCTGCGCGGTGCCGGAGGGCATGTTCTCCACCAGGCCGACGATGCCGACGGCGTTGACCTTCGCCTTGCGGGCGGCCAGTGCGCGCATGGTGCCGATGACCACTGCGGCCCCGCCCATGTCCCACTTCATGTCCTCCATGCCGGCGGCGGGCTTGATGGAGATGCCGCCGGTGTCGAAGGTCACGCCCTTGCCGACGAAGGCCAGCGGGCGGCGGTCCTCCGCGTCCGGGGCGCCGTCCCAGCGCAGCACGACCACGCGCGGCTCGAAGGCGCTGCCCTGGGCGACCCCGATCAGGGCGCCCATGCCCAGCTTCTTGAGCTTCTTGAGGTCCAGAACCTCCACCTGGAGGCCGACGCCGGTCAGATCCTTGCAGTGGTCGGCGAGACTTTCCGGGTTCAGGACGTTGGCCGGCTCCGACACCAGATCGCGGGTGTAGGCGACGGACTCGGCCAGCGGCTCCAGCCGGTTGTAGGCGCGCTTGGCGGCGTCCGGCTCCGCGGTCAGGACGGTGACCTTCTTCAGGGAGGGCTTGGCCTCCTTCTTCTCGGTCGTCCGGTACTTGTCGAACCGGTAGGAGCGGAGCTGGGCGCCGAAGGCCAGTTCCGCCGCCGCGGCGTCGGGGGCCACGGTGCCGCCGTCCGGCAGGTCGAGCAGGACGGAAACCTCCGTCTCTCCGGACTTGTCCAGCGCCGCGACGATGGCGCCGCCGGCGGCCTGGAGGGCGGCGTCGGACAGTTCCTCTCCCTTGCCGATTCCGACCAGAAGGACGCGGTCGAATTCGACCCCCGCGGGGGCGAGGATCGCCAGCGTCTCCTCCTTCTTGCCGGTGAAGCGGCTGGCCTTCATGGCGCGGGACAGCATGCCGTCCGTCTTCTGGTCCAGATCCCGCCCCGCGGCGCCGAGCGCGCGTTCGGTGGCGACGGTGACGGCGACGGTGCCGGACTTGGGCAGCGCGGGCTTCGCAAAGGAGAACTTCATCGGCTCCTCTCGGGCTCCTCTCGGCTGGGAAAGCCGGCGCGGCGCGCCGGGACGGGTGGGATCGATCAGCAACCACTCTGGGATAAAGACCTTCCCGTGCGCCCTGTCAAGGCGCGGACCGGTTGTTTCCCGCGCCCGTCCGCAGTACATAGCCCCGGCACGCCGTTGCGGAACCCTCCGGCGCGCCGCGTACCGCCCGTCGATCGGCCGGGGAGGCCGGAGCCATGTATTCATCCGCCACGCTGTCGCGCTACATCGGGCGCCAGTTCGTCACCTGGTTTCTGCTGCTGCTCGGCATCCTGCTGTCGATCATCCTTCTGCTCGACATCGTGGAACTGCTGCGCCGCGCCGGGACCAAGCCGGACATCACCTTCTGGCTGGTCGTCCGCATGGCCCTGCTGAAGCTGCCGGAGATCGGGCAGCAGATCTTCCCCTTCGTGATCCTGTTCAGCGGCATGTTCACCTTCTGGCGCCTGACCCGCAGCGCGGAGCTGGTGGTGGCCCGCGCGGTCGGCGTGTCGGCGTGGCAGTTCCTGACCCCGGTGCTGATCGCCGCGCTGATGATCGGTGCCGTGAAGGTGACGATGATCAACCCGGTCGGCGCCGTCTTCATCGCCAAGTACAACCAGCTTCAGGACCGCTATCTGAAACTGAAGTCCAGCAGCTTCGACGTTTCGCGCAGCGGCCTCTGGCTGCGCCAGCAGGGGATGGGGGAGCAGTATTTCATCCACGCGGACGGGGTGAACCCGCTGACTTTCGAGATGTCGCAGGTGATCGTCCTGCGCTTCGACGGCGACATGACCTACATCGGCCGGGTGGACGCGCCCCGCGCCGTCCTGCGCGACCGGAAATGGGAATTGCAGGACGCCACGATCAACCTGGGCAAGAAGGAATCGGAGAGGGTCCCCTCCTACGTCATCCCGACGGAGCTGAACCGGACCACCATCGAGGAGAGCTTCGCCTCGCCGGAAACCATTTCCTTCTGGGAACTGCCGCAGTTCATCCGCACGCTGGAGGCCACCGGCTTCCCCGCGGTCCGGCACCGGCTGCATTACCAGTCGCTGTGGTCGCAGCCGCTGCTCTATGTGGCGATGGTGCTGTTCGCCGCGGCCTTCTCGCTGCGGCTGCCGCGGCGCGGCGGCACGATGTTGATGGTGTCCGGCGGCGTTCTGACCGGGTTCGTGCTGTTCGTGATGACGGACGTGATCCGCACCTTCGGCATCTCCGAAACCATCCCGCTGGCCATGGCGGCCTGGAGCCCGGCCTGCGTCAGCCTGCTGCTGGGCACCGCGGCGCTGCTGCATCTCGAGGATGGCTGATCCACGGCGCCCGGTCTTTGGCCACAATTCCATTCCAGGATGCGGCCCACGATTCCGTTTACATGCGCCCGGGCGGGCCGTATTAAACGGCAACCACCTCTGGAGTCTGGAGCACCATGCAGAGTTTGCGAGCCGTCCGGTCTGCCTTCGCCGTGGCGACCGCCTGCGCCCTTCTTGCCGCCGGAGCGCCCGCCGCTGCCCAGACGCGCGCCCCGAACGCTCCGGGCACCCCGGCGGCGGGGACGCAAGGCCCCTCGGAACGCATCGCCGCCGTCGTGAACGACGAGGTCATCTCGCTGTCCGACGTGCACGCGCGAATCCGTCTCGCTCTGCTGAACGCGGGCGTTCAGGACAACGCGGAGACGCGCCAGCGCCTGACCCCGCAGGTTCTCCGCCAGTTGGTCGATGAACGGCTCCAGTTGCAGGAAGCCAGGCGGCTGGGCGTGTCGGTCCCGTCGAAGGAAATCGACGAGGCGATCGGCCGCATCGCCGAACAGAACCGGATGGGCCGCCCGCAGCTCGAATCCTTGCTGAAGGCCCAGAAGGTTCCGCTCTCCACCCTGCGCGAACAGGTGCGCGCGTTGCTGTCCTGGCAGCGGGTGATGCAGCGCCGCATCCGGCAGGAGGTGGTGATCGGCGACGAGGAAGTCGACGCCGTGATGCAGCGCATCAAGGCCAACATCGGCAAGCCGGAATATCTGGTCGCCGAAATCTTCCTGGCCGTGGACAGCCCCGACCAGGACGAGGAGGTGCGCCGCAACGCCGACCGCCTGGTGGATGAGGTGCGCCGCGGCGGCAACTTCGCCGCTCTGGCCCGCCAGTTCTCGCAGTCCGCCGGCGCCGCCTCGGGCGGCGACATGGGCTGGGTCCGCACCGGCGAGCTGAACCCGGAGCTGGACAAGGTTCTGTCCACCATGCGCGCCGGCCAGCTTTCGGCGCCGGTCCGCACGGCCACCGGCTATCACGTCCTGCTGGTGCGCGATCAGCGGCCCTTCGGCAGCACCGTCTCCAGCGCGCCGCCGCCCCCGCCGCCCCAGCCGCGCCCCCAGCCGAAGCCCGATCTGGCCAAGGCCAAGGTCAACATGAAGCAGATCGTGATCCCGGCGCCCTCGAAGGAGGAGCTGAAGGCGGTCCAGGCCCAGGCAGAGAAGCTGCGCAAGTCGATCAAGAGCTGCGCCGACTTCGACGAGAAGGCGAAGGCCATGGGCATCCCGGAGTCGGGTGACATGGGCATGATGCGCGTCAAGGATCTGGCGCCGGGCCTTCAGCCGCTCGCCGTCGGCATCCCGCTGGGCCAGCCCAGCCCGGTGCTGATGAGCCCCGGCGGCGCCATCATCCTGATCGTCTGCAAGCGCGACGTTCCGATGATCGAGCCGCCGCCGGCCCCCGAGCCGCAGCCGGTGGCCGCTCCGGCCCCGCCGCCCATCGACCCGAAGGACATCAAGATGCCGCCGCGGGAGGAAATCGAGCGCGACCTCATCAACGAGCGCGGGGACCTGCTGGCCCGCCGCTATCTGCGCGACCTGCGCCGTTCCGCCTTCGTGGAGATCCGCAACTGATGACCGCGACCGGCGTCCGGCCGCCGCTCGCCCTCACCATGGGCGAGCCGGCGGGGATCGGCGGGGAGATCGCTCTGAAGGCCTGGGCGGCCCGCGCGGACGGCGCGGTGCCGCCCTTCGTCCTTCTGGACGATCCCGCCCGACTGGAGGCTCTCGCCGCCCGGCTCGGCCTGCCTGTCCCGGTGAAGGCGGTGGGCAGCGCCGCCGAGGGGGTTGCGCTGTTCGGCGCGGCCCTGCCGGTGCTGCCCCAGCCGCTGGCGGCGCCGGTCACGCCGGGCCGTCCCGACCCGGCCAATGGGGCCGCGGTGATCGCCAGCATCGACCGGGCCGTCGATCTGGTGCGCCGGGGCGAGGCGTCGGCGGTCGTCACCAACCCGATCCAGAAGTCGGCGCTCTATGCCGCCGGCTTCCGCCATCCCGGACACACGGAATATCTGGCGCATCTGGCCGGGCTTGCGGACGAGCCGGTGATGATGCTGGCCGCCCAGGACCTGCGCGTCGTGCCGGTGACCATCCATGTCTCCGTCCGCGACGCGGTGAACCTGCTGACCCGGGAGGCGATCCTGCACGCCGGGCGGGTCACGGCGGCGGCGCTGGCGCGCGACTTCGGCATCGCACGGCCCCGTCTGGCCATCGCCGCGCTGAACCCCCACGCGGGAGAGGACGGCGCCATGGGACGGGAGGAGATCGACATCATCGCCCCCGCGGTCGCCGACCTGCGGGCGGAGGGCATCGACGCGGTGGGGCCGCGGCCCGCCGACACGCTGTTCCACGCGGCGGCGCGCGGCGGCTATGACGCGGCGCTGTGCATGTACCACGATCAGGCGCTGATCCCGCTGAAGACCATCGACTTCGACACGGGGGTCAACATCACGCTGGGGCTGCCCTTCGTCCGCACCTCGCCGGACCACGGGACCGCGCTGGACATCGCCGGCACGGGCCGGGCCGGCGCGTCGAGCCTGATCGCCGCCCTGAAGACGGCGGAGGCCATGGCCTGCCGCCGCCGTGCATGAACCTCAGAGACGGACCGAACTGCTGGAGAAGCGGGTGGCGGAACTGTGGTCGATGGCGGTCAGCGCGACGGACGCGCCGATGGCGATGACGATGGCGGCGGCGAAGCCGAGCAGCATGGCTTTCATGGGGCGGGGGCTCCTGGAACCTGTTTGGGATTTGGCGCAACCGCGCCTTTTTCCAAGACCATAGGCGGGCCGGGGCGCGCTTTCAACCACACTTGCCGCAAGCCTCACGGCGCCGTCGCCTCTTTCAGATACGCGACCAGATCCCGCCGGTCGGAGGCGCTGGCGATGGTCTGGAGCGGCATCTTGCTGCCGGGAGTCATCGCGTCGGGGCCGATTTCGAACAGCCGGGCCACCGCCGCCTCGTCCCAGACGATCCCGCTGTTCCTCAGCGCCGGGGAGTAGCGGTAGCCCTCCACCGCTCCGGCGGGGCGTCCGAACAGTTTCCACAGCGTCGGGCCGGCGCGGTTGCCGCCGTCCGGCGTCAGGGTGTGGCAGAAGGCGCAGGCGCGGAACAGCGTCTTACCGCGCTCCGGATCGGGAGCGTCGCCACCCAGCGCCGGGCTGCCGGCGGCCAGCGCAAGGACGGAGGCCAGCAGCAGCCTCCCTTTCACGGCGCGTCGTCCGGGTCGGTGACGGTCAGGGAAACCACCGACGTGTCGATGAGCAGCTTCCCCGCGTTCTCGAAATTCACGGTGACGCGGTCGCCGATGGCGGATTGCACCTGTCCCAGGCCCCAGTCGGGGCGGGCGGGGTGGCGCACCCAGGCGCCGGGAACCAGTGAGTCGTCCATGCCGCGCCTCCTGCATCCGCCGGAATCGGTTATCGCTTTCGCGGGATGACCACGGAAAAGCGGCGGCATCCCCGCCCCTGGAATGATACAAACGGAGATCGCCGCCGGCCACCTCCGTGGAACACCGGCATGCTACAGAATGGCGCCCGGCCAGGGGAAGTTCCCAACGCCGTGGCATGGGCCGAAGACCGGCCGTCAACGATCTGGAGACCACCCGTGCCGCTGGACATCCGCGTGATCGAGCTTGTCGCTTCCCGCATCTGCCACGACCTCGTGAGTCCGGTGGGAGCGATCCGCAACGGGCTGGAACTGATCGAGGAGATGGAGGATGAACCCGCCGGGGGCTTCCTGGGCGAGGCGGTGAAGCTGATTGAGCATTCCTCGGGGCAGGCCGACCGGCGGCTGCGCGTCTTCCGGCTCGCCTACGGCCTTGCCGGGCGGGAGCAGAAGGGCTTCGGCGACACCCGGTCCTCCGCTCAGGGGCTTCTGGAGGGCGGGCGAACCACGCTGGACTGGCCGGCGGGCGTGCCGAACGACCAACTCGCCTCCAAGCGGGGGGCGGCGAAGGTGCTGTTGAACGTCATCATCCTGGCCGACGAGGCGCTGACCCACGGCGGCACCATCACCGTCGCTGCGTTGGGGGATGAGCAGGCGGGCCGCTTCACCATCACCGCCGCCGGCCGTCCCGGCGCCCTGAAGGAGGAGGCCGCGGCGGCGCTGGCCGGCACCGTGGCCACCGCCGATCTGACCCCGCGCACCATCCACGCCTACATGACCGGGCGCTTCGCCGAGGACGACGGTTACCGCGTCGCCGCCACCGCCGCCGGGCCGGACCGGCTGGTCTTTACCGTGGAGTGGTGAGCCGGCCCCTATAAGGGCTTGGAAATCCGCGCATCGACGACGACCTGTTCCGACCCGCCGCCGGTCTGGTGCGCGGTGATCCGCAGTTCCACCGCGACGCCGTGACGCGCGGCTTCGGCCAGGGTGCGGTTCAGGTCCGCGATGGCCGCGCGCACGTTCCGCGCCAGTTCCTCGTCGGTCATCGTGCCTCCCTCTGACACCGGTCTCCCGGGCGCCACGGGTCCGTGGGCGCCACCGGTCCTGCGGGCTGTGACTATGGGTGCGGCGAGGCGGTGCGGCAACGGGACCCCAGGGGTGGTACCGAAGGAGGTAAGGTTCTCTTAATCAGTGTTTGACAGGCTCCCGCCGTAGCTGGAAAGGCCCGTACCGGCGGCGTCGCGCACGCCGCCCTCCGGACGGCCGGCCGGAAACGGACATAATAGCGGGCGTGGGGATCGCGACATGGATGATCTGCTCTCCGAATTCCTGACGGAAACCAACGAGAACCTGTCGGTTCTCGACGTGGAACTGGTCCGTCTGGAGCAGAATCCCAACAATCCGGAACTGCTGTCGAACATCTTCCGTCTGGTGCACACCATCAAGGGCACCTGCGGCTTCCTCGGTCTGCCGCGCCTGGAAAAGGTCGCGCACGCCTCGGAGAACGTGCTGGGCAAGTTCCGCGACGGGGAACTGACCATCAACCCCGAAGCGGTGTCGCTGATCCTTCAGGCGCTGGACACCATCAAGAGCCTGCTGGCCGTGCTGGAGGCGACGGAGGCGGAGCCGCCGGGCGACGACCTGCCGCTGATCGAGCGCCTGAACCTGTGCGCCGAAGGCAAGCTGGGCGGCGGAACCGCCGCTCCGGCCAAGCCCGCCCCGGCGCCCGAACCCCCGCCGGCTCCCGCGGTCGCGGCGGCGGAGGAAGCTCCGGTCTCGTCCGGCAACCTCACGCTGGACGAGCTTGAGGCGATCTGGAACGCCACGCCCGGTCCGACCGGCACGGCGCTGGCCCCGGTCGTTCCGGAACCGGTGGAAGAGCCCGCGCCCTCGCAGGATCTCGTGGTGCCGGAACCCGATCCGGTGCCCGCCGCCAAGGTGCCCGCCCCCGCCGAAGCCGCCTCCGCGGGCGGTGCCGCCGGCAACGATGGCGCGACGAAGGAATCGGCGGTCGCCGCGCAGACCATCCGCGTGAACGTCGACCTGCTCGAAAACCTGATGACCATGGTGTCCGAGCTGGTGCTGACCCGCAACCAGCTCCTCCAGATCCTGCGGTCGCAGAAGGAGAGCGAGTTCGCCGCCCCGCTGCAGCGCCTGAACCATGTGACGTCGGAGCTGCAGGAAGGCGTCATGAAGACGCGCATGCAGCCCATCGGCAACGCCTGGGCCA
>JAEYPE010000150.1 GCA_023411035.1 Pseudomonadota bacterium
AGGCTGAGCGGAAAGCGGAAGTCCAGCCGGACCGCCGCCGCAATGATCTCGGCGGGATGGCGGTAGCCGGCGTAGCGCGGATCGGGGCGCGTCGTCATGCCGTTCCATACCCCGCAACGACACGGCACGGCAACCGGGTGGTCAAACAAGTTGACGGTGCCCGCGAAAGTCTCAGCACACATGAGCCAGCCGCAGTGCATCGAGCACTGCCGCATGAACATTCCGACTCCCAGCGGCGTCACCGATTCGATGCAACTCAAACCCTTCGTTACGCATGGGTTGCGGCTTGTTCTCGAGCAAGGCCGGAATGTCGGTGACTCCGCGGTTACCGGCGTGGGGCCGCAACCCTTCGAACAGGTCGTCCACGGGCACCGTTCCCATCTCGACGATCACTTGGTCGACCTCGATCTCACGCAGGTTGTGTGTCAGCTCATCCAGCATCGTCGCCACGAAGCGATTGCCGGCGCGCGCCACCTTCACCAGGCGATGCTCCAGATTTGGCGTGATCCCCATGCGGATGAATTCCTGCTTCCACCGGGTCCGCTCGGCATAGGTGAGCTCCTGCGCCAGGAACCCGTCGATGCTGAAGTAATGGATCGTCGAGCCGGACAGATGCGCCCGTTCGGCGGCAAGCGGAGCCGGATGGCGACCGGTGCCGTCGAAAATCAGCACCTCCGCCGCCGGCGGAACCTGACGCCCGATGATGTCCCAGGAGGGGACCACCAAATCCGCCCCTTCGCCGAACTCCGTCTGCGGCAGTCCGCCGGTCGCCACGATGACAAGATCCGGCTCAAGCGCAAGCACATCGGCGGCTTCCATGTAGGCGTTGTAGGACACCGTCACGCCCAAGCGCTCCAGTTCCGCCACCCGCCAGTCGACCAGCCCGATGATGTCGCGGCGCCACTTCCCTTCGGCCGCGATGCGCACCTGTCCGCCCGCCTCGGCACCCGCCTCGTACACCGACACGTCGTGGCCGCGCTCCGCAAGCACGCGCGCCGCTTCCAGCCCCGCCGGGCCGGCGCCGACCACGATCGCGCGCCGACGTGGCCCGGTGGTAGGACGGATGACGTGCGGCAGGGCAAGCTCGCGTCCGGTCGCCGCGTTGTGCAGGCACCTGGGGCGGTAGGGCGATTGGCAGTGCGTCGCACCAACACAGGGTCGGATCAGATGTTCCTCACCGCGCGCCAGCTTCGTCACTAGGTAGGGGTCGGCGATCTGCGCCCGCGTCATTCCGGCCATGTCCACCATCCCCTCGCTGACGGCATAGCGGGCGGTGGCGATGTCGGAAATGCGGGCGGCATGGAACACCGGAAGCCCGATCTCACGACGGAAGGCGCCGACGGCGGTCACCCATGGGGCGATGCGTGTGCCCATGCCGGGCATGTTCTCTTCGGCCAGCGCACGCGCCGTGTCCATCGAGCCATAGATGGCGTTGAAGAAATCCACCGCTCCTTCCCGCTTGAGGATCTCGGCGGCGGCGATGCAGTCTTCCGCCTTCAGAGCCCCGTCGATTCCTTCATCGACGACGAAACGCATGCCGACCAGGAAGTCGTCGCCGACCGCCTTGCGGATCGCTTCATGGACCATGAGACCGAAGCGGATGCGGTTTTCCAGGCTGCCGCCGAAGCGGTCGGTGCGCAGGTTGGTCTTGGGCGACAGGAACTGGCCGATCATGTGACCGGCCGCGAGCGTTTCGATTCCGTCGAGGCCACCCTCCCAGCAGCGGCGGGCGGCGGCGGCGTAGGCTTTCACCACGCGCTCGATGTCGTAATCGTCCATTTCGCGCGGGATGGCGCGGTGCAGCGTCTCGCGCACGGCGGACGGGCCGATGGCCGGCAGCCAGTCCTGGGCGTAGGGGTCGGCGCGCCGCCCAAGATGGGTGATCTGGCACATGAGTGCGGCCCCCTCGGCGTGCATGGCCTCGGAGAAGCGCTGCAGGTGGGGGATGATCGCGTCGGAGCCGACATCGAGCTGGCGGAAGATGTTGGGGCTGTCGCGGTCTACGTTGGACGACCCGCCGAACATGGACAGCGCGATGCCGCCGCGGGCCTTTTCCACATGGTAGGCGCGGTAGGCTTCCGTGGGCATCCCTCCCTCTTCCAGGCCGCAGGCATGGCTGGTGCTCATGATGCGGTTGCGGAAGACCGTCTTCTTGATGCTCAGCGTTTGGAGAAGAGGGTCTTGCGTCGTGGTCGTGTTGGCCTGGTCGAGCATGTCTCGTGACACTCAGTGTGGGCGCAGGACGCCTCGGTTCCGAAGCTTTGCGAGCCCGGACGCCGCCGCCCTGCGCTGGAATGTTGATCGGTGGTTTCCTGGGATTATTGCCGCGACGCCGTTGCCGTCGGCGTTGCCGTTGGTGGGGCGAAGCGCCGCGCCTGGAGCGCGAGGAAGGCATCCACCTCCCGCGCCTTGTCCTCGTCCGACCAGCCGAGCGGACCGGCGATCACATCGGCCACCGCAGCCGCATCCTCGCGGCTGAGCAGCCCCTGCCAGACCAGGCCGGTGCGTTGCACGAGCACGCCGTAGAGGTCGCGGGCATGTTCCCGCGTCACGGCGTCCAGAAGCACCTGCCTTGACACGCCTCTGCGGCCGGGCAGGATGGAGTCCGCGCCGAACGCCGAATGCCTGACCGGGGACTGCGCATTCACCGGCTTGCGGCTGCCGAGCCGTCCTTGAACCTTGTCCAGAATCTCACGGCCGGCGCTGCGGTGGCTCATGACAGGGCCGGCGGTCATGGCGAAGACGTTCGGCATGCCGCGGCTTTCCAGGTCGTGCAGGATGCGCTCGCGGGCGCCCATCGGGCGCTGCGGGTCCCACGTCAGCGGCCGCACGCCCGCCCAGGTCTGGTGCACGTCGGCCCGCGTCAGTTTCAGGCCCGGCAGCAGATGGTTGGCTTCGCCCAGCAGGAAGTCGATGTCCTCCTGATCGGCCGCGACGTCGGTCGCATCGCCCTCGAAGGGGGTTTCGGTCGGGCCGAAGTAGAAATACTCGTCGCCGAGCGGCAGGCAGTAAAAGGGATGGCCGCCGCGATGCATGGTCGCGATGCCGTGGTCACGGTAGCGCTCCGGCAGACGGACGACGATGTGGGCGCCCTTGGTCCCCCGCACCAGTCGACCGGGAATGTTGCCCGCCGACTCCATCCAGGTGCCCGCCATGTTGATCACGGTCCGCGCCCGCACATGGCGCTGACCCTGCGGCGTTTCCAGTGCGATCCGCCACATGCCGTCCGGCTGTCGGTCGCCGATGCGCGCCGTCGTGAAAAGCTCCATCGCCGCGCCGTGGGCTTCCGCATCCAGGGCCGCGTCGAGGCACAGGCGCTCCGGATGGACGAACAGATATTCGCGGAACGCCGCCATGGCTTGCAGGCGGTCGAGATCACGCAAGTCCTGCGTTATGGGATGCCTGCGCGCCTCGGCCGCGCCAAAGATGCGGGCATCAAGGGACGGACCTTTGGTGTGCAGCGCCTGCAAGAGCCGCAAACCCGCCGAAAGGTGCCAGCGCCGGACGGGGCTGTCCGGCCAGACGGGAAAGCACAGGGTGATCGGCCGTGTCGCCACCCTGTCGTCCTGCGCAAGGTCCGCCCGGGCTTCCATGGCCGCCCGGGCCATGGCCAGCGCCGAGACGAAGCGCCGTGGGTGCAAGGCGAAATCACGCACCGGGTTGGGCGTTTCGAAGTAGCGCAGGCCGCAATGCAACATCCGGGAGGATCGGCCGCTTGCACCGCCCGCAAAGTCGCTCTTCTCACACAGCAGCACGGAGTATCCCGCGCGGCTCAGTTCCAGAGCCGCCGCCGTGCCATTGATGCCGCCGCCGATGATCACGGAATCGTACAGTGGCTCATCGCCTGGCAGCTCCGGCTGCCTGATCTGTGTGCCGGCCACTGTGGTCTGTACCATCGCCTCTGACCTTTGTCGGTAACGTGGAGCGTCGGAGAGCATTAGGGGTCAGCGAAGGGTTTGCGCAAAATGAGAAGAACTCCCTACGTTATGCGCAAACCGCATAATCACGCTTTGTCGAAAAGCCCCTTCAGCAGGAGGTCGCGCTCCTCCTTTGAATACTCGATGAGCGCGCTCGCGAGCGGAGTCGGCGGGCGCGTATCGGGCAGCAGCAGGGCGACGCGGCAAGGGATATCCGGCACGAAGGGCAGCACGCGCAGGCCGTTGCCCTTCTGCGCCGCAGCGGTGAAGGGGTCCACGATTCCAACGCCGAGCCCGCGCCTGACCATAGCGCAGATGGATGAGGAGAAGGTGGTGGTACAGATGGGCCGCGACCGCACCCCCGCGCTCTGCATCACTTCCTCCAGCACCCGGTTCACGGCGGTGAAGGGAGACCATGACAGCAGGGGAAACTCCCCCAGGTCGCGCGCGTGGATCTCGTCGCGGTCCGCCAGCGGATGATCGGCGTGAACGGCGGCAACATAGGGAACTTCGCTGAACAGCTCCGTGCGGAAGCCGGACCGTTTGAAGGGCGTCTCCGCCAGGCCGAAATCCACCTGCTGCGTCGCCGCCCAATCCTCGACATTGGCCGACATGCGGACGTTCAGGGTAACGCGCGTGCGCGGATGGCTGGCGTGGAAGCGGCTTATGACCTGCGGCATGAAGTCGATGCCAAGCGCCGGCATGACGGAGCAGGCCACCTCGCCCTCGTCGCCTTCCTGCAGGCGGCGGGCGAAGTCCTGCAGGGAGGAAAGCGAGACGAAGGCGCGTTCCACCTCGTCCAGCAGATGATGCGCCGCGGCGGTCGGCGATACCCGACCTTTGCGGCGGACGAACAAGGTCAGGCCGATCTCGTACTCCAGGCGGTCCATCATGCGGCTGACCGCCGGCTGGCTGCGCCCGAGAATTTCTGCCGCGCCGCTTACGGTACCAGTCTGCATAATCGCGCGAAAGGCTTCGAAGAGACTGAGATTCATGGCATTTCCTAGCGACCCGCCGAGCTTTTCGCGGCTGTGCGGCGCGGACGCACGCGATCGCGAATGTGGCGGATGGGGCAGCGTCCCGAGGGTGGCCAGATCACCGGATTCCCCATTCCTTCCGGACCGCCTGGAGCATGCCGAGGAATTCGCGACCGACCCGGGAGAGCGGACGGTGGGCGGGGTGGAGGACGCCCACACGGAAGGGGATGTTCGGTTCGAACGGCCGCACCTCGATCCCGCGGCCCTGGAAATCCCGCGCCGTAAAGGGATCGATCAGCCCGACGCCGAGCCCTTGGGCGATCATGCCCGCAATGACCCCGGAGTTCTGAGCGTCGTAATATTGCTCTAGAGGCACGTTGGCCGTCAGGAATTGCTGGTCGATGACGTGCCGGGCCGCCGTGTTGCTGCTGAGCGAGATGAAGGGCACGCCCTCCAGATCCGCCACCGACACCTGCGGCATGGCCGCCAAGGGGTGCCCGGCCGGCATGGCGAGGACGTAGGGCGTGCAACAGAACTCCGCGGCGTTGATGCCGCTGCGGACAAAGGGGAACTCGCCCAGGCCGAAATCGACGTGATGGGCCGAGACCAGTTCCTCGATCTTCGTGGACGGGAAAACCAGCACCGAGATGCGGGCCTGGGGATGCCGCGTGGCAAAGCGCGCGATGACCGTCGGCAGCAACGCGTGCGCCAGCGCCGGCATGGCCGCGACGGTGAGGCTGCCCATGCGGGCCGCCTGAATATCGCGTGCGATTTCCGAGATCTTGTCGACCGACACGAATGTCCGTTCGACCTCTTCGAAGAAGATGTCGGCCTCGGGCGTCGGGACGAGGCGGCCGTTCTTGCGGTCGAACAACTCGAAGCGCAGGGAGCGCTCGAGCTGATCGATCAAGCGCGAGATCGCCGGCTGGGAAATGCCGAGGATCGCGGCCGCGCCATTCGTGGTGCGGGCGAGCATGAAGGCCCGGAACGCCTCAAGCTGGCGAACGCTCAACCGCAACTGGCCATAGCCGATGTCGCTGGCACTGCCCTTCGGCGTCTTCTCGGCATCCGTCACGATCTGGCCCTCCGCCAACGCGGCCGCGTTTATTCACTTCGACGCCAGGCGTCGGCCAGTGAGAATTTGGTCGCCGCCCCGCCATCCACGATCAAGGTCTGGCCGTTAAAGCCGCTGGACCGTTCGCTGGCAAGGAAACATATCGCCTCGGCGACCTCTTCCGGCCGGACCATCCGTCCCATGGGATGGGCCTTGAGCACGTTCGCCAGAACCTCCGGCGTTTGCGCGCTGCCGTGAACCATCTCGATGGACCGCCGGAGAAACTCCGTGTCGACATAGCCCGGAGCGACCGCGTTGGTCCGAATTCCCTGACCACCGTGATCGACCGCCAGCCCGCGGACGAGCGCCGTCAACCCGGATTTCGCCGTCAGATAGGCCAAACGGTCGCACGGCGTCGTGAAGGCCCAGATCGTCGAGACGAACACCAAGGAGCCTCCGCCGCCGGCGATCATCACCGGCAGGGCCCTTTTTGCCGCAAGGAACGGTGCGCGCAGGTTGAGCCGGAAACAGGCATCCCAGTCTTCGCTCGTGAGGTCGAGCGCGTTGCCAGGGTAGGCCCGGCCCGCGGCGAAGACGAGCGCGTCGATGCGCCCGTATCTTTGGGTGGCCGTATCGATGAAGCCGTTCAGGGCCGCTTCGTCCGAGACGTCGCAGACGGCCCCTTCAATCCGCAGATTCTCCTGGCGTCCCTCCTCGCACAGGGCGTCGACGTCCTTCTGGTCCCGGCTGCAGGCAAAGACCTCGAAACCGTCCCGAGCCAAGGCCAGCGATGCGGCCCGTCCCATTCCCTTCGTGCCGCCGACCACCACGGCAACGGATGGGTTCGCACGATCGTTGGTTCTCATCGGATGTCCTCCTTTGCCGCTGCACCGGGCCTCTAGACCGGGTTGAAGCACCGGAATTCGTGGTCGTGGCCGAACGCGGTCATCTCGGGCCGGACGTCGTGGCATTTCCCAAGCACGCGCGGGCAGCGATTGGCAAAATTGCAGCCCTTCACGCTTCGCTGGGCCTCATCCGCCACCGGGGCCTCTCCCTTGCGCGCGTTCATCAGCATCGTCGTGTACGGATGGCGCGGGCTGTCCATGACCTGATCGACCGGGCCAAGTTCGACGATCCGGCCGAAATACATCACCGCAACGCGGTCGGCGAGAAACTGCGCGACCCCGAGATCGTGTGTGATGAAGACGAACGCGATCTTCTCCGAACGGTTCAGGGACTTGATCAGATTGAGGATCTGGGCGCGCACGGAGACGTCGAGCTTCGACACCGCCTCGTCGGCGACGATCAGGCGCGGCGACAGGGCCAGCGCCCGCGCGATGGCGGCACGCTGCAACTGACCGCCGGACATCTCATGCGGGTGGCGATGAGCAAAGCTTGCGTTGAGACCGACCCGGCTCAGCAGTTCGGCGACCCGTTCGACAATCTGCTCCTCGGACAGCTTCAGATGCATGCGCAGCGGGAGCGCGATCGAGGACCCGATGGTGAAGCGCGGGTTGAAGGAAGACAGTGGGTCCTGGAACACCATCTGCAGATCGTGCGCGCCATGACGGCGCGACGACGCGGCCTTCGGAGGCTCGACCTCGATGCTCCCGGAGGTGAGCGGGTGGAGACCGAGCATCGCCTTGCCAAGCGTGGTTTTGCCCGAACCGGATTCTCCGAGAAGAGCGATGATCTCCCCTTCGTTCACGTCGAGCGAAATGTCATCGAGGACGCGGAGGTCGCGCTTGGCGCCCCAGGACTTGCCGATCCTGAATTCGAGAGCGGCGTCCCGAATGCGGATGAGCGGAGAGGTGCTCACCGGCACCACGTCGATCACGTCATGCAGCATGATTGAAACACCTTACGCTGTGACCGGATTCCACCATGTGCTCGGCCGGCTCCGTGGCGGTGCAACGGTCGGTCGCCTGGGGGCAGCGCGCCGAGAAGGCGCAACGCTTCGCCCAGCTCGTGGCGCCCGGCTCGCCTTTGATCTCATAAAGCGTCGCATCACGCTTTTCCAAGGAGCGCGCCGTCGCCAGCAGGCCGGCCGTGTAGGGGTGCGCCGGTCGTTCGAGGATACGCTCCGTCGGACCGATTTCGACGATGCGGCCGCTGTACATGACCGCAATCCGGTCGCACAGATGCCGCGCGACGGTCAGGTCGTGCGTGACGAACAGGACGCCCGTGTCATGCTGCCGCTGCTGGCTCCGGATCAGCTCCAGAATCTGGCGTTCCACGAGATTGTCGAGATTGGTCGTGGGCTCGTCGGCGATCACCAGTTTCGGGTTCAGCCCGAACACCATCGCGATCAGCACACGTTGCAGCATCCCGCCGGACAACTGATGCGGATAGGACGCCATGGTGCGTTCCGGCTCCCGGATGTTGACCTGCTTCAGAAGGTCGGCGGCCACCGCCTTCAAGTCCCCTGACGAACCGGCGGAATGCCGGCCCAGCGCCTTCACGATATGCCAGCCGATGGTCTTCGCGGGATTGAACGAGCCCACGGGATCCTGGAAGATCATGGCCAGATCGGAGCCGCGAAGGCGCTGCATGTCCTTGGCGCCGATCTCGGCCAACGACCGGCCGTTGTAGGTCAACTCCGCCGCCTCCACATGAGCGTTGTCGGGCAGGAGTTGAAGAACGCTGAGGCCCGTTACCGTCTTCCCCGATCCGGACTCGCCGATGAGGCCCAACACCTCGCCTTTGTTCAGATCGAAGGAGACGCCCTTGACCACCTCGGTTTTCCGATCGCCCGAGCCGAAGGAGGTTCTCAAATCACGCACGCGCAGAAGAGGAGACGGCGTCACGACAGGCGCTCCTTCAGTTTCGGGTCAGTCAGGTCCCTCAGGCCATCGCCCAGAAGATTCAGGCCGAGAAGGGCGATGGAAATGGCAAGGCCCGTCATGGTGAGCACCCAGGGGGCGGTGTTGAAGTATTCGCGCCCATCCGACATCACGAGCCCGAGGGACGGCGCCGGCGGCTGAACGCCCAGGCCGAGAAAGCTGACTCCCGCTTCGATGACGATGCCGAAGGCAACGCCGATCGTCGCCTGCACCAGGAGCGGCGACAGGGCGTTGGGCAACAGCTCCCGCAGCAGGATCGAATGTGTGGGCTGGCCGAACAGCTTCGCCGCCTGCACCCACGGCTCCTGCACGATGAGCTGTGCCAGATTGCGCGCGAGCCTCACGAAGATCGGCAGGTAGATCAAGGCGATCGCAAGCGCGACGTTGAAGACGCCATAGCCCAGGACCACCATCAGGAAGAGCGCCAGGACAAAGCTGGGAAACGAGAACAGCAGGTCGGACGCCTTCATCAGCACGTTGCTGAGAAGCCCCGGCCGGTAGGCGATGAACAGTCCGATCATCGACCCCAGAACGGCGGCGATGCCCACGCCCGAGATGGAAATGAGAAGGGACAGCCTCGCCCCGTAAAGGACCCGCGTCAGAACGTCCCGTCCCATCGTGTCGGTGCCGAACGGATGGGCGAGGCTCGGCGGCGCCAGCATGGCCATGACGTCCATGGCGTCCCCGTCATAGGGGGAGATCATCGGCCCGAAGACGACGGCGAACGCGACCAGAGTCGAAATGATTGCCCCGGTCAATGCAGTCTTGTTGGCGGCAAGCCGCTTCAGCACAGGGATCATCGCATCCTCGGGTTCAGCATGGTGCAGATCAGGTCGACGACGATGTTCACAAGCAGGACGATCAGCAGGAACGTCAGGGCGCAGGCCTGGACGATCGGGTAGTCTCGCCCGAAGGCCGCGTCGATCATCAGGGAACCCACGCCGTTGATGCCGAAGATGCGCTCGATGACCACCGTGCCGCCGAGCAGGTAGCGGACCTGAAGGCCGATGACGGTGACGAAGGGGATCAGCGCGTTGCGCAGGACATGGTGCAGGAAGATGAAGCTTCCGCCGTGCCCCAGCGACCGGGCGACCCGCACATGGTCGCGGTGTGCGTTGTCGATCAGGGCCGAGCGCAGGATGCGCGTGAAGGAGGCCGCCATCGGCGCCGCGATGGCCAGCGCCGGCAGGAATCCGCTGAGAAGCGCGCCCCCCATCGATTCCATCGGCGAGACGAAGCCATAGGCCGGAAACCACCCCAGGCCGAGCGCGAAGGCATAGATGAGCACATAGCCGATCCAGAAATCCGGCATGGAGATGCCGGCCGCCGCGATCGACGTTGCGACGGTGTCGATGATCCCCCCGCGATTGAGCGCCGCCGCGGTGCCGGCGACGAGGGAAATCAGCACCGCCAGGATGATGGCGTAGACGCCGATGAAGAGCGTGTTGGGCAGCCGATCGGCGAACAGCGTGTACACGTCCGTTCCCGAAGCGATCGACAGCGACTGCCCGAAATCGCCCCGCAGGGCGTTCAGGACCCACAAGCCGAACTGAACGATCAGAGGCTCATCCAAATTCCACCGCGCGCGGAAGGCCGCGATGGTCTCCGAAGTAGCCCCTTCGCCAAGGGCGGTCAAAGCCGGATCCCCGGGGGCGGCGCGCATGGCGAAAAACACCACCGCCGCCCCCATCAGGGCCAGCATCATCACCCCGGCGCTTCGCGTCGCGACATGGCGTAGGAGTGTGAATGCCATGTCAACCTCAGCCGAACTGAAGCTTGGCGAACTGATCGCCGTAGTTCGAATAGGGCAGCTGCGTGAAGCCCTTCAGGCCCGGCACCGACAGGTTGTGAACATTGGAGTTGAAGCACGGGATCAGCGGCATCTCTTCCAGCATCAGAAGTTCCGCTTCACGATACACATCGCGCCGGACCGCCGGGTCCACCTCGCTGCGGCCCTTCTCGAGCAGTGCCTCGAACGCCGGGTTGTTGTACCCGTGGAAGTTGCGTGACCCGTCCTTCCCGAGCAGATCGCCCAGATATTCGTCGGCATCGATGAAGCCGAGCCAACCCCAGACCGCGGCCTGATAGTCGCCCGAACGCAGTCGGCTGAAGACGGCGTTGCTCTCTCCCGCCTCGATCTGGATCTTCGTGCCGAGAACCTGATTGACCTGGATGACGAAGAACTCGCCGATCTTGCGCCACCAGGTCGGACCCCAGATCAGAAGCTTGATCTCGGTGTCGGCCGGGTACTTCGATTTGGCAAGCTCGGCCTTCGCCGCGGCCGGGTTGAAGGTCAGCAGCGGCGGCACCGGCTGACCGGGTTTGGCGATGGCCGGCGGAAGCAGGCCGGTGGCCGGGCTGCCCTCGCCGAAGACGACGGAGCGGACCATCGCCTGGCGATCGAAGGCCATGGAGAGGGCACGGCGGAAATGCGGATCGTCGAAGGGCGCCTTGCGGCCGTTCAAGCCGATGTAGCGAACGTTCAGGCCGGTCTGCTTGTAGACCTTGATCTTCGGATCCTTGACGAGATTCGGGATGGAAGCGAAGGGCGCCGTCGAGGTCAGGTCGATCTGCCCGCCCTGCAGAGCCGTCAGCCCGCTGGATTCCTCGCCGATCAAGGGCATCGACACGGTCTGGATCTTCGGCGCGCCGTCGAAGTAGTCCGGGAACGCCTCCAGCTTGACGCCGCTTCCGGTCTTCCACTCCTTGAGCATATAGGCGCCGGTGCCGACCGGGTTGAAATCGAACTTGTCGCCCAGCGCCTCGACCGCCTTCCGCGACACGATCTGCGCACCCGTGCGCGTGTTGGCCAGATAGGTCAGCAGCGGTGCGAAAGGCTTGTGCGTGATGATCCGAACGGTGTGGGCGTCCGGCGTTTCGATCGCCTTGATGGACGAAAGCTTGGCGCGGTTCGGCGAGGCCGTCTTTTCATCCAACACGCGCTCAAGCGAGAACTTCACGTCGTCGGACGTCAGTTCGCTTCCGTCGTGGAACTTCACGCCTTTGCGAAGCTTGAATTCCAGCGTGGTGGGATCGACAAAAGAATAGCTTTCGGCCAGATCCGGGACGATCTCCATTTTCTCGTTGAATTTGACGAGCGCGTTGAACACGGCCCAGACAACATAACTTTCAGGAAGCTGCGTGACCTTGGCCGGATCGAACGTGTTGATGACCGTGTACCCGGTGATCGCCGCGCGAAGCAGAGAGGCCGACGACTGCGACGTCGTTGACTGAGCCAGAGCACGGAAGCTCATGGGCAGAGTGGCGGTCGCAGCGACCAAGGCAAAGACCTGCCGACGATTGAAAGTCGTCGAGTTCATTCTACTCTCCTCTGTTCCTGACAAACTTGATTATTGATCGACCGAACCAGTACGGTCAATGAAGTCTTAGGCCAACCAATCCGGAAGACCTAAATTCCGCCCATGTTCACACGGCGACAGTCCGTCTTCCTGATTTTTTCTTATGGTGACAGGTTTCGTTCTGTTGCAGGCACGGATGCGGCGCGTTCGAGTCCCTCGCCTCTCGACGAATCAGGCGGTGCTCGCACGGGCCTTCTCCTCAAGGCATTCATTCAGCCGCTGCATCAGCGCGTGAGCCGAGGGTTCTCGCTCGACGTTGAAGATCCGGCCAACGAGATCGGCCGCACCGTTCCCGGACATGCCGAGAAACTTCTCCGTGAGATCGGCATCGCTCAGACGGGACTGTTCCGACCACGGATCACCAAGGGCGAAGTCGTCTTCGTCGCGGAACTCACCCCTTGCCGTCCGGACGAGCACGCCCCCCGGCATGGTGCGGATCTGGTTGGCCTCCATCGTCCGGGCGAAGTCGTTGCCTCGTTCATGCGCGACGATACGGACCTTTTCCGCGATGCTCAGAGTGTCCGGGTGGGTCACGTTCCCGGCGTCCAGCCATTCCGGCCCGGCCGGAACGCCGCGTACAAGCATGGCGACCATATGGGGGTAGCTGAAGCTGCGGCTGGCAAAGGTGCGCGGCAGAGGCTTGGTGAATCGGGCCGAAGCCGCCATCGGGCCGGTCTCGATCACGATTTCCTCGATCTCGGCCGGGGCGATGGCCTCGCGCCGCAGAATGCGAGCGAGCGACGTCAGGGGATAGTGAGTGAAGCGGCACGTCGGCCAGGGCTTGTACGTGACGTGCGAAATCAGCCAGTTCTTCCCAAGGCCTGCCGTCAGGCTCCCCTCATCGAAGCTCTGCACCCCGCACATCCGGGCGAGGCCGTACGGGCCATCGAGCGCATCGGTGAAACCCGTCGAACCGGCCTCGACGGAAAGCACCGCGAAGACCCCTGCGACAGCGCACCAACCGGCGTCGCAATATTTGCAGTTGGGCAGGTCGACCGCATTGGACCACAGCGCCCCCGCAGGCAGGGGGCTGTTCGAAACGGCCAGCCCGATCGCCTGGGCAAACTGGCGTTCGTCCAGTCGCGCGATCGCGGCGGCGGCCCCCATGGCGGCAAGCACGACCGGCGCCGCCACGCCCCAAACCTTTGAGAAGCCTTTGACCTGGCCGTCGACCACCTCGGTCATCGGACCGATGTAAGTCGCGATCCGCGCGCCCAGTTCGTAGCCCACGATGACGGCGCGCAGAACATCGGCGCCCGAGGCGCCACGCTCCTCGGCCATCGCCAGGGCGGTCGCCACCGCGGCCACGCCGAAGTGAACGCCGACCGGAAAGGTTTCATCGAAATCAAGCGCGTTGGCGATGCGTGCGTTGCCGTAGACCGCGGAAATCAGCGTGGTGTTGCCCTGTCCGATGAGCGTGCTGCCCCCAGTTGCCAAACGTTGCCCGAGCAGGAGCGACAATTTGTCGGACGTCGGCGCGATCTCGCAGGCCCGTCCACCAGCAAGACAACCTAATGTATCGAGAAGGATGCGCTTGGCCTCATGACGCACGACGTCCGGTGCATCCTTGAGCTGGAACTCAGAGAAGAAGCGTGAGATCGCTACGGTTGAGCTCGGCATCGTTCGTTCCGTGGGAAATGGAAGGAAACGATATTCAGGGAAGCACATAAAATCAAATGCACCTCTGTCGATTCCATATGCGTTCATGTTATATAGCGAGCTGATGTTGTGGACGGCGGCCCGGTCAACTTGTTGACCACTCAGTTGCCGTGCCGTGCCGTGCCGTGCGGGGTATGGAACGGCATGACGACGCGCTCCGATCCGCGCTACGCCGGCTACCGCCATCCCGCCGAGATCATTGCGGCGGCGGTCCGGCTGGACTTCCGCTTTCCGCTCAGCCTGCGGATGGTCGAGGCACTGACCCGCACAAAGCATTCCATTTTGATGGACAGTTAGAGGGCGCGCCGCCATAATACTTTCCATTGTGATGGAGGATTTTGTGTCGCAGCGTGCCCTGCTCACCGTCCAGATCCACCACGGCGGCTCCTGGCATGACGCGGCCACGCTGGCGGTCGACGACATCCAAGGCGGGATCCGCTCGCCGACGACGGTCGACTATGAGGCCGGCTACTTTGTCGAGCACGGCAGCGTCGCGTTCGCCGAGGACCGCCCCGTCATCGATTGGCGCGCCATCTCCGTCAATTACCCCATCGATCTGAACGGGCGCCGCACGGAGCACTGGGCACCGTTCCTGCTCGACCTGCTGCCCCAGGGGCATGCACGCCGGCGCTTGGCCGAGATCCTGAGGCACAACCCTGATGACGAGACCATCGTCTACGACCTGCTGCTCCGCGGAGCCGGCTGTCCGGTCGGCAACATGCGGATCAAGGAGGCTTGGGAAGACGAGCGGGAGCGCCTCAAAGGGAAGACGGTGAAGGGCGTGACGACCCAGGACGTCTTCGACCGCTCGCGGACCTTCCGCAGCGTCGCCGAGCGCTTCGCCCTGGTCGCGTCCGGCTCCAGCGGCGTGCAGGGCGAATGGCCGAAAATTCTGATGACGCAGGCTGCGGACGAACTCTGGTATCCCGATCCCGTCGTCGCCGACGAGAACGCGCGCCAGCACGTCATCGTGAAACTGACCCGCGGCAAATGGACCGAGGACCGGTTGATCCTTGAAGCCGAGGCCCCGTACATCGAGGTCGCCCGCGCGTTCGGCCTGCGTGTCGGCGCCCCGCTGACGCACCGCGACGACACGCTGGTGATCCCGCGTTTCGACCGCCGGGCGGCGGACGGAAGGACGGTTCGGCTCGGCCAGGAGAGCCTGGTTTCGGCGCTGGGCGTCGCCGAATATGGACACAACGAGAGCCATGAAGCCTACATCGCGGTTCTGCACCGCTGCTGCACGGATCCGAAGACCGAGATCATCGAGTACGTGCTGCGTGACGCGCTGAACCGGGCGATGGGCGACACCGACAACCACGGGCGGAACACGGCGCTGCAGAAGGGCGCCGACGGCACGATCCGGCTCACCCCGCGCTTCGATTTCGCCCCCATGCTCATGGACCCGTCGGGGATCATCCCGCACTCCCGCTGGCGGTGCCTGCGCAACGCCGGCCTCGACTACCGTGCCGACCTGATCTGCGACGCCGTGGGCGAGGTGACCGGCGAACAGGCCATCGCCGACGCGGTAGCGGACGCCCTGACCGATCGCGCGGACATGATGGCGGACCTGCAAGATGTCGCCATGCGCCACCGGGTACCACGACAGGTCATCGAGCGTGCCTTCAGCGGCGCCAACGAGGTCGCGGAAGGGCTCCGCGCGTTCCGCGACCGGAGGCGTCGTGCCGCGCCGTAAGCCGATGACGCGCGAGGAGGCGTTCGAGGCTCGGCGCGCGCTGACCGCGGCGGCCCAGGACGCGCACCTGCCCTGGGCCGCCGGCGTGCGGTCCATGCGCAAAGCGCTCGGCATGACGCAGGAGCAGTTCGCCAAGGCGTTCAAACTCACCGTGCGGCAGGTGTCGCAGATCGAAACCGGAGCGGCGAACCCGACCGTGGAAACCCTGACACGGCTGGCCAAGCCGTTCGGACTCACCCTTGGCTTCATCCCGGCTCCCCCATCTTCGACGGTCACACCACCGAAGAAGACGGACACACCATGATCGGCACCCGCCTCGCGCTTTCCTTGGTCGTTGGCCGGCACCGTCGACTTGTTGACCGCCGGGCAGAGCGAGGGCGGCGGGCGGCACCCGTCTGCGGATTATGCCGCCAGTGGTGCGCCGGCGACTTCGGCCCGGACCTGGAACGCCTGGGCGCGGGCCTTCCGATCGTCAGTGACGGAACTGTGGTCGCGGCGGCGTCGGACTTCAGCTTGTCG
>JAEYPE010000234.1 GCA_023411035.1 Pseudomonadota bacterium
GTGGTGCACGCGGCCGCCCCGGCGGCTCCGATGCCCGCGGCGGCGGCTCCGGTCAAGGGGGCGACGCACCCCGGCGCGGTCACCTCGCCGATGGTCGGCACCGCCTACGCGGCGCCCGAACCGGGAGCGGCCCCCTTCGTCAAGGTCGGCGACACGGTCAAGGCCGGCCAGACCATCCTCATCATCGAGGCGATGAAGGTGATGAACCCCATCAAGGCGCCGCGCGGCGGCACCGTGAGCGACATCCAGTTCGCCGACGGCCAGCCGGTGGAGTTCGGTGAAGTCCTTCTGGTCATCGAGTAAGGGAAGGACCGTCCCTTGGCGATGTTCGAAAAGGTTCTGATCGCGAACCGCGGCGAGATTGCGCTGCGCATCCACCGCGCGTGCCGCGAGATGGGCATCCACACGGTGGCGGTGCACTCCACCGCCGACGCCGACGCCATGCACGTCCGTCTCGCCGACGAGAGCGTCTGCATCGGACCGGCTTCGGCGCGCGAGAGCTATCTCAACATCCCGGCGATCCTGTCGGCGGCGACCATCACCGGGGCGGACGCCATCCATCCCGGCATCGGCTTCCTGTCGGAGAACGCCCAGTTCGCCGAGATGGTGGAGGAGCACGGCTTCACCTTCATCGGCCCGACCGCCGACCACATCCGCATCATGGGCGACAAGGTCACCGCCAAGAAGACGGTGAGCGACCTCGGCCTGCCGGTGGTGCCCGGTTCCGACGGCCCGGTGCCGACCCTGGAGGAGGCCGAGAAGGTCGCCCGCGATATCGGCTATCCCGTGCTGATCAAGGCGGCGGCCGGCGGCGGCGGCAAAGGCATGAAGGTCGCCCGCAACCCCGAGCAGCTACGCGAGGCCTATCAGCTCGCCCGCGGCGAGGCGCGCGCCGCCTTCGGCAACGACGAGGTTTACATCGAGAAGTATCTCGGCAAGCCCCGGCACATCGAGATCCAGCTTCTCGGCGACGAGCACGGCAACTGCGTGCATTTCGGCGAGCGCGACTGCTCCGTGCAGCGCCGCCACCAGAAGGTGATCGAGGAAGCCCCGTCGCCGGCCCTGAACGCCGAGCAGCGCGCCTTCATCGGCGAACTGGCGGCGAAGACGGCGGCGGCCATCGGCTACCGCGGCGTCGGCACGATGGAGTTCCTGTTCGAGGACGGGCAGTTCTACTTCATCGAGATGAACACCCGCCTTCAGGTCGAGCACACGATCACCGAGATGATCACCGGCATCGATCTGGTGCGCGAGCAGATCCGCGTGGCGACCGGCGCCCCGCTCGGCTACAGCCAGGCGGACATCCGGTTCCAGGGCCATTCGATCGAATGCCGCGTGAACGCGGAGCATCCGGAAACCTTCATCCCCTCGCCGGGCAAGATCGACGGCTATCACGCGCCGGGCGGTCTGGGCGTGCGCGTCGACTCGGCGCTGTACGACGGCTACCGCATCCCGCCGCATTACGACAGCCTGATCGCGAAGCTGGTCGTCCACGGCACCACCCGCAACGAGTGCCTGATGCGGCTGCGCCGGACGATCGAGGAGTATGTGATCGGCGGCGTGGACACGACGCTGCCCCTGCACCAGCGCATCATCGCGCAGCAGGATTTCATCGACGGCAACTACGACATCCACTGGCTTGAGCAGTTGATGGGCGTGAAGAAGTAAGGCGCCGAGAGGCTGAACGAAAAGAGCCCTTTCTCCCGGTGGGGAGGAAGGGCTCTTTTCGTTTGGGGAAGCTTCTCTTCCCCTCTCCACGGAGGGGAGAGGGGAAGATCGGAGGCCAAAGATGTTACGGCGCCGCGGTCAGCATCGCGTCGCGGCGGCAGCGGTCCACCACCTTGGCGCCGCAGGGGATGAAGGACAGCTCCTTGTTCAGGCACAGCCGCACCTCCGCCACGTCGCGCTTGGAGCAGACGAGCGCCACCGACTCCGGCTCAAGCCCCGGATTGGCCTTGACGAACAGCCGCTCGACCTGGGTCGCGGGGATCGACAGGTCGGGATTCGGGGCCTGGAGCGCCTCGGGGATCTTCACCTTGCCGAAGGCCGTGCGGAGCTGGGCGAAATAGTCGGAGACGGGCAGGCCGGTGCAGGTGCCGTGCTTCGTCCACTGGTGCACGATCAGTCCGACGCTGGGCATCACCGGCATGGTGGCATCCACCACGGCCCTGGGAACCGTGCGGTCGCGGGTGCAGGTGGCCGGGTAGCCGCCGTTGCTGTATTGCGGCCACAGACCGTGGACGATGAAACCGAACTTGCGCTCCACCCCGCACTGGTCGGGGTCGGCCTCGCCCTGATTCTTGGCGCAGTGGGTGGGCGACCAGGACAGGCTGAGTACATAATAATCGAAGGTGCCGGGCTCCGCCTTGCGCTGCGCCAATGATGCGCCTGTCATCGACAGAAACGCAACCGTTGTGATGGCAATTGCCGACAAAACCTTCCTCATGATGGAACACCTCATGCAAACACTCTCTTCTGTTGCATACCATGGTGGGCGCGGCCTGTCGCGCGGAAGTGGTGCGCTGAGATAACGTTGCGGGGGTGAGGGGGCGAACGGGTATAGTGGCGGCGATGATCGAGCTGTCCGCATCGCTTCTTCTGCGCGCCTATGCCGCCGGCATCTTCCCGATGGCGGAGAACGCCGACTCCGAAGAACTGTACTGGTTCGACCCGGAACGGCGCGGCGTCCTGCCGTTGGACGACTTCCACGTCCCGCGCAAGCTGCGCAAGGCCGTGCGGCGCGGTCCGTTCGAACTGCGCTTCGACACGGCCTTCCGCGCGGTGATCGAAGCCTGCGCGGAGCCGACGCCGGACCGCCCGAAGACCTGGATCAACGGCGACATCCTGCGGCTCTACACCGAACTGCACGAGCGCGGCTTCGCCCACAGCGTGGAATGCTGGAGCGGGGGCCGGCTCGTCGGCGGGCTGTACGGCGTGGCGCTGGGCGGCGCCTTCTTCGGGGAGAGCATGTTCAGCCGTGCCACCGACGCCAGCAAGGTGGCGCTGGTGCATCTGGTCGCCAGGCTGCGGGCGGCGGGCTATACGCTGCTGGACGCGCAGTTCGTGACGGAGCATCTGAGTCAGTTCGGCGCCATGGAGATTCCGCGCATCGAGTACCGCCGCCGGCTGGCCGCCGCGCTGGAGGTGCCGACGGACTTCCGCGGCGTGGACCAGGAGAAGGCCATCGCGGCGCTGCTGGGGGCGGAGGGCTGAGCCCGCGGGCCTGCCTCAGTTCCCCTCGCAGGACAGGACCCAGACGTCGTAGATCGGGTGTTCCATCGCCGACAGGGCGGGGCTGGAGGCGAACATCCAGCCGCTGAACACAGCTTCGGCCTGCTCGCCGGGCTTGTTTTCGATCACTTCAAGGAAGGCGGCGGCTTCCGGCGGCTCGACGGGCGGGTTCTCCTTGCAGGCGCGCAACGTGATGCGCAGGCTGCCGAGCGCCTTGGTCTCCCCCACCGCGATGGTGAAGGTGGAGGTGCGGGCGGTGATCTTGTCCAGACCCTGGAGCTTGGCGGCGGGGCGGCTCACCATCTCCTCCGGCACCGGGGCGGCGGCGGCGTGGCTGGGCAGGCCGAGGGCCGGAAGGCAGAACAGCGCAGCCGTCATGGCCGCGCGGCAAACGCTTTTGCCGGCGATCCGGCCGATGAAGCTTTTCGAGGACGTCGTCACTGGGGATCGCTTCCGTGATGTCGAACGGCGTGGGCCGTAACCCGACAGCCTTCTATCCCGGAAGCGGCGCCCCGTCTACTGGCCCCGTCTACCGGAAGCCCGAACGAAAAAAGGGGCCCTGTGGCCCCTCGGTTCGTCCGGCACCAAGCGCGGCGCTTACATCTTGGGGGGCTCGCCGCCCTCCTGGCCGGGCTTGCTCATGTTCTGCAGCGAGAAGATGACCTGACCCAGAAGCTGTTCGATGCCGGGGGTGCTCTGCGTGTATTCCACACGGCCGTTCGGCTTGATCATGTCCTCTTCGCCGCCCGGCTCCAGTGACAGGAACTTGCCGCCCAGCAGGCTTTCCGAGGCGATGACCGCCGCGGTGTCCTTCGGCAACCGGATGTCCGGGTGGATCGACATGTGCACGACCGCCTGATAGCTCTTCGGGTCGAGCGTCAGTTCGGTGACCGACCCCACCTTCACGCCGCTGATCCGCACGTCCGCTCCGCTCTGCAGGCCGGAGATGCTGGAGAAGTTGGCGGTGAGCGCGTAGCCGTTCACCTTGCGCAAATCAGCGCTGGTGTAGGCGAAGGCGAGAAAAAAGCCGGCCACGGCGAGGACGACCCCGCCGAGCACGGTTTCAATCACATTGCGGCGCATGAGTGATTCCTAAAGGACCGCGCGGGCGTCTCAGCCCGGAGTCCAGGGTTCATAATCGCCGGTGGCGCGCACACGCTGCCCGCCTGCATATTGGTGTCCGGGCGGCCGGTAGGCCTGGAGCGATCCCGACAGGTTCGGAAGATGCTCCTTCTGCCACGGCTTGTGGAAGGCGCTGTTGCCCTCCGGCAGCGGGTCCTTGGTGGTGTGGTGCAGCCAGGCGTGCCATTCCGGCGGCACCTTGGAGGCGTCCGGCTCCCCGGCATAGATCACCCAGCGGCGTTCCTTCACGGCGGCAATGGCGCTGGGGGAACGGTAATAGGTGTTGCCGAAGCGGTCGGTGCCGACCTTGTTGCCCCGGCGCCAGGTGACAAACCGGATGTGGATGTTCGCCATCCAGGTGATCAGGGAGATCTTCTCGCTCATCGTCGCTCGCGGTCGGTAAGCCAATCGGCCGGTCAGGCTGGCCGGTTAAACGCGGGCGGCACTATGACACCCCCGGCCACGCGCGTCCACAGACTCTGCAACGTCTTTTCCCGTCTGATGGATTTGCCGTCAGGCGATGCGCCGGTCGGTCAGCAGCAGGCGCACGGCGAATCCCAGGAACAGCACCCCCGCGACGCCATCGAGAACGGCCCGGATTCGCGCGTTGGACAGCGCACGCCGCGCCGCCCCGGCGCTGAGCGCGGCCACCCCCAGCAGATAGAGGCAGCCGATCCCGCCGAGGATCGAGCCCAGCAGGAAGATCTGCAAAGCGACATGGCCGAGCGCCGGTGCGACGAATTGCGGCACGAAGGCGAGGTAGAACAGGATGACCTTCGGATTCAGCAGGTTCGTCAGCAGCGCCTGGAGGAAGACGCGGTGCGCCGGGGCCGACTCGGGCCTGGCGGGGGCCTCCGCGTTCCCGCCGCCGCGGTTGGCGAGGACGGTCGACAGGGCGCCCCACAGCGCCCGCCCGCCGATCCAGGCCAGATAGGCGCCGCCCGCGTAGCGCAGCACGTCGAACAGGGCCGGCGAGGCGGCGACCAGGGCGGAAATGCCGGCGGCGGCCAGCAGCGCGTGGACGAGGTTCCCCAGCGTGATGCCCGCGGTGGCGACCACCCCGGCGTTGCGCCCGTCCAGGACGCTGCGCGACAGCACCAGCAGCGAATCCGGTCCCGGCGCCACCGTCAGCACCAGCGCCGCGACGAGATAGAGCTGAAGCAGATGCGGGTCGAGGGGCAGGGACATGAGGTTCTCCGTCAGTCGGGCCAGCGCCGGTGCAGCCACAGCCATTCGGCGGGGCGCTCACGAATCCATTGCTCCAACAGACCGTTCAGGCGCTCCATCAAAATCCGCACATCAGCGTTGCGGTCACCGGTGTTCGGAGGCTCCACCGGCGGCAGGACGGTGATGCGGAAGCGCGCGCCGCCCAGCCGTTCCGCCCGCGCCGGAACCAGCGGGATGCCAAGCCGCAGGGCGAGCTGCGCCGCCGCCGGGGCGGTCATGGCGTCGCGCCCGAAAAAGGGGACGGGCATGCCGTCGTTCAGCTTCTGGTCGATCAGCATGCCGACATGCCCGCCCTTGGTCAGGACGCGGATCAGCGTGCGGGCGCCCTCCGCCCCCTTGGGGATCTGGGTGCCGGAGGCAGCCCCCCGCAGTTCGGTCAGCAGGCGCCCCACATAGGGGTTGTTGGGTGCCCGGTAGACCAGCGCCAGTTCCACCCCCATCTTGCGGGAACAGACGGACTGTACCTCCCAGTTGGCGAAATGGCCGGATACCAGGATGCCGGCCTTGCCGTCGTCGCGCAGGGAGTCGATGTGCTCGCCGCCGATCACTTCGGTCCGCCCGCCGGGACCGTAGTCGCTGATCTCGTCCAGATGCGGGTATTCGGCGATGACGCGGCCCAGATTGTCCCACATGCCGAGGACGATCGCGTCGATCTCCGCGCGGGATTTCTCGGGGAAGGCGCGCTCCAGGTTGCGGCGCGCGGTGCGCGTGCCGGGCAGTCGCGGGCCGACGGTGCGCCCGATCCAACCGCCCAGAGCCGAGGCGCGGTCCAGCGGCAGGGCGCGGAACAGGCCGCACAGGCCGTAGACGAAGACGGCCTCCAGCGGATAGGCGACACGGCGGGTCAGCCAGGTTGCCAGGGGGCCGCGCGGCTTAGCCATTCGGAACTCCAGTCGGAAGCCCAGTCAGAAGGGGGGTGAGCAGACGGTCGAGCGCGGCGGGCTCCCGCCAGACGGCGCGCACCGGCACCACCCGGACCAGGGCGCGCAAAAGGTCCGGCAGGCGGACGGCGTCCTTCGCCGTGGTGATGGGCAGGGCGCCCAGCGCGGCGGCGCGGTCCAGCAGGGCCAGCACCTCGTCGGGGCGGTAGGGATGGTGATCGGCGAAGGCGGCGCGCTCCACCACGCGGGCGCCCAGCGCCTCCAGCGTCGCGAAGAACTTCTCGGGCCGCCCGATGCCGGCGAAGGCCATGACCTTCTGCCCGGCCAGCGCGCGGGCCTCCTCCGCCGGCTCCAGCCGGGCATGCAGGACGGGGAGGGCGCCGGCCACGCGGCGCTCCACCCCGGCGCGGTCCTCGCCCACCACCACCACGGCTCCGGCGCGGGCCAGCCCGCGGGCAACCGGCTCGCGCAGGGGGCCGGCGGGGACGAGACGGCCGTTGCCGAAGCCCACAGCCCCGTCCACCACGATCAGCGACAGATCCTTGACGATGCCGGGATTCTGAAAGCCGTCGTCCATCACCAGCAATTGCGCGCCCGCCCTCACCGCCGCCCGCGCCCCGGCGGCGCGGTCGCGCGCCACCCAGCAGGGGCCGTGAGCGGCCAGCAGAAGCGCTTCGTCACCCACCGCGGCGGAGTCGTGGATGCCCGGATCGACCGCCAGCGGGCCGCGCTCCCGCCCGCCATGGCCGCGGGTGAGGAAGGCGGGGGCGACGCCGCGGGCGCGCAGGGCCTCGGCCACGGCGATGCAGACCGGTGTCTTGCCGGCCCCGCCCGCCACCAGATTGCCGACGCAAATGACCGGCGCGCCGGCCCGTTCCGGCTGTCCCGCCGCCATGCGCAGCCGCCCGGCCAGCCCGTAGAGCGCGCCCAGCGGGGCCAGCGCCCTGCCCAGCGCCGCCCCGGCGGCTCCGCCGGACCCGTACCAGAAGCCGGGCGTCCTCATGCCGCGGGCCGGACGCCGCCGG
>JAEYPE010000243.1 GCA_023411035.1 Pseudomonadota bacterium
GGCTATGTGCTGGAAAACGGCCACATCGTCCTGTCCGGCCCGGCCGCCGACCTGCTGACCGATCCGCGCCTGAAGGAAGCCTATCTCGGCGGCTGATCCGCGGAGAGGCCACGCTAAGACAACTCCAAGGGAGGAAAGAAAGACATCATGAGCCTGAAATCCATCATCGCCGCGGCGGCGCTCGCCGTGGCGGCGGCCGGTACCGCCGTTCCGTCCCAGGCCGCCGACCCGCTGAAGATCGGCGTCCTGTTCCCGCTGTCCGGCCCGATGGCGCTGATCGGCAACGAGGCCTATCAGGCCGCCGAGGTTGCCCGCGACATGATCAACAAGCGCGGCGGCGTGCTCGGCCGTCAGGTGACCTACGCCGTCGCCGACGCGCCCGCCCCGACCGCCGCCAACGCCGAGGCGACCCGCCTGATCGTGCGCGAGAAGGTTCCGGTGATCGCCGGCAGCTACGCCAGCTCGCTGGCGCTGGCCGCCAGCGAGGTGGCGGAGCGCGAGGGCGTCCTGTACTGGGAGACCATCGCCGTCGCCGACAAGATCACCCAGCGCAAGTACAAGAACACCATCCGCCTGACCTTCAACGCGTCGATGATGGGCCAGACGGCGGCTGACTTCGCCAAGGACATCGCCGGCAAGCTGGGCAAGGAGCCGAAGGATCTGCGGATCGCCGTGATCTCCGAGGATTCGGAGTTCGGTCAGTCGGTCGGCGACGCGGCGGCGAACCAGACGAAGACCCTCGGCATGCAGCTGGTCGCCAACGAGCGCTACAGCCGCACCGTGAACGATCTGTCGTCGCTGGTGCTCAGCCTGAAGGCGGCCAAGCCCGACGCGGTCATCGCGACCTCCTACCTGAATGACGCCGCCCTGTTCTGGCGGCAGGCCCGCGAACTGGATTTCCACGTCCCGGCCATGATCGGCATCGGCACCGGCTACGCCCTGCCGGACTTCCTCGCCGCGGCGGGCGACAGCGCCGATGGCATCTTCGACGTGGACGCCCCGGCCTCGCCGAACGTCTCCAACCTGCCGGAGGCGACGCAGAAGCTGTACGCGGAGTTCATCGAAGGCTTCCGCGCCAAGGAGAAGCGCGATCCGGGGCCGCTGGGCCTGATCGCGTTCGGCGGCTTCTGGACCCTGTTCACGGACGTGATCCCGCGCGCGGGCTCGACCGAACTGGCGGCGCTGCGCAAGGCCGCCTACGCCACCGACCTGCCGGAAGGCACGTTGCTGACCGGCGCCGGGGTGAAGCTGAACCAGATCGGCGAGAAGGAAGCGGGGCAGAACACCCGTGCGCTGATCTCGGTCATGCAGTGGCAGGACGGCAAGCTGCAGGTCGTCTGGCCGCAGAGCGCCGCCAACGGCGAGATGCGCAAGGTTCCCCTGCCCAAGTGGAGCGATCGCTGACCGCTGCGGGCCACCGGCCCGACGGGGCGTCCCCCTCTCCCATCCGTGGGAGAGGGGCGTCCTCTTTTCCCACCGCCCTTATTTCAACGGCTCATCGGATGCCGACAGGACCGTGATGACGCACATGGCCTCTCCCTTCACCGCCACCCCCATCGACCAGCTTCGCCACGCCGCCGCGACGGCGCCCGGCGCGCTCATTCGATGGAACGAGCACTCCCTGTCCTACGGGGATCTGCTGGACCGCAGCCTGCGCTGCGCGTCGGCGCTCCGGGGGCTTGGCGTCGGTCCTGGCGACCGGGTCGCCTTCTGGCTGCCGAACGGCATTCCGTATCTCGACCTGTTCTTCGCCTGCCTGCACATCGGCGCGATCACCGTGTCGGTGAACACGCGCTTCCGCCGGGCCGAGGTCGAATCCATCATCAGCCGCACCGGCGCGTCGACGATCATCGTCTGGCCCGGCTTCAAGAACATCCCCTTCCTGACCATGCTGGGCGAACTCGATCCGGCCGCGATGGCGTCGCTTCGTCTGGCGGTCCTGTGCGAGGACGACGGACGGTCCGGCTTCCCGCTGCCCGGCTTGCGGGTGGTCCATCACCGCGACCTGCTGGCCGAAGCGCCCGGGGAAAGCGCCGCGGCACCGGACCTGCCCTGCATCATCTTCCCGACCTCGGGCACCACCGGTCTTCCCAAATTCGCACTGCACCGCCAGGGCGCCGTCGCCCACCACGCCACGCAGGTGGCCGCCGCCTTCGGCTACGACGCCCCCGACGCCCATCTGCTGCAAGCCATCCCGTTCTGCGGCGTGTTCGGCTTCTCGCAGCTCGCCGCCACCGTGGCCGGCGCCGCGTCCGTCACGCTGATGAGCCTGTTCGAGCCGGTGGAGGCCCGCGACCTGATCCGGTCGCGGTCGATCACCCATGTCAACGGACCGGACGACCTCTTCAAGCGTCTGCTCGATGTCTGCCCTGAGGACAAGCCGTTTCCGTCCCTGCGCGACTGCCTGATCGCCTCGTTCAACCCGACCCTGGCCCTGTTCCCCGAAGAGGCGGAGCGGCGCGGCGTGCCCATGACCAACGGTTTCGG
Organism: Pseudomonadota bacterium; assembly: GCA_023411035.1. Taxonomy (GTDB): domain Bacteria; phylum Pseudomonadota; class Alphaproteobacteria; order Azospirillales; family Azospirillaceae; genus Azospirillum. The sequence continues at coordinate 2,488 of JAEYPE010000243.1, forward strand.
GATGAGCGAGATCTTTTCCTTCTTCTCGCGGCAGGCGCCGGACGCCCCGATCGGACTGCGCAAGCTGTCCGGCGGCTATCCGGTCAATCCCAAGGCGCGGGTGCGGGTGCGCGACACCGCCACCGGGCGCGTCCTGCCGCCGGGAGAGATCGGCAGCCTGGAAATCGCGTCGGACACGCTGTTCAGCGCCTATTTCGGCAACCCCGACGCGACCCGCAACGCCTTTACCGAAGATGGCTTCTTCATCACCGGCGATCTGGCGACGATGCGCGAGGACGGCAGCTTCATCTTCAAGGGCCGCAGCGGCGACGTTCTCCGTCTTGGCGGATTCCTCGTCGATCCGTCGGAAATCGAGGCTGTGCTGCAACGCGACGGCGCCGTGGAAACCGCCGTGGTCGTCGAGGCGGCGACGGAGCGCGGCAACAAGCCCGTAGCCTTCCTGCGCCTGCGCGAGGGCGCCATCCTCGACGAGGCCGCCCTGCGCGGCCATGTCGCCGCCGCGCTCGCCGATTTCAAGATTCCCGCCCGTTTCGTCGTGGTCGACCAGTTCCCAACGGCGATGAGCCCCAACGGGGAGAAAATCCAGCGCGGCAAGCTGAAGGAGCAGGCGCAGCGGATTTTTTCGGAAGGCGCCTGAAGCGCGGCCCGCTTCGGCCCCCTGAGATTCAATAATTCTCTTCGTTCCAAAGCAAGGACCCAATCATGGCCGAATCTTTCAAAGCCTTCGTGATCGAAGACGCTGACGGAAAGCCCAAGGGCGACTTCAAGCAACTTACCCTCGCCGACCTGCCGGACAACGACGTGCTGGTCGAGGTCGCCTACTCCACCGTCAACTACAAAGACGGGCTTGCGGTCAGCGGCAAGGGGCGTATCGCCCGCAAGCTGCCGATGGTCGCGGGTATCGATCTGGCCGGTACGGTCGTCGAATCCCGCTCTCCCGAGTGGAAGCCCGGTGACAAGGTGGTGGCCAACGGCTGGGGCATGTCGGAAACGCAGTGGGGCGGCTACACCCGTTTCCAGCGCCTGAAGCCCGAGTGGCTGGTCCGGCTGCCGGATGTTTTCTCGCTGGAAGAGGCGATGGGCATCGGCACCGCCGGCTACACGGCGGCGCTCTGCGTCGATGCCCTGGAGAAATGGGGCGCGATCCAGCCGGGCGGCAAGGAGGTTCTGGTCACCGGGGCCGCCGGCGGTGTCGGTTCCGTCGCGGTGGCGCTGCTCGCCAAGCGCGGTTACCCGGTGGTTGCCTCCACCGGCCGGCCGGACACCCATGATTACCTGCGCAGCCTCGGCGCCGGCGGATTCATCGACCGCGCCGCTCTCCAGGAGAAGGGTGCCCCCTTGCAGAAGGAGCGCTGGGCCGGCGGCGTCGATTCGGTGGGCGGTCACACGCTGGTCAACGCGCTGTCGCAGACCATCTGGGGCGGTGCCATCGCCGCTTGCGGTTTGGCCGGCTCATCCGATCTGCCGGGGACGGTCCTGCCGCACATCCTGCGCAACGTGGCGCTGCTGGGCGTCGATTCCGTCATGGCTCCGCAGGACCGGCGGAACGCCGCCTGGACACGGCTGGCCCGTGATCTGGACAAGGACGCGCTGAAGACGATGTACGAGGTGCAGCCCTTTGAGGCGTTGCCGGGTTTGGCAAGCCGGATCCTGGCCGGCGGGATTCGCGGTCGCGTTGTCATCGACGTTCGCAGTTGAGCGGTTGAGAAAACACTGCCATCTGGTGGTGGCCACCCACTTGCTTCGGGCGGCCACCATTGGGGTGCGGCCCAACCGAGGGAGAGACCGCCGCGAACCTTGGGCGCTTTCACGCGACTTTGTTGCAGCGAAGAGATTCCGGCTGCAGAAATTCTTTTCCCGGCATTCTGGTTATGCGCTGCGGACGGAGTCCGGGCGTCCGAAGTCAAACATGCGGTTCAGTATCCGGATCGCGATGGCGATCCCGGTGTTCCGCCGATCATCGGATTGGAACCGTAAGCAGTCGCCAATGACGCGCTTCCCGCCGCTGAAAAAGGCTTCGACCAGGGCGCTGAGGTTGCACCAGGAGGTTTTTCGGCACCGCCGCGCGAGGAGGCCGGAATGGTGGGCAGGGCGGAAGGTCCCTCAGACCACCTCGTCGAACTCCACCTTGGGGATGTCGATCCAGCTGTCCGGCTCGCCGGCATCCTTGCGCCAGAACAGAACGGGCAGGTCGGCGTTCAGAACACGGGCGATGGAGGCGCCGCGGGCCGTCATCATCTCCTTGTACTCCGCGGCCTCGACGATGCGCACGCCGTAGCCGGGGATGCGGTCGGCCTGGAGCACGGGGCCGAGCGCGTTCTTGAACTTGCGTAGGTCGTTGTCGGAGCCGACCCGCTTGCGCAGCGGTTCCAGCGCCATCCAGAAGGCGTTGCCGTGGCCCAGATGGGCGCGGGCGATCTCGTAGAGCCGCTTCTCGATGGGCTTCAGCGCGAAGTAATCCTCCGAATAGGTCAGCAGGTTGTTGCCCAGCGCCGCGCGCACCACCCAGTTCGACAGCACCAGCGTCAGGCCGCGCACCTGCCGTTCACCGTCCTTCTTGCCGCGGCGGTACAGCAGCTTGTAGTCGGAAATCCAGGAGAAGGCGCCGCTTTCGCCCTCGCCGCCGGCTTCCAGGTTGGTCTTGATCTGCGTGCCCTGGAGCCGTTCCAGAGCCCCTTCGATCTTGTCATAGGCACTGCCCCCGGCGGTCTTGCCGACGATGCGCTGGAGGTCGCTGGTGGTGAAGTGCAGCTTGCCGACCTCCGGCCCCATCTTGCCCTCGGCCATCTTCTCGCGCAGCAGAGAGACGGCGTAGATCAGCACCGACTTGTCCCAGATCGTCGCGACGCCGACATCGCGGGGGGCGCGCACCTCGATCTTCACCTTGCCGTCGTCGTAGGTGGGCAGGCTTTCCACCTTGTCCTTCGACAGGCCGAACAACGAATAGGCCATCAGCGCCCGGTCGTTGTTCACATCGCCGCGCAACGGCGAATCCAGCCGCAGCGCGAGCTGGACCGGTCGTTCCAGCAGTTCGGCGTTGTCCTTGTCGGTCTTGCGGTCGTCCATGCACCCTGTCTCCCCGGCGCCGCCGGTGGCGGTTACGGTCATGATTCCCGATACGCCCCTGCGGTTCCATGGCGCAGGCGCAAACGTCGCCATTCTGCCGAAAGATTCCTCATCGCCCGGAAACGAGCCTGTGACCGTACGGGCGGATGTCGCCGTTCTGCCAGTTCTCTCGGACGCTGTGCCCCGGTGGGGGTTCTCCCTTCCGAAAGCGTCCGCGTTCTGACGGTCCGGACTCCCCGCAAGCCGCAAAATGGCGCTGAAAAGCTTGGATTCCCTGACTCTTTCCGGACTCCACGGGGGCCGGAGGCGGCACCGGAGGGAGCACATTGGCAGAACGGCGACACTCGCTTGCGCGATTCGGAGTCCGATTCTCGGGCGATTCCCGGAGTCACCCAAGGGCCACATCCCAAATTATTCGGCAGAACGGCGACATCGGGCGGACTCCGACACCCCGACGCCCTGACCGGCTCTCAGGAATCTTTCGGCAGAACGGCGACGTTTTCAGCCCGGTTTCTCGGCAGAACGGCGACACCCGGACACCGTCCGCCACCGCCACAGGGGCCTCAAAGCCTTGATTCCACTGACTCCAACGCCCGCATGACCGCGACCGGCGCGATTCCGCGGCACGCATTTGAATCGTGGACAGTCTGTCGGGGCCACGACAACATTTTGCGCAACGGGCTCTCCGCAGCCCGAACCGATAGCTTTTGGACGGTCGTTTTTGGACAGCCGCAAAGCGCCGAAGGAGGCGACGATGACGTAACGGAGAACGCGACCTCCGGAAACACAAAGGGCACAGGTTTGGCGACCTGTGCCCCTGTGCACACCGAAGTGTCGAAAACCGATGGAGAACGGGAGAACCGGACCCCGCATCAGTAGTTTGGCGACTTCATGATGCCAGGGCGATTCCGGAAAACCAAGTGGAATCGCGGATTCCGCTGACGCTCCCGTTTTGTCTTCCGTCGGGATTGAAGCGCTGGATCATGGGAAGACAATGACCCCGTACACGACCTTGTACCGGCGATGGATTGGTGTGCCCGGTGTGGGTGCTGCGGAAATCGCGGTGCTCTCCGGCCTTTACGCGCGTGCGGACGCCGCCGGCGTGTGCACCGGTCTGGTCCAGGACGAGTTGGCCGCCGAACTCGGCAAGAGCCGTCCGTGGCTGTCCGCCGTGCTGACGAAGTTGCAGGCCCCGGACCTGTCCCTGGTGGAAGCCCGCCGTGAACGCGGTTTCCGCGGGATGGTCTACGCCCTGGCGGGCGCGCAGGCCCCCGACTCTTCCGGTCAGCCCGCCGACGCCACCGGTCAGCCGGCTGACGGACTCCTAAGGACTGAGAATCCCTTGAATCCTGATTCTCAAAACTCCTCCTCCTTCCGGGCGGGGAAATCGGATGGAAGATCGAATGGTAAGGACCGGGAAGCCCTGGCCGAAGAATGGCAGCCGGACGCCACCGATTTGGCCTGGGCCGCGGAAGCCCGTCCGGAGGTCGATCCCGCCACGGTGACCCGCAAATTCGTGTCCTGGTGCCGCAAGGCCAACGCCCGCAACGGCTACACCCCCGCCGATCCGTCGGGCGCGTGGCGCAAGTGGGTGGCCCGCGAACTGGTCGCCCCCGCCGACACGACACCTTCCCAGACGACGCCTTCCCAAACACCGTCCGCCGAAGCGTCCGCGAACACCGCCGTCCCGTTTGACACCGCCCGCCGCCCCTCCAACCGGAGCGACCAGAATGACCGCCGCAGCCCTGACCGCCAGCCTTCCGAGCCATCCCGTCAGCGCCGTCCCGCAAGCTTTGGATCCTCAAACGTCGGACATGGCGTGGCTGCCCGCAACGCCGGTGTCCTCTCTGCCCTGCGCGATCGCCTCGCTCGCCCGGCTTGAGCGCGCCGACCTGCGCTTCGAGATCGCGGATCGCACGCCGGAGGAGATCGGAGCGCTGGCCGACCGCGTGGAAGCCGCCCTTGAGAACGCCTGCCCGGCCATCGGCGTGGAGAATGTGCTGACCGGCGTCGAAAAGCTGGCCGCGCGCTTCGGCCTGGAGCTTCCGGACGCCGACGTTCTGGAGGCCGACATCCTCGAAATGGCCGGCTGGCCCGCCGAGGAGTGGATCGCCGGTTTCCGCGGGATCTGGTCCTCCTTCCGGTCGGGATACCGGCGCTTTCCCACGGTTGGGGACTTCCGCGCCGCCGCCGGTCAGGCATCGGTGGATGGTGGAACGGCGGCCCTGCGCCGGCTGGCCATGGCTCTGCGCCAGGAACAGCAGATCCGCGTCCGAGAGATCGCCTTCCGCCGCCGCCAAAAGGAGAAGGAAGCGGAAACCGCCCGCCGTCAGCAGGCCATGGCCATCGCGGCTCCGGTGCCGAAACCGATCCTGGCTCAAGGTGTGGAAGGGCGCCTCCCCGTGTTCTCCTGGCCCGCGGCTCCCTGGATTGGTCCGCTCCGGCATGCCGAGGATGCGCTATCAAGTGATGAAACGGGCGACGTGCGAAGCCGTGCTGCCTCGGCGGGGCAACCGGACGCTGTGGGTCAGCGACGAGGCGATCGCCGCCTGGCGAGCGGCACCGCGCCGGACGCCGGTGTTGGCCATGGCTCTGCCGGAGGTCCCGTCACGCCGGTGGAGAGTACCGGGCCGAAGGTCTACGGAGCCGGCGAACGGCACCGCGACAAGCATGGAGTGCGTGGGCCGCGAACCTGGCGCAAACTCCATCTCGCGGTAAACGCCGCCACGCTAACGACCACCAGCGACCGCGGCGCTTCACAGGTCGGGCCGCTGCTCGCCCAGACCAGAGGCCCCTCCCGCCACCGCAAGGCCACGGAGAAAACCTCTTTCGAACGGATGACGAATTGCGCTGGACAAGCGCATCGGTTCTTCTTATAAGACGCCCCCGCATGCAGCGGCGCCCAGGTAGCTCAGTTGGTAGAGCAGGGGACTGAAAATCCCCGTGTCGGCGGTTCGACTCCGTCCCTGGGCACCATTCCCCCTTATGTTTCAAAGGGGTAGTGGTGCGCTAGTTGCTTGCTGTGCTTAGCACAGTGCTAAGCACAGCCCTCCGAGCGGTGTGATGGCCTATGGGCGACGCTTTCAGCACGCCCTTCAAAGCGCTCACAAGCCTATCTCCCCTGCTGCTGCGCCACCCCTCCACAGCTAGTTTAGCCATCAGTAAACGGCTACTTTAAGTGATGAGAGCGTGGGAGCCGCCATGACCGAGCCGTTCCAACTGTTCCAGCGTGCAGGCAGCAGCAAATGGTGGGTGCGTTTCAGCATCAAGGGCCAAGGGCAAATCCGGAAGTCCCTGGACACCACCGACCCGAACGAAGCGCACCAGCGCGCACGCAAGGCGTTTTACGAAGCCTCCTACCGGGCTGAAAACGGACTGACAGCGACCGTCGTCAAGTTCGCCACGGTGGCGGAGGAGTTCATCACCAAGGTCGAACGCGAGGTGAAACGCGGCGAACGCAACGTGGCGCAAGAGCAGAAAGCTCCTGCCATCATACGGCGCTACTTCGTGGTCTACTTTGGCGACCGCCCAGTGACGGCATCACCGACCGAGACGTGAGCGCCTACATCGAGTGGCGCAAGGACTATTGGACGACAGGGCCGGGAAAGGACATCGAGTTGACGAAGGCACCCGACGTGCCCCGTCCCAGCTTCACCGCCGATGAATTCGGCAAGCTGACGGAAACGTCCCTGGCGCGCATTTCCGAAAGCAGCAGCGCCCGCAGCAGCTTCTCCGGCGGGATCGACGGCCGCCCGATCTTGGAGTACAGGCCCTCGAAGGCCGGCGACATCACCGCCAGCGCTTCGTCCACAATCGCGCGGATCGGCCGCAGCGGGTGGTTGCCCGGAACCCGCGCCTCACAGCTCAGGTAGCTGAACAGACCCTCGCTGCGTTTGTCCGAGCCCCGCATCGTCCCCTCGCCAGCCGTGCACAGCCCTTTTTCCGTGTCCTGTTAACCAGAACTGACCGTCGCTCATCATAAAGCCCCCCTTACGGGGTCGGACCCTGAACATCTAGAAAACGGCCAGTTCATGGAACCAGCGCTTCAAGGCGTCGGCCGAGCCGGCCGCCAGGGAGCGCGGGCGCTGCTTGTTGTTGCGGGCGTCGCGCGGCGTCGTCCCGAACGCGGATCGGAACGCCCGGCTGAAGGCGGCCTCCGAGCGGAAGCCCCAGCGGTGCGCGATCTCGGCGATGCGGAGGCCCCCATGCGCCGCGGTCAGTTCGGTGAGGCAGCGGTCAAGTCGACGCCGCAGAATGTAGGCGGACACCCCGCCGAGCGGCTCGAACAGCCGATAGAGGGTGGGGCGGGACAGGCCGAACGCTTCGGCGACCTTGACCGCTCCGAAATCAGGGTCGCCGAGATGCGCGTCGATGTGGCGCTTGATGGCCGCCATGCGGGACGCCTGCATCTGGGGCCGGACGAGGTCCAGCGCGTCGACGGTTGGGCCCAGGCACCCGGCGACAAAGGCGGCGCTGCCTTTGGTCAGGATCAGGGCCTCGCGGGCCGACAAAGCGTCGGCCGCCCGGTACAGCGACCGGATGTGACCGGAAAGGAGGGCGCCGAGCGGAGTGTCGCCGTGCAGGACCATCCCGTGCACACCATCCGAACGCAATCCACCATTCGCCCCGGCCATCGGCGCCGGCTCGCGCCCCGGCGGCGGGTCGTGCAGCGGGATGACATGGCGGATCTCCAAGCTGTCGTCATGAACGATGATGCGCTCGATGATGAGTTGCAAGATCGCCTGCTTGTCGGCGAACGAGGCGTCCGCCAACCGGCCCCGAATGCGCCCGCAGAACGCCGTCAGGTCGGTGACGACCTCCTGCGCCTTGGCGCGCTTGCCGCGTAGGGCGCGTTGCTGTTCCAACTGGCGGTCGAGCGCACGTCGTTGCACGACGATCTGTCCACGCCGTTCGGTCAGTTCGTCCAGGCTGATGACGTCGGCCTGGTAGGCATCGAGCAAACGCTGGTCGGCGCGCGCCAACCCGGCGAGGCGTGCCATGATCCGCTGTTCGGCTTGCTGCTCGTGGGCGGCGGTATGCTCGGCATCGCCGGCGAACTGATGGAACTGGGCCACCAGCCGCGCTGGGTCTTCCAGCAGACTGCGGACATGCTCCCACACCGCCCGCTCGATGTCCGGCGCGGCGACGTTGGCGCGGGGACACGGCTGCGCCCGGGCGGTTTCCACGCAATCCTTGCCGGCGCAGCGGTAGTAGAGGCGTTCGGCCCGCTTTCCCGCCGGCCGGGTCGTGCCGTGCATGGACAAGCCGCAAGCGCCGCAGGTCAGCAGACACCGCAGAAGGTAGTTATGCTTGCTGTTGTTGCGGAACGACAAGGTGGCGTTGCGGGCGAGTTGGGCCTGGGCGCGGTCCCAGGTGTCCTGATCGATGAGGGCGGGCACCGCGATCGGGATCCATTGGTCCTTCGGCCGCAGCCGGCGGCACCCGACGCCGGAATAGGTTGGTTTGCGGGGGCGCGGCTTTTTCGCCGCGACGAATTCGTAGCGGTTGGCGTAGGCGGTGCCGGTGTAGACCGGGTCGGACAGGATGTGGTGGACCGTCGACGGCGACCAGGGGTGCCGGCCGCAGCGGGGGAACCAGGGCCCGAAGTTCAGGCGCTTGAGAATCTGGCGCAGGGTCATGCGCTCCTCCACCAGCCAAGCGTAGAGCAGGCGCACGGTTTCGGCCTCGGCGTCATCGATGACCCACTGGCCAGCCGCCGTCTCCTGACGCGGCAGGTAACGGTAGCCGTAAGGGGGGGGTGCCGACGATCTGGCCGGCGCGCGCCTTTTGAAGTTTGCCACGGCGGAACCTCTCGCCCAGGAGGGCGCGTTCGTATTCGGCGACGGCGCCCTGGATCTGAAGCAGGAGCTGGTCGCCGGGATCGTCGGTGATCGCGCGGTTGAGGAAGGTGACGGCGCAGCCGACCCGGCGGAATTCCTCAAGGAGCAGAACCTGATAGGCGTAGCGCCGCGCCAGGCGATCCGGGGCCAGGACGGCGACGATGTCGACCTCGCCATCACGCACCGCATCACGCAAGGCATCCAGGCCCGGCCGATCAAGCCGGGCCCCACTGTAGCCTTCATCACGGAAGACATGGCTGTCGTTCAGGTCGTGGCCGTTGGACTCGGCCCAGGCGCGCAGGGCGACGAGCTGGCTGTCGATGGTCTGCTGGCGCTCCTGGCGTTCGGTGGAGACGCGGGCATAGACGGCGGCATGCATGATGCTTCTCCCTCGGCCGGGCCGGCGGTCGCCGCCGGCCGTGATGTCGCGATGGGAACGAGAAGACGGCGGTAGGTGTCGGCCAGCCGATCCGGCCCGTCGCGGGTCCGGACGAAAACGGAGCGGATGGCCCAGGTCGCTGGCGTCGGGGAGTGTCGATTGCGCGGCATGGGTGGGCACCTCGGTGGTGGAGGTGTCCGCCCAACAGACCGCCACGGCGGTCACCGGCGACGGTGGCGCGGTTTGGCCAAGTGCGGCCAAGCGAACGCCAGCGTGGCCGTGAAGTGGATTCGGTCGATTGCGTTCGGATCGTGCAATTCATCCGGCACGCTCACCAGCGGCGCCAGCATCTCCCGCGGCAGGCAGAGCGTCAGAGTGTCCATGTTGGTGTCGACCGTATGAACGGTCTGCGCCAGATCCAGGACGCAGACGTCGCCCGGACCGACCTCGACGTCGCGCCGCCCCATCGTACCGCGGGAACCGCCTCGGCACTGCAACTGGATCAGGTAATGGTCGATGCCGCTGCGGGTGATGACCTGGGGGGTGCGGTGGAAGGTTTGCGTCACCGAGGCGCAGCGGCCGAGCAGCACGCCGCCCAGATGATAGGTCTGCAATGTCCCGCGGAACGCGCCAACCTTATCCTTCGACAGGCTGATGTCGAAGACCGGCGACATCTGGTCCCGCCACAGCCAGAATCCTTCCTCTCCCGGACTCTCCAGGCTGTCGAAGGAAAGAACCGGAGCGGCACCGTGGGTTGCATCGGCCATCAATGGTACCCAAACAATTCCCTGTAGGAAGGGAAACCACTCCCCAGCACCGCTGTCAAGATTCAACGGGCCTGGCTTTTATAAGCAACAGCGGCTTGTCCGGGCTGAATCTTGGCCCGGATGAACACATCCCGTCTTGCAACGACGACGCCTTCAACGGGCGGGGCCGGTGCTGTATTCAATCTTTGCAAGAACGGGAGTGGGTAAACATTATCTTGCCAGCCAATCAACCATTGCTCCCGGCGCCGATGGCGCACGGCTCCGTGGCTTGGTGAGCACAGACATGGGCCGGGACGGCGGGAGTCAGGACGGCAAGCCGCTCGGGGTCAGGGACCGCATCCACCGTTCGAGAACACGCTCCGCCGCCCCGTCATCCTTCGGCGCGGACTGCCGCATGCGTTCGGCGGTGTCCCGCGCCTCGCCCGGCGCCATGCCGTAGGCGGCGCGGAACGCCCGGCTGAACGCGGCCTCCGACCCGAATCCCCAGTGATAGGCGATGTCGGCGATCCGCGGGCGGTCCGGTTGGGGCGCCGCCAGATCGTGAAGCGCCCGCGCCAGCCGGCGGTCGCGGACATGCTTCGCCACCCCGCCCAGCGGCTCGAACAGGCGGTAGAGGGTCGAGCGCGACAGGCCGAAGGCGTCGCAGATCAGATCGGTCCCGAGATCGGCGGCGTCGAGCTTCTGGTCGATGAAGTTCTTGATGCGGTCGAGCAGGGCTCCCTGTGGCTCGTCGATCGGGCCGCGTGCGGCGAGCGCCGAACCGATGCCCGTGGCGATCACCCCGATGGCGCCGCCGGCTACCGCGGCGGCAGCCTTGACGTTCAGGCTGGGGAGCTGGGCGTGGAGGTTGCGGACATGGTCGTTCAGCAGCGTTCCGATCGCCGACGCGGCCGGCAGCACCAGCCCGTGCAGGAACTCCGGCGCCATGATCGAAGGAATCAGAGCCGCGCGGGGGATCACCAGCGTCAGGGCGCTGAAAGCCGTGGTCTCGACCGCCAGCGGCCGGGCCAAATCCAGAACTCCGACATCGCCGGTCCGCATCGCGAACGCCCGTTCGCCCGCCGTACCGGTGCAGCCCCCGTCGAGATAGACCTGGATCAGGCAGTGCTCTACGGCGCTGCGGGCGATGGTGGCGCTCGTGCGGCGCAGGGTCACCGGCGGCCCGTCGATGCGCGTCATCAACAAGCTGCCGAGGTGGTACGTCGTCATCGACCCGGTGAAGCCGGTCCCGCCGTTCTCCGTGTCGTTCTCCGCGCCGGCCGGCTCGGCGTCGAAGAAGACCGACAGGATGTCGCGCCATTGGCGGACGCGCTCCCGGCCCGATACGCCGTCGGGAGGGAAGCACAGCACCGGGATTGCGGGTTCGTCGGCGGGCACCGCAGGGCTTCCCATGACGAGGACGGGAGCGGTGTCCTTAGCAGGCTCCGCCCGCGGCCCGCAACAGGACGATGGACGGAACCGCCGCCGTGAGACGCGGTGCCAAATTTTTGGGACGGATCGTCGGGCGGGGGCGGGACCGATCCGATAAGTTTTGCTCTCCATAAGGAGTAAGCCGTGGGCCGGATGGCCGATGGGGAGCGGGGATGCGGCCGTGTCGTGGCCGCACCCGGCGCGCCCGGACCAAGCCGCCGCCCATGCCGACAGGGACCGGTGCCAAGGGAATGCAACACATGACGACGGCGCGTCTGCGCTCTACCGGACGGACCATCGGTCGTGGCAGCCTGCTGTTCCTTCTGCTGAGCGGAACGGCGCTCACCCCCCTGCACTACGCGATTGCCGACGACGCGCTGCCGACCGGCGGGCGCTTCACCGCCGGGAGCGGGCGCATCGCCGAGCAGGCCGGCGGGCTGCGCATCGACCAGGGCTCGCGCACCGGCATCGTCGAATGGCAGGGCTTCTCCATCGGCGCCGGGAAGTCGGTGCACATCGACAACGGCGCCGGCGCCACCCTGAACCGGGTGACCGGCGCTCTGCCCTCGCGCATCGACGGGTCGCTGACGGCGACCGGCTCCGCCTATCTCGTCAACCGCGCCGGGATCGTGGTCGGCAAGGAGGGGCGGGTCGCGACCGGCGGCAGCTTCATCGCCTCCACCCACGACGTGCCCGACGCCGCCTTCGCCGCCCAGGGCGACCTGACCTTCGCGGGGACGTCGAAGGCTGCCGTGGTCAACATGGGGACGATCGCCTCGCGGGGCGGCGACGTGGCGCTGATCGCCCGCTCCGTGCGCAACGAGGGCACCATCGCGGCGCCGAAGGGAACCGCCGCCCTGGTGGCCGGCTACGAGGTGCTGGCGAAGGAGAAGGCCGACGCCGACGGGCGGTTCGTCGTCAAGATCGGCGGGGCGGACACCGAAGCGGTCAACGCCGGCACGCTGGCGGCGGCCAACGCCGAGATGCGGGCGAACGGCGGCAACCTCTACGCGCTGGCCGGCAACACCGGCGGCCTCGTCAAGGCGACGGGGGCCGCCACGCGGGACGGCCGCGTCTTCCTGACGGCGGGGGACGGCGGCGCGGTGACCGTCGAGAGCCCGGTGGTGGCGCAGCGCCGGACCGCCGAGGCCAACCCGAAACCAGAGCGCCCGAAGCCGGAGTTTCAGGAGTCGGGACGGAAGGACGGTGCGGCCAAGCGGCCACCGCGGCCCTCACGGCGGCCGGACGTGTCGGGCGGCGACATCCGGGTGTCCGGCGAGTCGGTGAGGATCGCCGGAACGCTCGACGCCTCGGGAACGGCCGGACGGGGCGGGACGCTGGTGGCGACCGGCGGGACGGTGGTGCTGTCCGGGACGGCGGCGCTGGACGTGTCCGGTACGTCGGGCGGCACGCTGCTGGTCGGCGGCGACTACCAGGGCGGACGGAACGCGGCGACGCGCTACCTCGCCGAACCGGTGGCGACGGCGCGAACGCTGACGGTGGAGGCGGGGGTGCGGCTCCGCGCCGACGGCGCGCGGGGGGACGGCGGCCGGGTCGTGCTGTGGTCCGACCGCGACACCGCCTTCGCCGGGGCCATCTCGGCGCGGGGCTCGGCGCGGGGCGCTGGCAAGGGCGGCGACGCGGAGGTGTCGGGAAAGGCGCGTCTGGCCTTCACCGGCACGGCGGACCTGCGCGGGCCGGCGGGCTTCGGCACGCTGCTGCTCGACCCCTACAACCTGACCATTTCCGACGCCGCCGACAGCGGGATGTCCGGTTTCAGCGCCAGCGGCGACGACAGCGTTCTGAACGTGAACACGCTGAAGTCGGCGCTGGGTTGGGCCAATGTCCTGGTGACGACGGGGGACGGCGGAACCCAGGCCGGCGACATCACGGTGGCGGCACCGCTCACCTGGAACGCGTCGACGACGCTCACCCTGTCGGCCTACCGGGACATCACGGTGAACGCCGCCCTCACCGCGCAGGGCAGCGAGGGGATGATCGTGCTGATGGCCGGTCGCGACGTCGCGGTGAACGCCGCCGTCACCGGCGAAAACAGGTCCGATGTTTCGCTGCTGGCAAAGCGCGACGTCGCGGTGAACGCCGCCGTGAGCGGGGCGAAGGTGGTGCTGTGGTCGGATTACGGCGGCATCGGGACGGGAACGGTGCGGTTCGGCGCGGGAGCCACCGTCACGGCCTCCGGCGGAGCGTCCATCCTCTACAACCCCACCGCCTACACCGCGCCGACCGATTATTCCGGCATCGCCGGGGCGGGCACGGTGGTGACCGGCTACATGCTGGTGAACACGGCGGAAAATCTGCAGGCCATCGGCACCAATCTGGCCGGCGCCTACGCGCTGGGCCGCGACATCGACGCGGACGCCACCGCCGGCTGGAACCACGGCGCCGGCTTCGCCCCGCTGGGCAGCGCCGCCACCCCCTTCACCGGCCTGTTCGACGGGCGGGACCATGCGATCAACGGTCTGACGATCAACCGGGCCGACAGCGACGATGTCGGCCTGTTCGGCGTCGTCGGCACCGGCGGCGCGGTGCGGGACGTCCGCATGGTGGGCGGCAGCGTGCTGGGGCGCAACCGTGTCGGAGCCCTGGTCGGCAGCAACGCCGGGGCGGTGAACTGGGCGTCGGCCACCGGCACGGTGACCGGCCGGGGCGGTGAAGTCGGCGGGCTGGTCGGCAGCAACAGTGGAACCATCGGCCAGTCCTTCGCCACCGGCGCGGTGACGGCACAGGGTGGCGCGGTTGGCGGGCTGGTCGGCAGCAGCAGCGCGACGATCCTCCAGACCTATGCCAGCGGCGCCGTGACGACGGGCGGCGATCAGGTCGGCGGGCTGGTCGGACGGATGACGGCAGGGTCTGTGACCGAAGCCTATGCCCTGGGCAGCGTGACGGGAGCGGTGCGGGTCGGTGGCCTGATCGGCGACAACAACGGCGGCGCGGTGACCGAGAGCTACGCCACCGGGGCCGTGACGGGGCAGGTCGAGGCCGGCGGCCTGATCGGCGCCAACGGCGGTACGGTTTTGGGCTCCTTTTGGGACAAGCAGACCACCGGGCTCACGAACGGAGTCGGCAGTGGTGCGGCCGGCGGAATGAGGGGCCTGACCTCCGACCAGATCCGAAATTCCACCTCCGTAAAAGACGGACAGTATTTCATCGTTTCTGGTCACAAATGGTACCTGAACATTTTCGACAGAGGCCCGGACTTCCGGCCTATCGGTGTGTGGGAGGCGGCTAGGAAAGGGGTGGACGGTTACGCGGCCGTCAGCAATCTGCATCAGCTCGTGCTGATAAACGCGGGCACCGACTTGGTCGAATACAACAGGGGCGACTATCGGCTGGCCACAGACATCGATGCGTCCGAGACCGCGGGGGCGAACCCCGCAGGGATATGGGGCGCCCGCGGATTCCTCCCGATTGGGAGAGCGAACAATCAGTTTCGGGGGAATTTCGACGGCAATGGGCATGTGATCAAGGGACTTTTCATCAATCGCCCAGACACCGCGAACGTGGGTCTTTTTGGGTACGTTTACGGAATAGCAAACAGCAAGCCCATCATTAAAAATATCGGACTTATCGATGGTCAAATCATTGGAGATAATTCAAATTCCGTGGGAGGGCTTGTAGGGGGGCTTAATGGGGGGATTGTTGAGAATTCCTACTTTACCGGAACTGTTTCTGGCGGATTTTTTGTTGGCGGGCTTGTCGGCGAGTCACAGTCTCCTATGGACCAGATCAGGCGATCCTACGCGGTCGCGTCCGTCACTGCGACGGAGAACTCAGCCGGAGGGCTTGTTGGAGACAGTTACGCACAGATCGACCAGTCCTATGCGTCCGGCCGTGTGACGGGAGCCAGCAACGTCGGCGGCTTCATCGGCAGGCATTACCAAGGCGACATCAGCAATTCCTATTGGGACACGCAGACCAGCGGGCAGCAGAACGGCGTCGGCGACGCCACCGTGACCGGCCTGACCGGGCTGACCACCGCCGAGGCGCGCCAGGCATCCTCCTATGTCGGCTGGGATTTCACCAAGGACTGGTACCAGTCCGCAGACATGCGGCCCATCGGGCGGTGGGAGGCGGCGAAGCCGGGAAGCGATGGCGTCGCCACCGTCACCAACCTCCACCAGTTTCAGCTGATCGACGTGAACCCGGCGGGGTCCTACCGGCTCGGGGCGGACATCGACGCGCGGGCGACGTCGGGCGCCGATGCGGCCGGCATTTGGGGAACGGGCGGCTTCACGCCGTTGGGGACGGGGGCCGCCGGCTTCACCGGGCAGTTCGACGGGCGCGGCCATCTGATCCACGGGCTGACCGTCAACCGTCCGACGAGCGACGACGTCGGGCTGTTCGGCCGGATCGGCGCGGGCGGAACGGTGGGTTACGTCGGGTTGGACGCGACCAGCCCCCTGACCGGCCGCGACCGGGTCGGCGCCATCGCCGGAAGCAACGGCGGCACCGTCCTCCAATCCTTTTCGCAGGCCGGCGTGAGCGGACAGGGCGCCGGCACCGGCGGGCTGGTCGGACGCAACACCGGCACCATCCGCCAGTCCTACGCCACCGGCGCGGTGGCCGGACAGGGCGACGGCGTCGGCGGGCTGGTCGGCGTCAACGACGGCGTGCTCCTCCAGACCTACGCCACCGGCACGGTGACCGGACAGGGCGACGGCGTCGGCGGGCTGGTGGGGGACAACGGCGCGGACGGTTCCATCGCCCAGTCCTACGCCACGGGCGCGGTGTCCGGGCAGGGCGCCGCGCTCGGCGGGCTGGCCGGGCGCAACGACGGCGCGACCACGCTGTCCTACTGGAACACGCAGACCAGCGGCGCGGCGGCGGGCGCCGGTGCCGGGTCGGTCGCCGGCATGACCGGGCTGGACAGCGCCGGGATGCTCGACGCGAGCAGCTTCACCGGCTTCGACCGCATGGCCTGGGCGCCGGTCGACGGAACGGACGCGCCCTTGCTGTTCGGGGTGTCCGGCGTGGTCGGTGTGGTGCAGTCCGCCGTCTATGGCGACGATCCGCAGACGGTGCCCGTCTCCCTGCTGGGCGGCTGGGCCTGGAGTCGGATCACCGGGTCGGCGTCGAGCACTCTGGCGACCGGCACGAATGTCGGAACCTACCTGAACTTCCTCGACACATCGGGGGTTGCCGCCACCTTCAGCGCGGGCGGAGCGGCCCGTGTGGTGAATGTGGGCGCCGTGGTGACGCCGGCGACGCTGACGGTGACGGCCGCCAACGGCACGATGGTTTACGGCGATGCCGCGCCGTCGCTGGGCTACACGACGTCCGGCTGGAAGAACGGCCAGAGTGACGCACTGCTGTCCGGTGTCGGCGTCTCCACCAACGCCACGTCGCTGTCGGACGTCGGGGACTACGCCAGCACGGCGACGGGCGGGGTTCTGTCCGGCGCGGCGGTGGGCAACTACACGATCCTCCACACGGCCGGCACCTTCTCGGTGACCCCGGCGACGCTGACGGTGACGGCGGACAACGGAACGATGGTCTACGGCGATGCCGTGCCGTCGCTGGGCTACAGCGTGGCGGGGTGGAGGAATGGCCAGGGTGCGGCCCTGCTGTCCGGTGTCGGCGTCTCCACCAACGCCACGTCGCTGTCCGACGTGGGGAGCGCCTACATCACCACGGCGACGGGTGGGACGCTGTCGGGCGCGGCGGTGGGCAACTACACGATCCTCCACACGGCCGGCACCTTCTCGGTGACTCCGGCGACGCTGACGGTGACGGCGGCCAACGGCACGATGGTCTACGGCAACGCCGTGCCGTCGCTGGGCTACAGCGTGGCGGGGTGGAGGAACGGCCAAGGCGATGCCCTGCTCTCGGCGGTCACCGTCTCGACCGATGCCACGTCGCTGTCCGACGTGGGGAGTGCCTA
>JAEYPE010000155.1 GCA_023411035.1 Pseudomonadota bacterium
CCGTGGAGGAGATGGGCGCCTCGATCCGTGAGATCGCCTCGACCACGACCAACGCCTCGCAGATCGCCACCCAGGCGGTCTCCATGGCTGACGAGACGTCCGCGATCGTCGGCAAGCTGGGCGTCAGCTCCGCCGAGATCTCCGAGGTGGTCCGCCTGATCAGCTCGGTCGCCGAGCAGACCAACCTGCTGGCGCTCAACGCCACCATCGAGGCCGCTCGCGCCGGTGAGGCCGGCAAGGGCTTCGCCGTCGTCGCCAACGAGGTGAAGGCGCTGGCCGCCCAGACCGCCCGCGCCACCGGCGAGATCGCCGCCCAGGCCGCGGGCATCCAGAGCGCGACTGGCGAGGCCGTGCAGGAAATCCAGGCCGTCGTCCAGGTGGTCGCCCGCGTCGGCTCCATCGGCGCCACCATTGCCGCGGCGGTGGAACAGCAGAGCGCCGCGACCAAGGAGATCGCCCGCAACGTCCACCAGGCGGCGCAGGGCACCACGGAGGTGTCGCAGACCATCGCCGGGGTCAACGCCGCCGCCGACCGCAGCGGCACCGCCGCCCGCACGCTCCTCGACAAGGCCCACGACCTCGCCGATGGCGCCAGCGCGCTGAACCGCGAGCTGTCGGGCTTCCTACAGCGCGTCCGCGCGAGCTGAGACCGGCGCCCTTCCCTACGCACCGCCTTCGGGGAAGGGCGTCCCCCTCTACTCCGAAATCACGATCTGGCGTTCGCGCCCGCCCTTGCCGACAATCTTCAGCACGCGGCGGCCGCGCTCGTCGCGGGCGGACTCCTCCAGCACGACCCGCCCCAGCGCGGCGAGCAGGTGCAGAAGCTCCCCGTTCGAGGGCACGCCGAATCCCTGGCGCAGTTCCGCCAGCATGGCCTCCGTCTCATCGCGCTTCGTCACGGGAATGGCCTCCGGCTGTGGTTGCGGGCACCAGCCTGCCGCAGGACAGGCGCCGCTGTCGAGAGGACCGATGCCGGCGACGTGAAAGACGGCGGCTTGCCAGCGCGCCCTTCGGCCACTACGGTCACTGCCCATACCGTCGCCCCCGCGCCCCTGGCGCGGGAGGGCCAATCAGGAGAGGCAGCATGGCAAAGACAGGCAACGGACGGGGCAAGCCGGCGTCCGGAACGTTCGCGGGCACGCCGGCGGACCGCCTGGTCCGGTATTGGCGCAACAGCGACCGCCGCTTCGACGAACTGCTCGACGAGACGCTCGACGCGGGCCGCCAGGCGATGCTGGAGGCGGCGCTGGGCAAGCTGCACGAGGAAGAGCAGCCGGAATTCCTGGACGAGGTGGAAACCATCGCCGAATCCGTCCGCCGCACGGACTCCCAGGGCGACGACATGATCGCCACCCTCTTCTGGCTGGCGGTGGAGGTGTCCGGCGACCTGTCGCAGCCGCCCGCCGTGAAGATCATCGAAGAGGCGCTGGACTCCACCGGCCTGCTGGAAACCGCCGCCGACACCCGGCTGCTGCCGGTCTGGCTGGAGCCGGAAGCGCTGGTCTATCTGGAGGCCGCCGACCGGCGCACCCTGCTGCTGCGCATGCTGGACTCGACCGAGGAGGCCCTGCGCTTCGTCCGGGAAGGGGACCTGCTGGCCGATCCGGCGGACGCGGGCACGCGTCTGGTCGGCGTCGTCGGGCTGATCGAGGAGGAGGCGGAAGCCGTGGAGTCCGCCAGCGAGGACGCCGTTCCCGACTTCCTGGGGTTGGCCCGCATCGGCGACGACGGGGAGCCCGAACTCGACCCAGCGGAGGAAACCCGCATCCGCGAGGCGCTGAACCGCTTCACGGCGGCCATCCAGGGCGCCGACCCGCGCGTCCAGCGCTGCGAACCGGCGGGCGGACTGAACGATCTGCTGGACCTGATCGCCGAGGCGGATTGGACGGACGGCGGCGAACTGGCCGAACTCGCCTCCTTCATCGACGTGGCGAGCGACGAGACGGCGGACGCCGTGGTGGACGCCACGGTGACCGGCACCGCGCACGGCCTGTTCGTCCGCGCCTTCGACGCCGATGGGCGCCTGTTGGACGAGCGGGCCTTCGCCCTTCAGGGCGATGAGGCCGCCCAGGCCGTCGCCCTGCTCCAGCAGCGCTGCCGGACCGTCACGAAGGAGTGAAAAAGGGCGGCGCGAGGGGCGTCCTGTGGTGGAGCGCCCCTTCGCCACCCTGTTGTTCGGCGCGGAAATCGGGTACACCCCTATTCGTAACCCGCTTCCCTGTCCCCACCCTCAGTCTTGGAGCTTCTTCGATGCGCGACCAGTCACTCTCCATCGCCGAGGCGGCGGCCTGGCTGAAGTGCTCGGAAGCCGAGGTGGAGGAGCATGTGCAGGCGGGCCGGCTGCGCGCCGAACGGCTGGAGCCGAAGATCGACCGGATCTCGCTCAACACGGTCGTCGTCCTGGCGGAAAGCCTGCCGGTCGAACGCCGCATCTTCGAGGTGCGGGAGGCCGCCGGGCGGATCGAATCCTCCGAACCCCGCGGCCACTACCCATCCCGTCCCACCGGCGGGATGGACCAGCGTCCTCCGGTGATCGTGGAACGCCGCCCGACGCGGTCCTTCACCCCCCGCTGAGGTCACCCCGCCGAAGCGGGTAACCGCCGGGCGGACAACCCGGCGGCACCGGCCGAACCCAGCCTGACCGGAGCCAGCCGGTTCACACCAGTTCGACGCGCAGGGCGGTCGGGCCGCCGTCGCCCGGCACGGCGACGAAACGCACGTCCTCGCCGTCCGCAACCACGTCCAGACCGGACTGGCGCAGGATCGCGCGATCGAAATAGACGCCGATGCCCGTCTCGTCGTCCCACGGATCGATCAGACCGGACTGGCTGTCCAGATTGTACCAGCGCACGGTGCCGTAGATCATTTCACCGGAGGCCACCGGCATCAGGGCCGTGGCCGGCCGTTCGGCGCGCCGCGGCTTGGGTTCGCGGACGGGGGCCGTGGCGGGGCGGACGACCTGGGGGTCGCCCGATTCGGTCTGGCGCTGCCGGCGCTGCTTCGGCGCGCGGGCCGGCTTGGCCTCGGCGGGATCGGCGGGGGTGATGGAATGGATGGCCACGACCTGCGGCCCCTTCGGGGTTTCGGCGATGTCGCAGACGAGGACGGTGCCCTCCGTCAGCGACACCTCGCCCAGCGAGGCGAGAACCCGGGAATGCAGAAACGCCTCACCGCTTCCGTCGGCGAAGCGGACGAAGCCGAAGCCCTTGTCGGCCTTGTACCATTTGACGACCGCCGTAACCTGCTGCTTTTGCTCTTCGCTCACTCTGGACACTCGATGGATGGAGGACAACCGCTCCAACAGTGACCGGATTTGGCGATCCGCGCAATGCGGCATCCGTTCGCCGCCCTCGCAATCGCATTTCCGTTATCCTCCACCCCCCTGGAAGGAGGAGGCGCCTGACGGGGCCGCCAAGGGCAGCTCCAGCGG
This sequence comes from Pseudomonadota bacterium, assembly GCA_023411035.1. Taxonomy (GTDB): domain Bacteria; phylum Pseudomonadota; class Alphaproteobacteria; order Azospirillales; family Azospirillaceae; genus Azospirillum. Next base: position 3,431 of record JAEYPE010000155.1, read on the forward strand.
AAAAGAGCGGTAAATTTTAAATAAACCCCTGAAAGCGCTCTTTAAATCCGCTTTAAAAGCCGCCCTGTACCCTCCTCTCGAAGTCCATCGCGGAGAATCCCGTGGCTTGCTTCCGGCCCAACCGACTTGAGATGAGGATCTCCCGATGAGCCTGTTCAGCGCCATGCGGTCCGGTGTGAGCGGCATGTCCGCGCAAAGCTCGCGGATGGCCGCCATTTCGGACAACATCAGCAATTCCGCCACCGTCGGCTACAAGCGCGCGGCGGTGGATTTCTCGACGCTGATGACCTCCTCCGGTTCGACGACCAATTACGCCGCGGGTGGTGTGCGCTCGAACGTGCATTACCAAGTGTTGAAGGACGGGACCATCCAGGGCACCCAGTCCGCCACCGACATGGCCATCGAAGGGCGCGGCTTCTTCGTCGTCGCCGACAACGCGGGCAACGCCGGAAGCACGCCCGGCTACGCACTGACCCGCGCCGGGAGCTTTCTGCCCGACGACCAGGGTTTCCTGCGCAACAGCGCCGGCCAGTACCTCCAGGCGTGGAAGCTCGGTCCGGACGGCAGCCTGCCCGCCGTGAACCGCAGCAGCTTCGACGGGCTGAGCGCCGTCTCCATCGCGGGGCTGGCCTATGGCGGCAGCAAGACCACGCAGATGAACTTTTCCGGCAACCTGCCGGCGCAGGCCACCGCGGGGACCAGCTTCGACACCTCCACCAGCCTCTATGACGGGATCGGCAACCCGCTCGACGTCACGATGACCTGGACGAAGACGGCCAACCCGAACGAATGGACGCTGACGGTCACGCCGCCCGCCGGCTACACCGCCGCCCTGTCCACCAGCACCGTCACCTTCGACACGACCGGTGCCAACGCCGGCCTGCCGTCCGGCGCGCTGCCCCAGGTCACGCTGACCTCGCCGGCCAACCCGACGCCGGACACCGTCAACCTGTCCGTCAGCAACCTGACGCAGCTCAACGGCGATTACGTTCCGCAGTTCATGGGTGACGGCGCCCGCGCGGGCCGCGTCACTACGGTGGACATCGACAAGGCCGGCACGCTGTGGGCGGTCTACGACAACGGCGCCCGCCAGCCGCTCTATCAGGTGCCGGTCGCCGATGTGGTGAATCCCGACGGGCTGGTCCCGCAGAACGGCAACACCTACACGCTGGGCATCGGCGCCGGCACGATGACGCTCAGCAACGGCAACAGCGGCACGGCGGGCTCCGTGACCGGCTACGCGCTGGAGCAGTCGAACGTGGACATCGCGGAGGAGCTGGTGTCGCTGATCGAGACGCAGCGCGCCTATTCGTCGAACGCCACGCTGGTGCGCACCGCCGACGAGATGGTGGACGAAACCACCCGCCTGAAGCGCTGACGGACGGGAAAGGGGATAGCCCGCCATGAGCCTCCAACTGGCCCTCAACGCCGCCCTGTCCGGGCTGCGCGCGACGCAGCAGCAAGCCGCGCTGGTGTCGCACAACATCACCAACGCCACCACCGCGGGCTTCGTCCGCAAGGATCTGGCGGTGTCCACCGCGATCAGCGGCGGGCGCGGCCAGGGCGTGCGCGTGGACGGCGTGCTGCGCAGCGTGGACGAGTTCCTGGTCCGCGACGCACGGTTCGAGCAGAGCCGCTACACCGCGCAGGAGGCGCGCGCCTCGGCGCTGGCCGACTACGCCACGGCGCTGGGCCAGCCGCAGGACGAACGGTCCGTCTCCACCGCGCTGGCGAAGCTCCAGCAGTCCTTCAGCCAGCTCCGCAACCAGGCGGACAACGAGGCGGCGCGCTCCGCCGTGGTGGATTCCGCCGAATCGCTGGTCCGCCGCCTGCACGACACCGCCGCCGCCGCCGTCACCGTGCAGAACGACGCCAAGGCGCGGCTCCAGTCCTCCGTCGACGAGGTGAACCGCGCGCTGGTCCGCATCGGGGAACTGAACGGCGCCATCGCCGGCCAAAAGGCCAAAGGCGCCGAAACCGGCGACCTGATGGACGAGCGCGACCGGCTGCTCGATCAGGTGTCTGAGGAGATCGGCATCCGCACCCACACCCGCGAAAGCGGAGAGGTGGTGGTGATGACCCGCAACGGCCAGACCCTGCTGGACCGCGAACTGCCGGCGGGCGCGCAGCCGCTCCAACTGGTCGGCGGCGATCTGGTGGCCGGCGGCAAGATCATCTCCGACAACCCGGAGCAGGACATCCAGAGCGGGCGCATCATGGGCTACGTCCAGGCCGCCTATCAGGACATGCCGCGCGCGCTCGCCCAACTGGACGAGCTGGCGGCGGGCATCGTCCAGCAGTTCCAGGCGGCGGAGGCCGACCCCGCGCAGCCCGGCCTGTTCACCGATGCCGGAGCCGCCTATGGCGTGACGGAGGGCCTGGCCTCGCGCATCGCCGTGAACGGCAGCCTGCGCAGCAACCCCTGGATGGTGCAGAGCGGCGTCCAGGCGGGCACGCCCCTGTCGCCGGGCGACACCACGCAGATCGACCGCTTCCTGAACGCCTTCTCCGCCACCCGCAGCTTCGGCGACCCGGACCTGCCGGCCTCGGCCACGCTGGGCGACTACGCCACCGGCATGGTCTCCACCCAGCAGGGCTACCGCACCACCGCCGAGTCCGAGATGAAGACCCGCAAGATCAGCGCCGACGCGCTGCAATCGGCGCGGATCAACCGCGACGGCGTGAATGTGGACGACGAGATGCAAAAGCTGCTGCTGATCGAGCAGAGCTACGGCGCCAGCGCCCAGGTGCTCCAGGCCGCCGGGCGGATGCTCGACATTCTGCTCCAGATCCGGAACTGACGCCATGCTGTACAACGCCGTCTCCACCCTCGGCCTTTCCAAGCGCCTCCAGACCGCGAACACCGAGCTTCAGCTCGAACGGCTGCGCAACAACGACGAGATCGCCAGCGGCAAGCATTACGACGTCGCCAAGGCGCTGGGCGCGCGCACCGGGCAAGCCATCGCGCTGCGCAACCTGTATGACGAGACCGACCAGAACCTGAAATCCACCACCCTGCTGCAAGGGCGGCTGGGCACCATGGACAGCGCGCTGACCAACATCCTGTCCGCCGGGCAGGACGTCCTGGCCGCCGCCTCGGTCGGACTGGGCCAGCCCTCGTCCACCGGCAGCTCGCTCCAGGTGCGGGCGCGCGCCATGCTGGATCAGGTGGTGGGAATGCTGAACGCCTCCTCCGGCAACGGCTACCTGTTCGGCGGGGTGGAGGTGAAGACGGTGCCGATGCGCGCCGTGCAGGGCGACGACTCCGGCCTGCCGTCGCCGCTCCGGATCGTGCAGGACACCATCGCGGCGGCCAGTGGCGGCTCCGCCGCGCCGCAGACCGCCGCCGACACCGCCGCCGCCGTTACGGCGCTGGACGATCTGTTCGCCGCGCCCTCCGCGGCACCCCTCAGCTTCGAGGGCGCATTCTACCTCGGGGCGCCCTCCACCGCGCCGCGCCTCAGCGCCCGCCCCGACCGCACGACCGAGATCCCCTACGGCATCCAGGCCAACGACCCGGCGATGCGGGACCTGCTCCAGGGCCTCTACATGCTGGCCAGCGTGGACACCAGCCAACTGCCGCTGGACGCCTACAAGCCCTACATGGAGGCGGCGGTGGCCAAGGTGTCGGGCGGCCTGGAAGGCGTGCGCGAAGCCACGGCCCAGCTCGGCATCCACCGCGCGCAGCTCGACGACATCGCGGAGATGCACGGCACGCAGCTCCGCATCCTCAACGAGCAGCTCGACGCGATGGAGAGCGTCGATCCGGCGGAGGCCAGCCTGCGCATGAACCAGCTCGAAGTGCAGATCGAGGCGACCGCGGCGGCCACCGCCCGCATCGCCCGGATGAGCCTGACCAATTACCTGTAGGACGGCTTTGCCCCTGCAGCCGATGAAAGACGGTCTGATGACGCATGGTCCGATCCGCCGCGCCTTCCGCGTGGCCGCCCTGGCCGCGGCCTGCCTGCTGTCCGCCGCCGCCTTCACGGGCGAGGGTCTGGCCCAGACGCGGGTGAAGGATCTCGTCACCTTCGACGGGGTGCGCCGCAACCAGCTCATCGGCTACGGCCTCGTGGTCGGGCTGAACGGCTCGGGCGACCGGCTCATCAACACGCCCTTCACCGAGCAGAGCCTGAAGGGCATGCTGGAGCGGCTGGGCATCAACACCCGCGACGAGGTGCTGCGCACCCGCAACGCCGCGGCGGTGATGGTCACGGCCTCGCTGCCGCCTTTCGCCCGCCAGGGCACGACCATCGACATCACCGTGTCGGCTCTGGGCGACGCCACCAGCCTGCTGGGCGGCACGCTGCTGGTCACGCCGCTGCTGGGCGCAGACGGGCAGGCCTACGCCGTGGCGCAGGGGTCGCTGTCGGTCAGCGGCTTTTCCGCGGGCGGGGCGGCGGCCAACGTGACCAAGGGCGTGCCGACCAGCGCCCGCGTCGCCAACGGCGCCATCGTGGAGCGGGAGCTGAAATTCGCGCTGGACGAGGTGACCGCCGTGCGCATGGCGCTGCGCAACCCGGACTTCACCACCGCCAACCGCATCGCCGACGCGGTGGCGGTGCGGCTGGGTAGCAGCGCCGTCCATGTGCTGGACTCGACCACCGTCGATGTGCGCATCCCGCCCCGCTACACCGGCGCGGTCGCCCGGCTGATCGGCGACATCGAGCAGCTCACCGTCCGCCCGGACGGCATCGCCCGCGTCGTGGTGGACGAGCGCAGCGGCACCGTGGTCATCGGCGACGACGTGCGCATCAGCCGTGTCGCCATCACCCAGGGCAACCTGACCGTCCGCGTGGTGGAGACGCCCCAGGTGTCGCAGCCGCAGCCCTTCTCCGACGGGCAGACTGTGGTGGTGCCGCGCACCGACGTGCAGGTGCAGGAGGGCAACGGGCGCCAGTTCGTGACCATCGGCGGCAACGTCAGCCTGCAACAGCTCGTCAACGGGCTGAACGCGCTGGGCGTCGGCCCGCGCGACATGGTGGCCATCCTTCAGGCCATCAAGGCGGCGGGCGCGCTGCACGCCGACCTGGAAATCATCTGACCCCTCCGGCTGGAAGACGACGCGATGGACATCTCCCCCCTTTCCACGACCGCCCCCGCCGCCCGGCCCGACACCGCCGCCGCCCGGAAAGCCGGCCAGGAGTTCGAGGCGCTGATGGTCGGGCAGATGCTGGAATCCATGTTCGCCGGGCTGGAGACCGGCCACGCCTTCGGCGGCGGCCAGGGCGAGCGGACGTGGCGCAGCTTCATGCTCCAGGAATACGGCAAGGCCATCGCGGAGGCCGGCACGCTGGGCATCGGCCGCATGGTCCAGGCCGACGTGGCCCGCCTCTACGGCCAAACCGCGGAAGGAACCGAAGGATGAGCCGCCGTTTCAAGGACCTGATCCGTGAATTCGCCCCCGATGCGAAGTCGGAAGCGGAAACCGCCCCCATCGCCGCCCCGGAACCGGAGGCCCCCGCCCTGGCCGACGGGCCGACCGCCCTCATGCTGACGGAGTTCCTGGACACGGTGGCGGAACTGAGCGCCCTGCTGGAAGAGGAGACGGCGGCGCTCTCCGCCGGCGAATTGGACGGGCTGGAGGGCTATGCCCGGCGCAAGCAGGCGATGGCCGACCGTCTGGGCGGCATCATGGCCCTGGCGCAGTCGGGCACCCTGCGCCTGAACGACGATCTGCGCGCGATGATCCTGGAGCGGGTGGAGCGGCTGGACCGTGCCATCAACGACAACGCGGCAGGGCTGATCGCCATGCGCAAGGCCGTGCTGTCGATCAACCGCAGCCTGCTGGTGGCGCTGGAGAAAGCGGCCAGCGACGGCCTCTACGCTCCATCCGGCCACGCGGTGCGCCCGGTGGAGCTGTCGGCGTCGGGCCTGAACGCAGAGCTGTGACCCGGCGCCCTGGCCCATGCAAAGTTCCCTCTCCCGGGGCGGGAGAGGGGATGGAAGGACGATGACTTTGCGGAGGGTTCCGCGACCGGGTGCGGGGCGGTATAGTCCATCGTTCCGCTTGGCCGCATCCTCCCGAGGCTTCCCCATGCCCGCACCCGACAGCGCCGGACACCCGTCGCTCGCCGTCTTCACCCATGGCGAGCTGATCGGTGACGCGCTCATCAAGATTCCCTTCGTGCGCGCCCTGCGGGGGCTGTTCCCGGACCACCGGATCGTCTGGATCACCACCGAAGGCACCCATCTGGCGACCACGTTGCGCCCGATGATGGACGGGCTGATCGACGTCTTCCATGCCGACACCGGAATCGGGCGAAGCCCGCTCGGCCTGCTGCGGCCCATGCCCATCCGGGAACGCTTCTCCCTGGTGCTGGACACCCAGGCGCTGCCCTGGCGCACGCTTCTGGCCCGCCGGCTGAAGCACGACCTGTTCGTTTCGGCCTGCGCCGGGTACCGCCTGTCGGACCGCCGCCCTCCCCCCGGCTACCAGAGGCCGCGGCATGTGCTGGACCGCCTGTTCGACCTGCTGGAGGTGGCCGGCGGGCGGCGTCCCCCGCTGGACATGGCCGTCCCCATCCCGGCGGAAGCGGAGGCCGAGGCGCGTGCCGTCCTGCCCGACGGGCCGGGCTATGTCGCCATCGCGCCGGGGGCGGGCAAGCGGGTGAAATGCTGGCCGCTGGACCGCTTCACCGAACTGGCCCGCGCGCAGGTGGACAACGGGCGGGTGCCCGTCTTCATCCTCGGCCCAGCGGAGCTGGACTGGCTGCCGGAGCTGCGCGCCGCCGTGCCGCAGGCGCTGTTCCCCCTCCAGGACGCCGGTCTGGCGGAGCCGCGCTACTCCCCGATCCGCACCATCGCGCTGACGCGGCGCTGCGCGGCGGCGGTCGCCAACGACAGCGGAACCAGCCATCTGTTCGGCCTCGCCGACGTGCCGCTGCTGACCCTCTACGGCCCGACCAACGCGGAGAAGCTGCGCCCCAAGGTGACGCGGGGGGCGGTGCTGACGGCCTCCGCCTTCGGCGGACCGGAGATGGAGCGCATCCCCGCCGACGCCGCGGTCCGCGAGGTCGAGGCGCTGGTCCGCCCGCACCCGTAAGCACCGCCGCCCCTTCCCCGCTCAGAAGGGCAGCAGGATCGGAATCAGCAGCGTGGTCACGGCCATGGTGAGCAGGGCGAAGGGAACCCCGATGCGCACGAAATCGGAGAAGCGATAGCCGCCCGGCCCCATCACCAGCGTGTTCACCGGCGAGGACACCGGAGTCATGAAGGCCGCGGACGCCGCCAGCGCTACCGTCATGGCGAACGGATAGGGCGACAGCCCCAGGGTCTCGGCGATGGACAGGGCCACGGGTCCCATCAGCACCGCCGTGGCGGTGTTGGAGATGAACAGGCCGATGACCGCCGTGACGGCGAAAAGCGCCGCGACCACGGCCTGCGGGTGCGCCTCGCCGAAGAGGGAGATGATGCCGGTCGCCGCCATGTCGATCCCCCCGGTGCGTTCCAGCGCCAGAGCGAACGGAAGCATGCCGACGATCAGAACCAGAACCCGCCAATTGAGGGAGCGGTAGCCGGACGCGGAATCGATGCAGCCGAAGAATCCCATGGCCAGACAGGCGATGAGCACGGCCTGGGCGGCGGGCAGGATGCCGGTCGCCAGAACGGCGATCAGCGCGGTCAGGATGACGACGGCATGGGGCGCCTTGGAGCGCGCCGGCGTGTAGGTGTTCTCCTCTTCCGGCAGGTCGAGCAGCAGCAGGTTGCGCCGCTCGTCCTTGAGCCGGCGGATGGCCCGCCAGGGACCGGCCAGCAGCAGCAGGTCGCCGGTCTGGAGTTGGATCGCCGCCGCCGGGCCGTCGAGGATGGTCGCGCCGCGCTTGACGGCCACGATCGACAGATCGTGGACCGACCGGAACTTGGCATCGACCGGAGTCTGGCCATGCAGGCAGGAGCCCGGCGCGACCATCGCCTCGGCCATGCCGATCTCCTGGGAGCGGTCGAGGAAATAGGTCCCGGATTGCGGCGCGTCCTCCAGGCCGCCGATCGCCCGGACGGCATCCAGCCCGGCATCCGGGCCGACGGCCTTCCCAATGGTGTCGATGAGCAGGATGTCGCCGACTTCGAGTTCGGTGTGGGCTTGCGGCCGGATCAGGAGCTTCCCCAGACGCCCCTGGCGTTCGATGCCGAGAATGTTGATGCCCGCGCTGGACCGCAGGTTCAGGCTGTCGAGCCGCTGTCCGGCCAGACCGGAGGCGGGGGACACGCGCAGGCGGGCTTCGCGGCGGGCCAGCCCGAACTCGTCGATCCAGTTCCGGATGCCCGGCCGCGCCGGGGCCGGGGCCGGCTCCGCCCCCACGAGATGGCGGCGGGCGTAGAGCATGTAGACGACGGCCAGCGCGAGCAGCGGCAGGCCGAACGGGGTGAAGGCGAAGAACTGGAACCCTTCGTACCCGCGCCGGACGAGTTCGGCGTTGACCACCAGATTGGGAGCGGTCGCAACCAGCGTCATCATGCCCGAAATCAACGCCGCCATGGAAAGCGGCATCATCAGGCGGCCGGGAGCGATGTTCATCTGGCGCGCGACCCGCAAGGCGATGGGGATGAAGATGGCCACCACGCCCGTCGAACTCATGAACGATCCCATACCGGCAACCGCCACCATCAGCAGCGCCAGAAGCCGCGCCTCGCTTCCGCCGGCCGCCGCGGTGATGCCTTCGCCCAGCCTTTGGGCGACGCCGGTGCGGACCAGCCCTTCGCCGATGATGAAAAGGCCCGCGATCAGGACGATGTTCGGGTCGGAGAACCCCGCCAGGGCTTCCTTGACGCTGATGACGCCGGTCAGGGGCAAAGCGACCATGGCGATCAAGGCCGCGATATCCATCGAAGGCCGCCCACGCGCAAACAGCCAAATCACCAGCGCAAGCAAGCCGAAAACAGCCAGAACATCGATGCTCATTGGAATTTTCGCATGGTTCGGTGACGCATCACGATATTTTCCGGAGTTATTTCGATCGAGCCTATACTTTAGAAGTACCGAATCGGCCTGACAATCCACTTGTTCGCACCAGGGTTCGGCGAATCTGCAGGCGAAAAGGACCGGATTTCGTCAACCCCCGATTCACGCGGTGCCACCCGGCAAGGGAGAGCGCCGGATCGGTCGGAATTCGGCTTAATGTCTTCTCAACGGGTTTGGCGGTAGAGGGAAAGTCCATTCCACCTTCCGCGGCGCATCACGGCGATGAGTGACAGCGACGACCTGTTCGAGATGTACCGCTCCGACCGCGCCACCGCCGGCGCGCTGAAGGGGGAGGCGCTCGCCACCGCTCTGGCCGACAATGTGCGGCGCAGCTTCGCCGCCATGGATCGTCTGGTGGCGGAGGTGAACCAGGCGCTGGCCCAGGCCCGCTACACGCTGCGCCTCGCATCCGCCGTCGTGGACCGCGGCTCCTATGTTCAGCATGACCGCTCGTCCGAGAGCTTCCGCGATTACCTGCGCCTGTGGAGCCATCGCCGCGCCGAGACGGGCAGCGGCGGAATGCATTGGGAGGCGAAGATCCTGGTCACGGACAGCCGCCGCCGCACGGCGGAGATCGGGCTGGGCGTGACCGTGGAATGGCCGACCGGCGGTGAGGAGGCCGACTGCGCCTTCGTGGAGTTCTGGACGACCGGCCAGGGCGTGAACCTGCCGTCCGAAGGCCGCAACTTCCAGCGCGCTCTGGTCGCCTCCCTCCGGCGTCTGGAAGAAGCGGGAGAGATCGCCCCCGCCGTGAAGCCCTGAATTCCGGAGAGCATTTCCGGAGAGCGGCCGCTCACGCCCGCTGCGCCGATCCCCCGTTCTTCAGCCGCAGCACATACATCATCACCTCCGCCACCGCCTGATAATGCTGGAGCGGGATCACCGCGTCGACCTCCGACGCGGCGTAGAGGGCGCGGGCCAGCGGCGGGTTCTCGATCACCGGCACGCCGTTCTCCTCCGCCACCGCGCGGATGCGCAGCGCCACGAGGTCGGCCCCCTTGGCGAGGCAGACCGGCGCCGGCATCCGGGCGCGGTCGTATTCCAGCGCCACCGCGAAGTGGGTCGGGTTGGCGATGACCACCGTGGCGCGCGGCACGTTCGCCATCATGCGGCGCTTCGACCGCTCACGCCGGATCTCGCGCAGGCGCGCCTTCAGGTGGGGGTCGCCCTCGGTCTGCTTGAACTCGTCCTTCAGCTCCTGGAAGGTCATGCGCAGACGCCGGCGCCATTCCAGCCGGTTCCACAGCACGTCCACGGCGGCCATCACCACCGTCGCCAGTAGGACGGCCAGAAGCAGCCGCAGGGTCAGATCCCGCAGCAGGTCGGGAAGCGCCGCAACGTCCATGCCCACGATCCCCTCCGTCCAATCGATGTAGGGCGCCACGGCGAACCAGACGGCGCAGGCGATGATCGCCAGTTTCACGAGACTCTTCACGAATTCGACCAGCGCCTGCCGCGAGAAGATGCGGCGCCAGCCGCTGAGCGGCGACAGGTGCGACAGCTTGGGCCGGATGCGGTCGCTCGCCACCAGAAGCGGCCCCTGCCCCACCGCCGACACCGCCGCCGCCCCGACCAGCAGGCCCAGCACCGGCAGTATCGCCACCGCCACCCCGCCGATCAGCCAGTGCAGGCTGTTCATCACGTCGTAAGGGCCGCCGTCGAGCCGGATGTCGTCCGGATTCTCGATCAGCGGCAGAAGCACCTCCGCGATGCCGGAGGCGGCGAGCGGCCCGCCCGCCGCGGCGATCAGCCAGGCCGCCGCCATGGTGGCGGCCAGACCGACGTCGCGGGCGCGAGGGACGTCGCCCTTGTCCATCGCCTCGCGCAGGCGTTTCTCGGTCGGCTCCTCGGTTTTCTGCTCCTGGTCCTGGGTGTCGGACATGGCCGCTTCCTCACCGCCCCCTTTTCATCGCCCGCCGAGCCAGCCGGCCATTCCGGCCAGGGCGGCGGTGACCATGGCGCCCGCCGTCACCATGAAGACCAGCATCCCGCCGCCGACCATCGCCGGGGTGGCGACGAAATAGACGGGCATCGAGGGCATCACGCGGTTGACCAGAGCCAGCGCCATGTTGGCGATCATGCCGAAGATCAGGAAGGGGGCGGCCATCTGCACCCCCAGCCGGAAGGTGACGCCGACGAGTTGGGCGTAGCGCCCCGCCACCATGCCGGGATCGGGCAGCGCCGCCGCCGGCCAGCTTCCGTAGGAGCGGACCAGCGCGTCGATCATCAGGTAATGCAGGTCGAGCGCGAACAGCAGCGCCAGCCCCGAGATGACCAGCGTGCCGGACAGGATCGACCCGCTCTCGAACCCCGCCGCGTCGGTGCCGAAGGGATTGCTTAGGCCCATCGCCTGCGCGGCGATGTTGCCCGCGACCTGGAGTGCCGCCAGGAACAGCTTGGCCCCCAGCCCGAGGAAGGCGCCGGCCACAGTCTCCGCGAAGATCTGCTCCAGCATCACCGCGGCGTCTGGGGGCAGGCGGTCCGGCAGGCCGGGCACGGTCGGGGTCAGGGCCAGCGCCACGGGAATCGCGATGCACAGCCGCACGCGCGGCGGCACCGCCAGTTCCCCGAAGCCCGGCAGCAGGCTGACGGCGGCGGCGACGCGGGCGAAGACCAGGAAGGCGCGGTAGACTTCCAGGCTCAGCATATCGGCGAGTGGGTCCATGGCCGTCCCTCCCTCCCTTCCGCTCAGACCTGATCGACGGTCTTCACGGACACCTTGCGGTGCAGTTCCGCGTGGCTGATGACCGGGGTCATGGGGCTGACGCGCTCCAGCAGGGAACGGACGAAGGGCCGCACATCCGCCCCGACGAGCAGCGCCGGCCAGACCTGCGGCGTGGCGTGCTTCTGGATGGTGATGCGCAGCGCCGTCAGGAACTCCTGCACCTGGGTCGGCGGCATGGCGAAGCGGCGGTCCTCGCCCTCCGCCACGATGCTTTGCTGGAGCGCCTGCTCCCAGCGCGGGGTCAGGACGATCACCGGGACGAAGCCGTCCGGCGCGGTCAATGATTGGCAGATCTGCTGGCCCAGCCGCGCCCGCACATGCTCCGTCACCAGCGTGATGTTGCGCGTCCAGTTCACCGCTTCGGCGATGGCCTCGACGATGGCGGGCAGGTTGCGGATCGACACCCGCTCCGCCAGAAGCGCCTGGAGCACGCGCTGCACCACCACCAGCGTGATGCGCGACGGCACCATGTCGGAGATCAGCTTCTGGTACTCCCGCCCCAGCCCGTCCAGCAGCTTCTGCATGGCCGCGAAGGTCAGCAGGGTGGACAGGTGGTCCTTGATGACCTCCGTCAGGTGGGTGGTGATGACGCTTTCCGGGTCGACCACCGTGTAGCCCTTGGCGATGGCCTCCTCGTGCCGGGCCGGGTCGATCCAGCGGGCCTGGAGGTTGAAGGTCGGCTCCCGCGTCGCCTCGCCGGGCAGGTCGGGGGCCGCCCCGCCGGTCGGGTCGATGGCGAGCAACTGCTTGGGCCGCACCTCGCCGCTCGCCACCTCGACGCCCATGACGCTGACGACGTAGCCCTTGGGCGGCAGGAAGCTGCTGTCCTTGATGCGGACGGACGGCAGGATGAATCCGAACTCCTTGGCGAAGCGCTTGCGCAGCGTCTTCACCTTGCCGGTCAGCGGTCCGTTCTTGTTCAGGATCAGCGGGACGAGGTGGTTGCCGACCTCCACCTTCACCTCGTCCACCTTCAGCATGTCCTCCACCGACTCCTCGGCGGGGGCGGCGGTGGACTTGCGGCCTTCCTCCAGCCTGGCGAGGGCGGCGCGGCGCATCTTGCCCCGCATGGCGTACCAGCCCGCCGCGCCGAAGCCGCCGCCGAGCAGGACGAAGGGGACGGCGGGCAGGCCCGGCGTCACCCCCAGCGTGCAGAGCAGCCCGCCCGCCACCATCAGCGCCTTGGGATAGCCGCCGAGCTGGGCGAGCACCGCCTGATCGGCGGAACCGACGTTGCCGCCCTTGGTCACCAGCAGGCCGGCGGCCAGCGAGACGACCAGCGCCGGAATCTGCGTCGCCAGACCGTCGCCCACCGTCAGAATGGTGTAGACCGACGCCGCCGACTCGAAGGACATGCCCTGCTGCGCCATGCCGATGGCCATGCCGCCCAGCACGTTGATGGCGGTGATGACCAGCCCCGCCACCGCGTCGCCGCGCACGAATTTCGACGCGCCGTCCATGGCGCCGAAGAAAGTGCTTTCGTCCTCCAGCTCCTTGCGGCGGCGGCGGGCCTCCACGTCGTCGATCATGCCGGCGGACAGGTCGGCGTCGATGGCCATCTGCTTGCCGGGAATGGCGTCCAGCGTGAAGCGCGCCCCGACCTCCGCGATGCGGGTGGCGCCCTTGGTGATGACCACGAAGTTGATGACGATCAGGATGGCGAAGATCACCACGCCGATCACGAAGTTGCCGCCCATGATGAACTGGCTGAAGCCCTCGATCACATGGCCCGCGGCGGACGGGCCGGTGTGCCCGTGGCTGAGGATCAGGCGGGTCGAGGCGATGTTCAGCGCCAGCCGCAGCACCGTGACGACCAGCAGCACGGTCGGGAAGGACGAGAAGTCGAGCGGCCTGCTGATCCACAGCGAGACCATCAGGATCAGCACGCTGACCGCCAGCGACAGCGTTAGTCCGATGTCGAGGAACCAGGTCGGCACCGGCAGGAAGAGCACCGCCAGCACCAGCAGGATGCCCAGCGCGAACAGCACGTCGCGGTTCGCCAGTCCGGCGTCGCCGAGGCTGGTCATCCGGTTCCGGAAGGTGTCCGTGAAAGCCATGCGGGAACTCCAGGGTGCGGCACCGCCGGTACGCTAGCGCCCCGCGGTAAAACCGGCTTTTACATCCGCGTCAGTCCGCCGCCGGCAGCAGCGGCTTCACCGCCGCGTTCGCGTAGAGGCTGGACAGGAAGGACAGGCGGCCAAGCTCCGCCCGGCCCCAGGCGGGAAGCGCGCCGGGGGCCGCGGCTTGGGAACTGGCGGCTTGGGGGCCGGCGGCCAGCGTCTTCAGGTAATCCATGGCGTGCGCCACCCAGCGCAGATTGCCGCCGACGCGCTGGCGGTAGGCCGCACCCCGCTCCGACTGGGCGGAGTGGTAGCGCGCGATGGCGGCGTCCAGCGATCCCTGCGCGCGGTGCAGATCGCCCAGGAAGCGCGCGGCGTAGCGGGCGTTGGCACGCGGGTCGAAGGCGGTTTCCAGGTCGGGAAAGGCGTCGGGGTGCCATTTCAGATTTACCTGGAGGCAACCCACGTCGATGGAGCGCGTACCCCGCGCCTGTGCCGCGCGCACGAAGGCGATGGCCTCCTCCCGCGTCGGGAAGTAGTGGGAAGCGCCTTCGGTGTTGACGGTCCAGGGCCAGATGGTGAACAGCCGGTCGGCGGTCATCCGCCCGGCCTCGGTGAATCCCATGGCGAGCAGCATATGGTCGGCCACCCCCGCCTCCCGCTCCGCCGCCAGGATGGCGTCGATGCAGGCGGCTTCCGGCGGCAGGCTGCGGGAAGGGATGGCGCGCGGCGCGTAGAGGGCGGTGGACCATGTGCCGATCTGGGCCGCGGGCGCCTTCACGTCCGCGGCGGTTGCGGTTCCGGCCAGAAGCAGCGCCGCCAGTCCGGCCAGCCGGCGCATTCACCGCACCGAGACGATGAGGCTGCCCAGCCGGTCGGCGTAGGTGGACAGGGCGCTGTACATGAAGGGCAGCGCCAGCACGGTGGTGACCAGGATGGCGACGATCTTCGGCACGAAGGTGAGCGTCATCTCCTGCACCTGGGTCAGCGCCTGGATGAGCGAGATCGTCACGCCCACGAGCACCGCGATGACCAGCGGCGGCGCGGCGATCAGCAGCATCGTCCAGATGCCGGTGCGCAGGACTTCCAGCACGTCGGCTTCGTTCATGGGAATGATCCTGTGTGTTGCCCCCACCCTTCCCATGCCGCGCAGGGGAGGGAGCTTAATCCCCTCCCCTGCGAAGCGGGGGAGGGTTAGGGAGGGGGCAATGCTTCCGAACGGAAACGCTCAGATCGCCATCCGCATGACGTCCTGATACGCCTGCACCATGCGGTCGCGGATGGACACGACCGTCTGCACCGTCATCTCCGCGGCCAGAACGGAGCGCACGACCTCGTGCGTCCCGGCCTTTCCGGCGACGGCGGCGACGGACATGCGCTCGCCCTCGTTCAGCGTCTCCACGGCCTGCGACACCTGACGGTCGAGGAAGGCGCCGAAGCTGCTTTCCGCCGCCGACGCCGTTTCCGTGGGAGACGATGCCGCAGCCGCCGGCGGCGTGGCGAGCGACGCGGCGGGCGCCGGCTGGGCCAGGGGCGCGCGGTGAAGGGCGTAGGCGGCGGCAGCGCGGCCGATGGGTTCGATCATGCTCTAATCTCCTCAGCCGCGCAGAAGGTCGATCATGCGGCCCATCATGGTGCGCGTCTGCTCGATGACGTTGACGCTCGCCTCGAAGGACCGGCTGGCCTCGCGCATGTCCATCATCTCGATCAGCGTCTGGACGTTCGGGCGCTTGACGTAGCCCTTCTCGTCGGCGGCGGGGTGCGAGGGTTCGTAGACGATCTTGAAGTCGCTGCGGTCGCGCCCGATCTGCTTCACCTTCACGATCTCCGAACCGGCGGCGCGGTCCATCGTGGTGGCGAAGGAAACGGTCTTGCGGCGGTAGGGATCGCCGCCCGGCGTCATGGCGGTGGAATCGGAGTTCGCGATGTTCTCGGCGACCACGCGCAGCCGGGTGCCCTGCGCCTGCAGGCCCGAACTGGCGATGCGCAACGTCGCGGCCAGGGGATCCGTGTGCATGGGGGTGCCTCCGGTCATCGTCAGCCGGCGCGCCAAGCGGCGCGCAGGATTTGCAGGTTGCGCTGGAACAGGCCGGCGGTCAGCGCGAAGGCGTCACGCGTCTCGCTGCCCTTGGTCATCTCCTGCTCCAGCGACACGGCGTTGCCGTCCGGCGTGGCCTCCCACTGCTCGGGCTTGCGCGCCTCCTGCACCGCACCGGACGGGTTGAAGCCGGTCAGGTGCAGGGGCGAGGTGCGCATGGGCGCCACCGTCTGCGGGCCGTCCAGCAGCGCCGCGAAGGGCTTCAGGTCCTTCGGCTGATAGCCGGGCGTGTTCGCGTTCACGACGTTGGCGGCGATCAGCTTCTGCCGCTCGGCCAAGTAATCGAGACGCGCGCCGGTCAGCCGGAACACCGAAATATTGCTAAAATCCATTCGAACGGCCCTATCGCAAAGCCGGAAAACAAGGCAAGGCCAAGATGATCCTCCGCGTTTAAAACCGGATTTAAAATCTCCATGCCAGGATCGGCCCGTTCCGACACGGCGGAGACGACCGGGCCATGCGCGTGCTTTCCAACCTCCTGTCCGAGATCGAGCGGATGCCGACCCGATCCTGGCGCGGCGAAATCCGCAGCGCCGCCGGCATGACGCTGGAGGTGGAGGGGCTGCGCCGCGTGCTGGCGGTGGGCGACAAATGCTGGGCGGAGACGGCGCGCGGCCAGCGCCTGCTATGCGAAACCATCGGCTTCCGCCAGGGCCGCACGCTGCTGATGGCCTTCGACAATCTGGAGGGCGTGGCGGAGGGATGCGCCGCCGTCACCGACGACACCGCCTTCACGCTGCGCCCCGGCCCCGGCTGGCTGGGCCGCGTGGTCAACGCGCTGGGGGAGCCGATCGACGGGCGCGGCCCCCTGCGCAACGGCCACCACGCCCGCCCGCTGCGCGCCGCCCCGCCGCCGGCCTACGCGCGCCGCCGGGTGGGGGCGAAGATGGACACGGGCGTGCGCGCCATCGACGTCTTCACCCCGATCTGCCGGGGCCAGCGCATGGGCGTCTTCGCCGGGTCCGGCGTCGGCAAATCGCCCCTGCTGTCGATGTTCGCCCGCCACGCCGGGGCCGACGCCATCGTGATCGGGCTGGTCGGCGAGCGCGGGCGCGAGGTGCAGGAATTCATTCAGGACGATCTGGGCGAGGACGGCCTCGCCCGCTCCGTCGTCGTGGTCGCCACGTCGGACGAGCCGCCGCTGATGCGCCGGCAGGCCGCCCATCTCTGCCTGACCGTGGCGGAGGAGTTGCGCGACCGCGGCCTGCATGTCCTCTGCCTGATCGACAGCGTGACCCGCTTCGCCATGGCCCAGCGCGAGATCGGGCTGGCCGCCGGGGAGCCGCCGACCGCCAAGAGCTACCCGCCCAGCGTCTTCGCCGAACTGCCCAAGCTGATGGAGCGCGCCGGGCCGGGCCAGGAGGGCCAGGGCGACATCACCGGCATCTTCACCGTTCTGGTGGACGGCGACGACCATGACGAGCCCATCGCCGACGCGGTGCGCGGCATCCTGGACGGCCATGTCGTGCTGGACCGCCGCATCGCGGAGCAGGGGCGCTACCCCGCCGTGAACGTGCTGCGCAGCGTGTCGCGCCTGCTGCCCGGCTGCCACACGGCGGAGCAGAACGCCCTGCTGCGCCGCGCCCGCAGCCTCGCCGCC
>JAEYPE010000045.1 GCA_023411035.1 Pseudomonadota bacterium
TCTGCGAGGTCCACGTCGACACCATCGAAGGCTTCGGGTCGCTGCTGCGCTCCCGGCTGCGCCCGCACCGCGGCATCTCGCAGGAGAAGCTCGCCGTTTACCTGGGCTTCTTCCAATTCGTTCACAACGCCCGGCGGCGCGGTAAAGCCCTGCTCGGGGCCCTCGTCGCCGCACTGGTGACCTGACGCCCCTGTCACCACCCCAGAACCCCGGAAGAGTCTTCTTTTCTCCGTTCCCCTTTGACCACGCGAATCCATGACCATCTGTGCCGAGCCGGCCCGCTTCGGTCGCAGCGTAACCGCGGCTACGCCGCATTCTACTTAGTTTTCTATAAAGATTCGAAGAATCGGTTCTTGCGGCCAAGCCATAGGTTCTCTTTTTGTTCTTGAATCCTGCATGTTCGCAGCCCATATTCACGCTTCAGATTATGGTTAACGCGAGAGTGCTGCGAAGACGCATCAGACGGTAGCCAGAGACACATGAAAACGGCGGGGGCCGGCAGGGGAATGGCGATTACGGACGCGCAGCGCGCCGCGCGGGCAGGGCGTATCGGGTCTTCCGACGCCACCCGCATCATGGCGGGCGACTGGCTGACTCTGTGGCGCGAGAAGACCGGGCGCGCGGCGCCCGCCGACCTTGACCTCGTTCCCGCGGTGCAGATCGGCATCGCGACCGAGCATTTGCATCCCCGCTTCGTGGAAAAGGCCACCGGCCTGCCCTGCGTGCCTGCGGAACGGACCTGGGTCCATCCGGAGCATGAGTGGATGGTCGCCCATCCCGATTTCCTGACTTGGGAGGGAAAGGCGTCCGGCGGCGCTCCGGACACGGTCGTGGAGGCGAAATTCTCCGGCGGCTTCCAGACCGACGCGGAGTTGGCCCAGCGCTATCATTGGCAGGTTCAGCACCAGCTCGTGGTGACCGGCCTGGACCGCGCCATGCTGTCCATCCTGCGCCCCACCGGCCACGCCCTGCTGCGCGTCCGGCGGCGGGAGGCCGACTGCGGGCGGCTGTTGGAGACGCTGGACGCCTTCTGGTGGCACGTTGCCAACGATGTGGAGCCCGGCGACCCGCTGCCCGCCGAAGCGCCGTCCTACGAGACGCGCCGGGTGGTGGACATGGCCCGGCACAACCGCTTCGCCGCCCTGGCCGCGGAACTGGTGGGCCGCCGCGCCGACGCCCTCGCCGTCCGGGAGGCGGAGGCCGCCCTGAAGGCGCTGATGCCCGCCGACGCGCGCATCGCCTTCGTGGCGGGGGATGAGCCGGGCCGCGGCCTGTACGTCGCCCGCGACCGCGAGGGACGGCTGTCGCTGCGCTACGGCGCGCCGCCCCGGCGGGCTCTGGATGCCGCCGAACCGTGGGAGCCCGCCATGGCCCTTCCGTCCCCTGACCCGAGCTTGGACGCTGTTCTCAGCGGCGGCTGGGGTGAGGGGAGAGATGAACGCATCTGATTGAGGGAACCCGACGACCATGGGACGCATGAGCAAGACCGACACCGTCGCCGAAACCGAAAAGGCCGTCAGCAAGGCCGATCCGACGGTCGCGGCCCCGCAGGCCGCCGAGCAAGCCGCTGAGCAGGCTACCGAGCAGGCTACCGAGCAGGCCGAAGCCAAGGCGGGCACCCTGGACAACATGCATCTGTGGAACCTCCTGAAGCGGACGGACCCGAAGGCGACCAAGCCCTTCACCCGCAACGGCGGCTTCCGCGGCACCCAGATCGACCCGGCATGGCGCCTGATGATCATGACCGAGGTGTTCGGCCCGGTCGGCAAGGGCTGGGGCTATGAGCAGATGGACTGGACCATTGCGGAGCGCATGGTCTTCATCTGCGCCCGTGTCTGGTACATCGACCCGGAGACGGGCGAGAAATGCTGGACCGGCCCGCAGTGGGGCGGCACGGAGATGGTCCGCCGCCGCAACGGCATCGAGGCGCCCGACGATGAATGCTTCAAGATGTCGATGACCGATGCGCTGGGCAAATGCCTCGTCCAGCTCGGTCTGGCCGCCGACGTTCATATGGGGCAGTTCGACGACAGCAAGTACCGGGAGGAGGCGGAAGCCTTCTATGCCGCCAAGGCCAACCCGGACCTGCAACCCGCCGCCATCGCCGCCTTCGAGGAGGAGATCCGCAAGCGTCTGGGCGCCTGCCTGGACCTGGACGACCTGGAGGAGCTGTGGCGGACCGGCGCCGGTTCCCGCCTGCGCGAGATCGGCACGGTGGACCGCGCGGCCCAGCACCGCATCACCGGCCTGTTCGCCCAGAAAAAGGCGGAAATCCTGAAGCGCGACGAAGAGGGCGGCGATCTGGAGGCCGCCTGAGCCACGCCCACACCGCGGCGTGGAGGGGGAGAAGCCCTGCCGATGACACCCGCAAGCACCACCACCGAACGTTCCCCCAGCGGTCTGTTCCGCATGAGCGCCTGGGAAGGCGAGATGGAGCGGACCTACCCCCAGCTTCCGCGCTGGTACTGGAACGAGGCGGAACGCCGGAAGCAGTACGCCCGTTGGGTCGAGGCGGAGGCGGAGTCGCTGGCCATGCGGCTGGCGGTCCTGCTCCGCCCCGACACCCCGGCGGACGCGGCGGGTCCGGCCCGCGCGCTGGTGGAATCGCTGGCCCGCGACGCCGAATGGGCGCGCAGCCTGGAAGAACGCCTGCTCCGCAACGCCGCCTGATCTGGCAGCCTGTTTGGAAAGGAAAAACACGCCATGACGATCGAGGAGGTCCAGACCCGGCTGCGCGCGGCTCACGCCCGTATCGGGCATGAGGGCCGCTTCGCCCTGACGCTCACTCTGAACGGGACCGAGGAGGGCTACATCACCCACTGGTTCCGCCCCGACCCGCAAGCCTTCGAGGATTGCCGGGCGGTCGGTTCCGGCACCATCGCCGAATGCCTCGCCGCCCTCGACCGCTATGTGGAAACCTACCGGCGCCGGCCGACGCCGGAGGAGGTCGGGCGGACGCTCGGCCTGCCGGAGGCTCCCCCGCGCGCCCATCACGGCACGAGCTTCCTGATGGCCGCGGAGTAGCCGGGCGCGGGCGTTGCGGCCATCTGGCCCGCTGACAGCCGCCCTCATGATCCGTAAGCTGCGGCTTTTCCAATCAGCGGAGCCGCTGCCATGGATGGATCCGTTCTTGCCCTGTCGAGCATTCTCGGCGCCCTGGCCATCGGCGCGATCAGCCCCGGTCCCAGCTTCGTCCTGGTGGCGCGCACCTCCATCGCCGTGTCGCGCCGGGCCGGGCTGACCGCCGCCCTCGGGATGGGGGTTGGCGGCGTGGCCTTCGCCACCCTTGCCCTGCTCGGGCTCCATGCGCTGCTTACCCAGGTCGGGTGGCTCTATCTGGCGCTGAAGATCGCGGGCGGTCTCTACCTCGTCCATCTGGCGGTGCGGATCTGGCGGGCGGCGCCGGAACCCATCCGCGTTCCGGACGGGGCCGCTGAAGCCAGCGGCGCGCTCCGGTCCTTCTGGATCGGTCTGGCGACGCAGATCAGCAACCCGAAGACCGCCATCGTCTATGGCAGCATCTTCGCGGCCCTTCTCCCGGCATCCCCGCCGGCCTGGATTCTGCTGGCCCTGCCGCCCGCCGTGTTCCTGGTTGAAACGGGCTGGTACGCCATCGTCGCCGTGGCTTTCTCCGCCGGACGTCCGCGCACCGCCTATCTGCGGTCCAAGGCGTGGATCGACCGGCTGGCGGCCTCCGTCATCGGCGCGCTGGGGATTCGTCTGGTGGTCGAGGCGGCGAAGCCGACCTGAAGCCCATTCCTGCGCACCATTTCCTGCACACGGGGCGGATGTCGAAATGCGCATCGGCATCCGCCCGTCGTGGCCGCGGGTCTCAGCGCTTCTTGCCGGCCTGCGCCCGTGCGAAGGCTTCGGCGAAGGCGCTGTTGATGGGCTCCGGCGCCTTGGCGGGTTTGGGTGCCGGCTTCGGGGCCGCAGCCTTTCCAGCACCGGCCTTGCCGGGCGGCGGGCCACGGCGGTCATCCCTGTTCCGGTCATCCCCACGCTGGCCCTCGCCGCGTCCCTGGCCCTTCTCCGGGCGCGGGGCGGCGTCGGTCAGGCGCATGGTCAGGCCGATGCGCTTGCGGGGGATGTCCACCTCCAGCACCTTGACCTTCACGATGTCGCCGGCCTTCACGACCGTGTGCGGGTCCTTCACGAAGCTGGTCGAAAGCTGCGAGATGTGGACCAGACCGTCCTGGTGCACGCCGATGTCCACGAAGGCGCCGAAGGCGGTGACGTTGGTCACGACCCCTTCCAGCACCATGCCCGGCTGGAGGTCCTTCAGTTCCTCGACCCCTTCCTGGAAGGTGGCGGTCTTGAACTCGGGGCGCGGGTCGCGGCCCGGCTTCTCCAGCTCCTTCAGGATGTCTTCCACGGTCGGCACGCCGAACCGCTCGTCGGTGAAGTCCTCGGCGTTCAGGCCGCGCAGGAAGCGGGCGTCGCCGATGACGCTGCCCAGATCCTTGCCGGTCTTCTTCAGGATGCGCTCGACCAGCGGATAGGCTTCGGGGTGAACGGCGGAGGTGTCCAGCGGGTTGTCACCCTCGCGGATGCGCAGGAAGCCGGCGGCCTGCTCGAAAGTCTTCGGGCCGAGGCGCGCCACGTCGAGCAACTGCCTGCGGGAGCGGAAGGCGCCGTTGCGGTCGCGATGCTCCACGATGTTGCGGGCGATGGTCTCGTTCAGGCCGGACACGCGGGTCAGCAACGGGACCGAGGCCGTGTTCAGGTCCACGCCCACCGCGTTCACGCAGTCCTCCACCACCGCGTCCAGCGAGCGGGCGAGCTTCCCGGCGGACACGTCGTGCTGGTACTGGCCGACGCCGATGGACTTCGGCTCGATCTTCACCAGCTCCGCCAGCGGGTCCTGAAGGCGGCGCGCGATGGAGACGGCGCCGCGCAGGCTGACGTCCAGCTTCGGGAACTCCGCGGCGGCGGTTTCGGAGGCGGAATAGACCGACGCGCCGGCCTCGCTGACCACCAGCTTGGTCAGCGTCAGTTCCGGATGCCGCTTGAACAGGTCGGCCACCAGCTTGTCCGTCTCGCGGCTGGCCGTGCCGTTGCCGATGGAGATCAGCTCCGCCTTGTGGCGCACCGCCAGCGCGGCGATGGTGGCGATGGAGCCGTCCCAATCGTTCTTCGGCTGGTGCGGGTAGATGGTGGCGGTGTCCACCAGCTTGCCCGTGGCGTCCACCACGGCGACCTTCACGCCGGTGCGGATGCCGGGGTCCAGCCCGATGGTCGTGCGCGGACCGGCGGGGGCGGCCAGCAGCAGGTCATGCAGGTTGCGGGCGAAGACGCGGATGGCCTCGTCCTCCGCGCGCTCCCGCAGGTCGCCCATCAGGTCGGTTTCGACATGCGGGCCGATCTTCAGCTTCCAGGTCCAGCGCACCACGTCGGACAGCCACTTGTCGGCGGGGCGGCCCTGGTCGCGGATGCCGGTGTGGGCGGCGATGGTGCGCTCCGCCGGGTGCGGCTGGCCGTCCTCCACCGGCAGGTCCAGGCGGATGTCCAGCACGCCCTGCGCCCGGCCGCGGAACAGCGCCAGCGCCCGGTGGGAGGGCACCTTCGCCCACGGCTCGTCGAACTCGAAGTAATCGGAGAACTTGGCGCCCTCCGCCCGCTTCTCCTCGATCACCTTGGAGGTGACGACGCCCTTGTCGGCCATGGAGGCGCGCAGCTTGCCGACCAGTTCGGCGTCCTCGCCGAAGCGCTCAACCAGGATGTGGCGGGCACCGTCCAGCGCGGCCTTGACGTCGGCCACACCCTTGTCGGCGCCGACGAAGGCGGCGGCCTCGGCGTCCGGCTGGCGGGACGGATCGGACAGCAGAAGGTCGGCCAGAGGCTCCAGCCCCGCTTCACGGGCGATCTGCGCCTTGGTCCGGCGCTTCGGCTTGTAGGGCAGGTAGAGGTCTTCCAGGCGCGTCTTGGTGTCGGCCTGACGGATCTGAAGCTCCAGCTCCGGCGTCAGCTTTCCCTGCTCCCGGACGGAGGAGAGGATGGACTCCCGCCGTTCCTCAAGCTCCCGCAGGTAGGACAGGCGTTCTTCCAACGTGCGCAACTGCGTGTCGTCGAGCCCGCCCGTGGCTTCCTTGCGGTAGCGGGCGATGAAGGGAACGGTCGATCCTTCGTCGAGCAGCTTGATGGCCGAGGCGACCTGGGATTCGCGGACCGAAAGCTCGTCGGCGATGCGCTGGCTGATGGACGGCATGGAAAACCGGTGACTGGTGAATGGGAAGGGGGCCTCCTATAGCGCGAAGCAGGGCCGCCGGGCCAGTACGGATCTGGGAGAGGGGAGGTGAAGGGTGTCGGAGCCGCCTGCGCGAGTCGGGGGCCCCGGATCAGCAAAAAAGTATAGTTATGGAAAAAAATCCCTTCGTTTACTTTCTGTTAACCTTAACAGGGCTACATCTTCCTCTGCAACTTGGTTGCGTTTCCTCCCGAACAGACTCCGGCGGCTCCCGAATTGGTGAGCCGCCTTTTTTCTGTGCGCGTGGCGCCCAAGGCACGCACAGCCACAAGATGAGTGAGACAGAGTTTTTCCCCTTGCGTTCCCGGGGAGAAACATCCTTACTGATTATGGGTCTAATCCATACGGATTCGCAACCTTGGTACTGGTCGTTTCGGCAATCGCCTTCCTGTTCGCGGTGGCCGTCTCGGGGGCCGCGGCGAAGCGGCTGCCGCAGGCGTCCACGGTCGTCTATGGTGGAACGGCAGCGGCCTGCGCGCTGCTGGCGCTGTGGGCGGCGGTCCGGCTTGCCGGAGGCGGGCCGGACGCATCGCTGCTCCTGCCGGTCGGGCTGCCCTGGATTCAGGCCCATCTGCGCGTCGACGCGCTGTCTGCCGTCTTCCTGATCGTCGTCAATCTGGGCGGCATCACCGCCAGCCTGTTCGGCTGGGGGTACGAGCGGGCGCATCACGACAGCCATGGCGGGCCGGTCCTGCCGCTCTACCCGCTGTTCCTGGCGGGCATGAACATGGTGCTGATCGCTGCCGATGCCTTCACCTTCCTGCTGTCGTGGGAGTTCATGTCGCTGGCCTCCTGGCTGCTGGTGCTGTCCACCCACCGGGAGACGGAGACGCCGCGGGCCGCGCGCCTCTACATCATCATGGCGAGCTTCGGGACGGCCTGCCTGCTGCTCGCCTTCGGCGTTCTGGCGACGGCCCATGGCGACTACAGCTTCGCCGCCATGCGCGCCCACGCGCCGGGGGCGGGGGCTGCGGCGCTGGTCGTGGTGCTGATCCTGCTGGGCGCCGGGTCGAAGGCCGGGCTGGTGCCGCTGCATGTCTGGCTGCCGCTGGCTCATCCGGCGGCGCCCAGCCATGTGTCGGCCCTGATGTCCGGCGTGATGACCAAGGTCGCCATCTACGCGATGATCCGCGTCCTGTTCGACCTGCTGGGCCAGCCGGAATGGTGGTGGGGCGGGGTGACCATGGGGTTCGGCGCCCTGACCGCCGTGATGGGCGTGCTCTACGCGCTGATGCAGGACGACGTGAAACGGCTGCTAGCCTATTCGACGGTGGAGAACATCGGGGCCATCGTCATCGCGCTGGGGCTGGCGCTGGTGTTCAAGGCCAGCCACACGCCGGTCATCGCGGCACTCGCCCTGGCGGCGGCGCTCCTGCATGTGGTGAACCATTCCCTGTTCAAGAGCCTGCTGTTCTTCGCGGCGGGCGCCGTTCTGACCGCCACGGGATCGCGCGACCTGAACCGGCTGGGCGGGCTGATCCACCGGATGCCGACCACCGCCTTCCTGGCCCTGGTCGGCGCCGCGGCGATTTCGGCCCTGCCGCCGCTGAACGGCTTCGTCGGGGAGTGGCTGCTGTTCCAGGCCATCCTGAACGCCCCGGCGTTGCCGGAATGGTCGCTGAAAATCGAGATCGCCGTCGTCGGGGCGGCCCTGGCGCTCGCCACCGCGCTCGCCGGAGCCTGCTTCGTGCGGCTCTACGGCATCGCCTTCCTCGGGCGTCCGCGGTCGCGCGCCGCCGATGAAGCGATCGAGGTCGGGCGGGCGATGCGGCTGGGCATGGCCGTGCCGGCGGTGCTCTGCGTCGTGCTGGGGGTGCTGCCGACCCCGCTGATCCGCCTGTTCGAACCGGCGTTGCGCCTGCTGGTGGAGGCCGGGCCGTTCGACGGGCGTGCCTACCAGCCCTGGTTCTGGCTGGCGCCGACCTCGGCCATCGGCAATTCCTACAACGGCCTGATCATGCTGGTGGTGATCGCTCTGCTGTCCGTGGTGCTGGTGCTGGGCATCCACCGCAAGGCCAGCGACCGGGTGCGCTGGTCGATTCCCTGGGGCTGCGGGTTCGACGGGCCGGACCCGGCGGCGGTCACGCAATACACGGCCTCCAGCTTCGGCCAGCCGATCCGCCGCGCCTTCGGCAGCACCGTGTTCCGCGCCCGCGACCATGTGGACATGCCGGCGCCGGGCGAAACCCGTCCCGCCCGCCTGTCGGTGACCTGGACCGACCCGGCCTGGGCGGCCGTGGTGGAGCCGCTGTCCCGCGCGGTGAACTGGCTGGCCGACCGGGCGAACCGGTTGCAGTACATGACCATCCGCCGGTACCTGACCCTGATGTTCCTGGCGCTGGTCGTGCTGCTGGTGATGGTGGCGGTGACGCAACGATGACCGTGCTGCTCGCCACCCTCTTTCAGATTCTCCAGATGCTGCTGGTGCTGGCCCTGGCGCCGCTGCTGACCGGCTGGGTGCGGCTGGTGAAGGCGCGGCTGGTCGGGCGGCGGGGGCCGTCCGTGGTCCAGCCTTACCGCGATCTGCTGCGGCTGCTGCGCAAGGAGGTGGTGCTGGCCCGCAACGCCTCCTGGCTGTTCCGCGCCGTGCCCTATATGATGTTTACGGCCATCTGGCTGGCCGCCGGGCTGGTGCCGGTCTTCACCACCCAACTGGCTCTGGCTCCCACGGCGGACCTTATCGCTCTGATCGCGCTGCTGGGCTCCGCGCGCTTCTTCCTGGCGCTCGCCGGGATGGACACGGGCACCAGCTTCGGCGGGATCGGGTCCTCGCGCGAGATGATGATCGCGGCCTTGGCCGAGCCGGCGATGCTGATGATCGTCTTCTCGGTGTCGATCCTGGTCCGCTCCACCTCGCTGGCGGAAATTGCCGATTTCATGATGTCCGGCGGGGTCGGGCTGCGCATCTCCCTGGCTCTGGCTCTGATCGCGCTGGTGATGGTGGCGATTGCCGAGAACGCGCGCATTCCCATCGACAACCCGGCCACGCATCTGGAGCTGACCATGGTGCACGAGGCGATGGTGCTGGAATATTCCGGCCGCCATCTCGCGCTGGTCGAGGCGGCGAGCATGCTGAAGCTGCTGCTCTACATGGCGCTGATCGCCTGCGTCTTCACGCCCTGGGGCATGGCGACCGCCGGGTCCGGCATGGCGGCGGCGCTGGGGGGCGTGGTCGTCTTCATCGTGAAGCTGGCCGTGGGCGGGACTCTGCTGGCGCTGTTCGAGACGTCCATCGCCAAGATGCGCGTTTTCCGGGTGGGTGAGTTCCTGGGCGGCGCCCTGCTGCTGAGCCTGCTGGGTGCCATCTTCCTCTATGTGTCGCGGGGGGTGTGAGGTGAGCGACCTGGGCTATGACGCCGCGCACATGCTGGGGGCCGTGGTCCTGCTGATGAGCTTCGCACTGCTCTATCAGCGGCGGCTGTTCTCCCTGCTGAACGTCTTCACGCTCCAGGCGCTCGCGCTGACCGCGACTGCGGCGTGGCAGGCCTATTCGCACGGGGAGCCGCACCTCTACATCACGGCCCTGCTGACGCTGGTCCTGAAGGCCATCCTGATCCCGGTGGCGCTGCACCGGATCATCGTCAAGATGAAGATCCACCGGACCGTCGAACCGGCGCTGGGGATCGGGCTGACCATGGTGGCGGGCGTGTCGCTGGTCACGCTGTCGATCCTGCTGGTTCTGCCGGTGACGGCGGACGCCACCGCCCTGACGCGCGAGAATCTGGCGCTGTCGCTGTCGGTCGTTCTGCTCGGCCTGCTGATGATGATCTCCCGACGCAACGCGGTCAGCCAGGTGGTCGGCTTCATGTCCATCGAAAACGGGCTGATCCTGGCGGCGGTCGGGGTGGCCGGCATGCCGCTGGTGGTGGAGATGTCGGTGGCCTTCTCCGTCATGGTGGCCTTCATCATCTTCGGCATCTTCCTGTTCCACATCCGCGAACGGTTCGACACGCTCGACATGCAGAAGATCGAGAGCTTCCGGGGGGAAAGCGATTGAGCGCCATCGCCGTCATCGTCACCACCCCCCTGATCGGCGCCGCCGTCCTGGCGATGGTTCCCGGCCACCGGCTGGGCTCGCGGCTGAACATCGGCTTCTCCGCCGTGACGCTGCTGGCATCCCTGGTCCTGTTCGGGCTGGAGCCGTCGAGCGGGGCGCTGTTCGTGGTGGACGCCTTCAACATCTACCTGATCGCCCTGACCGCCTTCGTCGGGCTGACGACCAGCGTCTTTTCCGCCGGCTACATCGCGCACGAGATCGCGATCGGGAAGCTGGACGAGCGAAAGCTGCGCTTCTACCACGCCATGTATCAGGCCTTCATGTTCACCATGCTGCTGGCCCTGTCGGCCAACAACCTGGGCGTCATGTGGGTGGCGGTGGAGGGGGCGACGCTGACCACCGTTCTGATGGTCAGCCTGTACCGCACCGCGGCCAGCATCGAGGCGGCGTGGAAATACTTCATCCTGTGCGGCGTCGGCATTGCGCTGGCCCTGTTCGGAACCATCCTGATGTATATGGCCGCCCAACCGGTGATGGGTCCGGGCATGGCGGCGATGACCTGGACGGAGCTGATGGGCCATGTCGCGAAGATCAGCCCGGCGATTCTCAATCTGGCCTTCGTGTTCCTTCTGATCGGCTACGGTACCAAGGTGGGGCTGGCGCCGCTGCACGCCTGGCTGCCGGACGCCCATGCGGAGGGGCCGACGCCTATTTCCGCCGTGCTGTCAGGCCTGCTGTTGAACGTGGCGCTCTATGCGGTGCTGCGCTTCAAGATGCTGCTGTCGGCGAACGGGGAGGCCATCGCGCCGGGGCCGCTGATGATCGCCATGGGGCTGGCCTCGCTGCTGCTGGCCGGGCTGATGCTGTACCGGCGGCGCGACGTGAAGCGCTTCTTCGCCTACAGTTCCATCGAGCATATGGGCATCATCACCTTTGCCTTCGGCATGGGCGGTCCGCTCGCCAACTTCGCGGGGCTGCTGCACATGGCGATGCACAGCCTGACCAAGTCGGCCATCTTCTACGCGGTCGGCCACGCGGTGCAGGTGACGGGCACGCAGCGGATGGACCGCATTTCCGGCCTGACGGTCAGCCATCCGGCGCTCGGCTGGGGGCTGCTGGCCGGGGTGGTGGCCATCGCCGGGCTGCCGCCCTTCGGCGTCTTCATGAGCGAATTCCTGCTGGTCACCAGCACCTTCGCGCGGGAGCCGCTGCTGGCGCTGCCGCTGGTGGTGGGCATCCTGGTCGCCTTCGGGGCGCTGGTGCTGCGGGTCCAGCAATTGTGTTTCGGGGCGCCAGGCATGGTGGATGGCGGGGGAGGGGCGCCGGTGGCGTCGGTGCCGGTGCGGGGATCTCTGGTTCCGCTTTACGCGCATCTGGCGCTGGTTCTGGTGGCCGGCGTCTGGCTGCCGGGTCCGCTGGTCGCGTGGTTCCAGACCGTCGCGGCGCTGCTGGGGTAGGGGAGGCGGTATGTACGGGGAAGATCCGCTGTTCGGCCTGTTGAACCGCATCGGCACGCCGGTGGAGGGCCACCGCCCCTGGCCGCGCTACCGCCTGGGGCGGGACGGCTGGCAGCGCCTGATCGAGGAGCTGAAGGGCAACGCCTGGAGCCTGCTCGGCCTATGGGGAGAGCCGAAGGCGGTCCACGCGGCCTTCCGGGAGGATTTCTCCGGCGACGTCGCGGTGGTCAGCCTCGACTGCCCGCAGGGCCGTTTCCCGAGCCTGAGCGCCGTCCGGCCAGCCGCCAACCGGCTGGAGCGCGCCGCCCACGACCTCCACGGCCTGACGGCGGAGCGCACGACCAATCCGCGCCCCTGGCTGGACCACGACGCCTGGGGCGTGCGCCGCCCCCTGTCTGAGCAGCCGGCGGCCCCGGTGCCGAACCCCGGCCCCTACACCTTCCTGCCGGTGGAGGGCCACGGCCTGCATCAGATCCCGGTCGGCCCGGTCCATGCCGGCATCATCGAGCCCGGCCATTTCCGTTTCACCGCCAACGGCGAGACCGTCGTGCGGCTGGAGGAGCGGCTCGGCTACGTCCACCGCGGCGTGGAGGGGCTGATGCAGGGCAAGCCGGTCGCGGAAGCGGCGAAGCTGGCCGCCCGCATCTCCGGCGACGCCACGGTGGCGCACAGCCTCGCCTTCGCCCGCGCGGTGGAGGCGGCCCTTGGCATCGAGGTGCCCGCGCGGGCGGTGTGGCTGCGCGCGCTGATGGCGGAGTTGGAGCGGATCGCCAACCATCTGGGCGACATCGGGGCCATCTGCAACGACGCCGCCTTCGCCTTCATGCTGGCCCAGACCAGCCAGTTGCGGGAGCGGGTGCTGCGCACGGCGGACTCCTGCTTCGGGCATCGGCTGATGATGGACCGGGTGATCCCCGGCGGCGTGTCCATCGACCTGCCGGAGCGCGGCACGGGCCTGCTGCTGGATCTGGTGGCGGAACTGCGGCGGCGCTTCCCGCCGCTGGTCGCCATCTATGACGGCAAGGCGTCCTTGCAGGACCGGACGGTGAGCACCGGATTCGTGTCGGCGGCGCTGGTCAACCGCTTCGGTGCCGGCGGCCATGTCGGGCGCGCGTCGGGCCGCGACCAGGACGCCCGCCGCAGCCCCGGCTACGCCCCGTATGAAATGCTGACGTTCGATGTGCCGGTGCTGACCGAGGGCGACGTGAACGCCCGCGTCTGGGTCCGCATCCGCGAGGTGGAGCAGTCGCTGTCGCTGATCGAGCAGATCGTGACCCGCCTGCCGGCGATTTCCCGCGGCCTGGACCATCCGTCGGTCCCGGTGGAAGGCGGAAGGGGCGGGGAGGGCATGTCCCTGGTGGAATCTTTCCGGGGCGAGATCATGACCTGGGTGCGGGTGGACGGGGAGGGTGTCGTCACCCGCTGCCACCCGCGCGATCCGTCCTGGTTCCAGTGGCCGCTGCTGGAGGCGGCGATCGAGGGCAACATCGTGGCCGACTTCCCTCTGTGCAACAAGTCGTTCAACTGTTCCTACGCAGGGCACGACCTGTAAGGAGGCTGCCGGTGCTGAAACATATCCTGACCTCCCTGACCGGCGGGCCGGTCACCGAACCGGCTCCGTCACCCGCCGACCCGGCCCTGGCCGAACTGGCCGGAAAGCTGGACAAGGCCGCAAAGGCGCGGCTGGGGCGCAGCCTGTCGATCCGGGAGGTCGATGCCGGCTCCTGCAACGGGTGCGAGCTGGAAATCCACGCCCTGAACAACCCCATTTACGATCTGGAACGCTTCGGCATCCGCTTCGTCGCCTCGCCGCGTCACGCCGATGTGCTGCTGGTCACCGGCCCGGTCGCCCGCAACATGCGCGAAGCCCTGGTCCGCACCTGGGACGCCACGCCGGACCCGAAATGGCTGGTGGCCTGCGGGGATTGCGCCGTCAGCGGCGGTCTGTTCGGCGGTGGCTATGCCTGCGTCGGGCCGGTGGAGGAGGTTCTGCCGGTGGACCTGCGCATTTCCGGCTGTCCGCCGCGCCCTGTGGACCTTCTGGCCGGCCTTTTGGCCCTGCTGGAGACCAGCGCCGCGAAGTGAGGGCGGCTCAGGATTCCCCGCGCTCCTCGCGCTTGGCCTGCTGCCAGAGGGCTTCCATCTCGTCCAGCGTCGCATCCTTGGGCGTGCGCCCCTGGTCGGCCAGAAGGGCTTCGATGCGGTGGAAGCGGCGCTCGAACTTGGCGTTGGTTCCGCGCAGGGCCGATTCCGGCTCGACCTTCAGGCGGCGGGCGAGGTTGACGAGCGCGAAAAGAAGGTCGCCCAACTCGTCGGCCACACGCTCCTGTGCGGAACCGCTGTCCATCTCGTGCCGGAGTTCGCGGACCTCTTCCTCGATCTTGTCGAGGATGTCCCGTGCGTCGGTCCAATCGAAGCCGACGCGGGCGGCGCGGTTCTGAAGTTTCAGCGCGCGGGTGAGGGCGGGCAGGCCGGCGATCACGCCTTCCAGGGCGGACGGTGCGCGGCCTTGCTCGGCGGCCTTCGCGGCGCGTTCGGCAGCCTTGTGGTCTTCCCAGCGCGAGGTCTGCATATCGGCGCTGTTCACCTCATCGGCGCCGAAGACATGCGGGTGCCGGCGGATCATCTTGTCGGCGATCACGCCCGCGACCTCGTCGAAGTCGAACAGATTCTCCTCGCGGGCCATCTGGCTGTAATAGACCACCTGGAAAAGCAGATCGCCCAACTCCTCGCGCAGCGCCGGCATGTCGCCTTTTTCGATGGCGTCGGCCACCTCATAGGCTTCTTCGATCGTGTGCGGCGCGATGGTGGCGTAGGTCTGCTCCAGATCCCAAGGGCATCCGCCGTTGGGGTCGCGCAGGCGGGCCATGACGTCGATCAGGCGGTCGATGTTGCGGGCCATGGGAGGATTATCTTCGGCAGCGGAACGGATCAGGGAGGGGACCTTAGCCGACCCGACCGGCGGAGGAAAGGAAACATGCCGCGGACAGTTCCGGTAAATCATATAAGTTTGATTATGGTAAATATAGTGAGGACGAGCGAAGGCTCCATCCTTCTCCATCCTTCTCCGTCGGTCTCAGCCGCCGCGAAACCCCGTCAGGCGATCCGCCGAAGGTGCGGGAGGAAAATCGGCGTCGCGGGCCGTCTGGATCAGCGTTTCCACGAAGGACCGGTAAGGATCGCCAAGCTCTTGCGGAGCTTCGACAGGTTCCATCGGACCACCATAATTGGTGTCGCTCTGAACGAACGCTCCATATTCGGAGCTTTCCAGGGACGGAGACAGGAAAATCGAGTGGGTCGTCTTGTCCGGTTCGCCGACATGGCGTTTGGACCGCATCAGGGAGAAGTTGCCATCGGAGTCCGGCATCGACAGGATCATCACTCCGTGCGCCACCGCTTCCTTGTCCCGCGCGTTCAAACGCGCGTCGCTGTCGAAGGCGCTTCGCGGATACACGCTCTCGATGCTCAAGGGATCATGGATGTTGGCCGTATGCATGGCCCCACCTGCCATTGTTGCACCGGTCCAACAGGCGCTGGCAAGGCAGGTTCCGAAACGGGGAAAGCGATCAGTCTTTCTGGCCTGGCGGTCCACTCGCCAGAGATTCGACCATTGCCGACAAGGCTCCGGAAGACTTCGAATCGTACTGGGCGTGCATGGCTGGCCGCGCCTTGCGGCGCTGCGGCGGTGCTACACTGAGGACCGGATCGGCATCCAGGCGATGGCCCAACGCAAGTTCCGTCGCGTTTGCATCCGTGGCTGAACAACGCCCCGAACCGGCGGCCATTATTTCCCGCCCGCCCGGCGTCGGACATGCGGCGATCCTTTCCGCGCAGGCCGTGGTCACCAGCAGTGACGCCGCCAGCAGCACGCGCCTCAGGGCAATGGCCTTCATGATCGGACGCTCCGCAAGGCTCACGGCAGCCGCTTCCGGCATCTTCGCACTATAAGGCTGCCGTGCCCGTGGAGTTTCCGCCGAATACGGTCCCCGCCGGGGGACGTGTGCGGTAGTCCGGTGTGTCCTGGTCCTAACCGAACAGATGCCGGTGCAGCGCCTCCCAACTCGCACGGTCGGGGGTCAGCATCACCCCACCGTTCAGCAGGGTCGGACGATAAGGCGAGCCGTCGAACAGCGCGCTGTAGCCGCCGGCCTCTTGATGCAGCAGAACGCCCGCCGCGTGGTCCCAGGGCATCAGCCGGTGATAGAGCGAGAAATGGGCCTTGCCCTCCAGCAGGCGCAGATACTCCTGCGCGGCGCTGGCGAGGCAAACCCGCGGGCCGAGCGACCGGCCGCGCTCGTCCAGGTGGCGCCCCAGTTCCTCCGTGCAGAATCGTGTGGACAGCGCCCCGGTCATCTCCGCCAGCGGCACCGCCGGGGCGACCTTGACGCGGGTGCCGTTCAGATAGGCGCCCTGCCCCTTCACCGCCGTGGCGGTCCGCCCGTCGCAGGGATCGTAGATCCAGCCGGCCAGCGTTTCGCCGCGGCAGGCCAGGGCCACGATCACCGCGAACAGCGGGCGCCCGTTCGCGAAGTTCAGGGTGCCGTCGATGGGGTCGATGATCCAGACCGGCGCGTCGCCATGGATGCGGTCGAGCAGGGATTCATCGGCGGACACCGCCTCTTCCCCCACCACCGTGCTGCCGGGAAGCAGGTCCATCAGGCGCGGCGTCAGGGCGCGCTCGCCCGCCTCGTCCGCCAGGGTCACGAGATCCGACGGCCCGGTCTTCTCGCGGATGCCGGCGTTCGCCAGATCGCGGAAATAAGGAAGGATCTCGCTTTCCGCGACATCGCGGATGATTGCGGAGACGCGGTCGACATCGGGGATCGGGCCGGGAATCGGAAA
The DNA here is from genome assembly GCA_023411035.1 of Pseudomonadota bacterium. Lineage (GTDB taxonomy): Bacteria > Pseudomonadota > Alphaproteobacteria > Azospirillales > Azospirillaceae > Azospirillum. The sequence goes on from JAEYPE010000045.1 coordinate 16,544, forward strand.
ATCTGTCACGGTTTCGGTGCTGCTTTGTTGGTTCGGGGGTCGAGCCTCAGGACTGTTCCGCCGTCCTTCGGCGGGTCCGGCAGCATGACTTTGCCGTCCAAACCGCTGTCTTTCAATGCCTTGAGCAGCGCGTCATAGGTGGCTTGATCCGCCGCCGGGTTTGGTGCCGGCGGCGTGCCGACCAGCGGGCCGGGTTCCGGCGGCTTGCGCGGCGCGTTCGGATCGAGCGGGGATTGCGGCACGTCGCGCGCCTCCCGCGGCTCCTCCTTCGGCGGGGGCGGCGGTGGGCGCCAAAGGCGGAAGCAGTCGGTGAAGCTGGCTTCCTTGCAGGCTTTCAACAGTTCCTGCGGGTCCGGCGCCACGACCAGCGGGCTGAACGGAGCGGGCGGGAATTCCGCCGGTTCCGGCGGCAGGGGGGCTTCCGGGGCGGTCGGCGGCTCCTCCACGAATCCCGGCGGAAGCACCGGCTCGGCAGCGGCGGCGCCCGCGAAGGCCAGAAGACCCAAGGGCAGGAGAAGGGTCAGAACGCGCAAGGGAATCCGGTGAAGAGAAGAAGCGGGCCGAACACCCATTATGGCGCCCTGCCCGCCTTATAGCCACGGACAAATCCCTGTCCCGGCGGCCCAGCCGCCCGTCAGGAGCGCGGCAGGCTGTCGCTGGGGGTGGCGTGCAGCGCCCAGGCGGCCAGTTCGGACCGCAGGGCGGCAATTTTGCTGCTTTCGGTGGGGTTGGTTTCCTTGCGCCAGGCGTCGCTGATGATTTCCAGAAGACGGGTGCGGCCGGCGGTATCGCGCGACAGCTCCTGGATGCGCAGCACCGCGGCACCGGGCGACAACTGCTCCTGTCGGGCGACCAGGGTCACCTGATCGGCCAGGAAGGCGGTGATCGAAAAGTGTGTTGGGTCGGTCTGCAAACGCATAGGCGGGCCTCCTCCCGGGGATACCCATCGGTCCCCCGTCTCGGATATCGGGAGCGCGTTGGGAAAAGGCTACACCCCGGACGTTGTAAGCCGGGTCCGAAATCGGGCGCGTCATGTCGTCGCATGTGTACGAATGAATTATGACGCGCCCGATGCCGCTATGGCGAAAGATCAACCGTGCACGAAACGCTTCTCGAAGCGGGCCAGATCCGCCGGGTCGATGGCCACCTGGATGTGGGCCTGGGCTTCGTCGTCCCGCCGGTCCAGCACCTCTCCCTTGGCATAGAGCCAGGCGAGCGCCGCGCCGTCGCCCAGTTCGACGGACAGGTCCACCACATGGCGATGGGCGTTCATCCGCTGGTCGAGCAGCCGGTCGAGATCGCCGATCCCCGCCCCCGACAGGGCGGAAACCGCCACGGCGCGCGGGTTGCGGGCCGTCTGGGCCAGGATCGCGTCGCGGGACTCCTCGTCCAGCGCGTCGATCTTGTTCAGCACCTCGATCACGCGGTCGTCGGCGTCCGGGTCGATGCCCATGTCGCGCATGACCTCGTGCACGTCGGCCCTCTGGGCGTCGCTGTCCTGATGGGAGACATCGCGGACATGCAGGATGATGTCGGCGGCGTCCACCTCCTCCAGCGTGGCGCGGAAGGCGGCGACGAGCCCGTGCGGCAGGTCGGAGATGAAACCCACCGTGTCCGACAGGATCACCTTGCGCCCGGACGGCAGGGTCACCTGACGCATCGTCGGGTCCAGCGTGGCGAACAGCAGGTCCTTGGCGAAGACGTCGGCGTTGGCCAGCCGGTTGAACAGGGTGGACTTGCCGGCGTTGGTGTAACCGACAAGCGCCACCACGGGGTACGGCACTTTGGCGCGCGCCTTGCGGTGCAGGCCGCGGGTGCGGCGGACGTCCTCCAACTCCTTCTTGATCTTGACGATACGGTCGCCGATCAGCCGGCGGTCGATCTCAAGCTGCGATTCGCCGGGACCGCCGAGGAAGCCGAATCCGCCGCGCTGGCGTTCCAGGTGGGTCCAGGAGCGGACGAGGCGCGATTTCTGGTAGGTCAGGGCCGCCAATTCGACCTGGAGCATGCCTTCGCGCGTGCGGGCGCGGGCACCGAAGATCTCCAGAATCAGGCCGGTGCGGTCGATGACCTTGGCCTTCAGCGCCTTTTCCAGATTGCGCTGCTGCACGGGAGAGAGGGCGTGGTCGAGGATGACGAGGGACGCCTCCGTCTCCTCCACGATCCGGGCGAAATGCTCCACCGTCCCCGACCCCAGCAGGATCGAGGGCTGCGGGCGGTTGACCCGAGCGCATTCGGCGTGCACGACCTCCAGATCGATGGCGCGGGCAAGGCCCACCGCCTCGTCCAGGCAGGATTCGGGATGGCGCAAGGCCCCGTCCGCCTCATTGCGGAGGACGGGGTGGACCACGATGGCCCGGCCGGAGGCGCTGGGCGCCCGGCCGTTGCCATTGGTCGGAAGATCAGACGTTTTCACCTTCCTTGGGCGGCTCGAAAAGTTGGATCGGATGCGCGGGCATCACGGTGGAGATGGCGTGCTTGTAGACGAGCTGCGAATGCGCATCGCGCCGCAGCAGGACCGAGAAGTTGTCGAACCAGGTGATGATCCCCTGAAGTTTTACACCGTTCACGAGGAAAACGGTTACGGGAGTCTTGTTCTTGCGGACGTGGTTGAGGAACACGTCCTGCACGTTTTGGCTTTTTTCGGACATTTATATCGCCCCCTTCTTCAGTGTTTTTTGGGGCCCCTTGCTAGAAGCCCGCCCCCTGCAGCGATAAGGTCATGGTTGGTTGCAACCGTCTCGACTACTGGTCATCCGATATGGTGTCACCACCGCCGCCCACCAAGCCGCACAATGCGTGGCACGTGTCGTACCGGTGGGCCGGAGGGAACCGGCTGAAGCCGCTGCCCTCGCCCGCCCCTATTAGCACCGGCACGATGCCCGCGCCATGGGCACATTCCATGTCGATGTCGGCGTCCCCGATGAACCAGACGTCCGGACCGGGCGACAGGTTCGCCGGTTCCAGCGCCATCCGCACCGGCGCCCCGTGCGGCTTGTCGAAATCCGCGTCCTGGGCGCCCACCAGACGCCCGAAATAGCCGGTCCAGCCCAGCGCATCGGCCTCCGCCCGCAGGAAGCGGCCCGTCTTGTTCGACACCACCGCCTGATAGATCCCATGCTCGGCGAAGCGGCGCAGCAGGGCTTCGGCACCCGGCAGGGGCTGAAGATAGTCCAGGTGATGCGCCTCGAAATATGCGTAGAAGAGGTCGCGCGCGTCGGTCCAGCGCTCCCCGAAGATGCGGGGGAAGCTGTCGCGGAGGGACTGCTTGATGCGCACCCGCGCCTCCTCCTCGGACCAGGGGGGATGGCCGAAGGTGACCAGCGCGTGGTTCAGCGCGGCGCGCACGGTGCCCCAATTGTCCACCAGCGTGTTGTCCCAGTCGTACAGGACGGCGCGCGGCAGAACGGGCGGACGGTCGATCACGGCGGCGGTCACGACACCCTCCCGGCCACATAATCCAGATAGGCTTGCCGCAGCGTCGTGGCGACCGGCCCTGGCCT
>JAEYPE010000085.1 GCA_023411035.1 Pseudomonadota bacterium
CATGGGAAAAGTTCAGCGCGTCTCTCCTAAAACCGCGTAAAGATGCCGTCAGGGATCAAGCAGCAGGAACGCCCAGCATGGACACCATCGAACAGACGCTCGCCGTCGCGACCGAGCACCACCGCGCCGGACGCACCGCGGAGGCCGAACGCCTTTATCGCGAGGTGCTGGCGTCCTCTCCCGGCCATCCGGACGCGCTGCACCTGCTGGGCGTCGTGGCGTTGCAAAGCGGACGCCCGGTGGAGGCGGCGGATCTGATCGGGCAGGCGGTGTCCGGCGATTCGACCTCGCCGCTGCTGCACGCCAACCTCGGCCACGCGCTGCACGCCACCGGCCGCACCCGCGAGGCGGCGCTGAGCTTCGCCCGCGCGCTGACCCTGCTGACCAACCAGGGCGAGGGCTGGAGCAACGTCAACTCGCTGGCCGGCCTGATCCGCCGCTACGACGACGAGACCCGCCGCGCCGCGGCGGCGGAGGTCGACACGGCCTACGCCATGGGCGACGTGATGCGCCGCCATTCGCTGCTGTTCCTGCTCGACGGCGACATCGCGCATTACGAATCGCTGACCGGCGCCGTCCTGGAAGATCCGATGCGCTTCACCGTGCCGTCGATCCATTACGCCTTCTGGGGCATGGCGATGCAGCTTTTCCAGGGCGCGGCGCGAGCCGGCAACGCCGGCGCGTTCCATGCCGGGGACCTCACGGACTATTACCGCCTGATGGTGGACGAGACGGCGCTGCGCTATCACCTGCGCCGCCGCATGAAGCGGACCATGCCGCGCGGCGAGGTGAAGCGGATCGTCCTCATCACCAACCAGATGCTGGGGGCCGGCCACCAGCCGACGGCGGACGCCTTCGACTTCGCCCGCCGCCTTCAGGACGAGTTCGGGCGCGAGGTGGTCATCGTCAATTCGAACGCCATGGCGATCACCGGCGAGAACGGCTTCGTCCCCGAATACGCCTACAACATCACCGAGGAATATGACGGCGAGCAGATCATCGCCGCCTTCGGCGCGCGGGTCCGCATGGTCTCCTTCCCGCAGAAGCGCTTCGACGAGGACAAGGTGAACGCCATCGTCGATTATGTGGACGGCTTCGACCCCGACCTGATCGTCGCCTTCGGCGGCTCCAACGTGGTGGCCGACCTGTTCTCCGGCGCGCGTCCGGTGATCTGCCTGCCGACCTCCTCCGGCCTGCCGCTGTCCATGGCCCGTCTGGTGCTGGGCTATGGCGAGGCCGACACCGCCGAGGGCTGGCCGGCGGACATGGCGGAGCGCTTCCGTCCCTTCTCCTTCGGCTGGACTCTGCCGCCCGCCGGGCCGGAGCGCCGCCGCGCCGATTACGGCCTGCCGGAGGGCGGGCCGCTGTTCATCGTGGTCGGCAACCGCCTGGACCATGAGGTCGGACCGGACTTCCTGGCGCTGGCCGATTCGCTGCTCGACCGCCTGCCGGACGCCCGGATCGCCGTCGCCGGCGGCGTGGAAGCCCTGCCGCAGCGGATCGCCGCCCTGCGCAACGCGGGCCGCGTCCACACGCTGGGCGACGTGGAGGACGTGCGGGCGCTGCACCGGCTCGCCACCGCCTATCTGAACCCGCGCCGCCAGGGCGGCGGCGGCAGCGCGGCCTTCGCGCTGGCCGACGGGGTTCCGGTGGTGACCTTCGCGGCGGGCGACGTGGCGAATGTGGCCGGATCGGCCTTCACCGTGGCCGATGACGCGGCCTTCCTGGAGCGCGCCGCCGCTCTGGCGAGCGATGCGGCCTTCCACGACCGGCAGTCCGCCGAGGCCCGCGCCCGGTTCGCCGCGGTCGGCGACCGCCGCGCCTCGGTGGAACGGCTGCTCGCCTACGGCCTGGAAGCCCAGACGGCGTGACGAGCCGGCGTGACGAGCCGGCGGCCGCCGGAGCCGCCCCCCCCCGGTCACATCGTCGCGGTACCATCGCGGGCGGTTGCCTGGCGCAACGGCTTCTCCTACCGTTGGTTGGTGGGAGAAACAATAAGCAAAGGGAACTCAGCGATGGACGAGGTCAAGACGGTCGTCGGAGCCGAGGCACACGACAAGCCGGGCAAAAAGAAGAAGAAAAAGGCACCGAAACCGAAGGACCTCGGGCACGCCGCGCCGCCCCTCGGCGGCGAGGTGCTGCGCGACGCCATGGAGGTCGCCGCCATCGAGGACCACTGGCGCGACATGAGCAGCGGCAAGCCGTCGAAGGCTGACAAGAAGGTCAAGTACATCGACGAACTGGCCCGTCTGCAATTCGAACTGATCAAGTTGCAGGAGTGGGTGCGGGTCAACGGTCTGAAGGTCTGCGTGCTGTTCGAGGGGCGCGACGCCGCCGGCAAGGGAGGCGTCATCAAGCGCATCACCGAAAGCCTCAACCCCCGCGTCTGCCGGGTCGTGGCGCTCGGTACGCCGACCGAGAAGGAGCGCGGCCAGTGGTACTTCCAGCGCTACGTGGCGCAGCTTCCCGCCAAGGGGGAGATCGTGCTGTTCGACCGGAGCTGGTACAACCGCGCCGGTGTCGAGCACGTCATGGGCTTCTGCACCGATGAGGAATATCACGAGTTCCTGCGCGCCTGCCCGATGTTCGAAGAGATGCTGGTCCGCTCCGGCATCATCCTGATCAAGTACTGGTTCTCGGTCAGTGACGAGGAGCAGGAGAAGCGCTTCACCGAGCGCATGCGCAATCCGATCAAGCGCTGGAAGCTCAGCCCGATGGACCTCGAATCCCGCAAGCACTGGGTCGAGTATTCCAAGGCCAAGGACGTCATGCTGGAGCACACCGACAAGAATCTGACACCCTGGTACATCGTCGATGCCGACAACAAGAAGAAGGCGCGGCTGAACTGCATCCACCATCTGCTCCAGCGGATCTCCTACAAGGACATCGCGCCGGTGGAACTGGAACTTCCGCCGCGGCAGAGCGACGACGGCTACCGGCGGCCGAAGAAGTCGAAGCAGAACTGGGTTCCGGAAGTGTACTGATCCGGTCGTTTCCGAAGGGAAAGCCCTCTCCCCATGGGGGAGAGGGCGATCTGAGAAGGATCAGCCGCGCTTGCCCCAGCCCGGCGCGGGGAAGACCGGCTCCATCTCCGCCGAGCCCTTGGGCAGGACCACGGTCGGGCGCTGGTTGCGGTTCTGCACGCAGGCCGAACTGAGCTGCGTGTTCTGCCCCTTCTCGTCGAAGGTGATGGCCGGGCCGACCATCATCTTGTCCTTCAGGTTGGTCTGGCGCAGCGCCTGAAGCAGGGTGGCCGGTTCCGCCGTGCCGGCGCGCTTGAAGGCGTCGGCGGCGACCAGGATGGCTTCCAGCGTGAAGGCGACGTTGAAGGCGTAGCCCTCGAAGCGGTCGTTCGGATACTGCTTCTTGAAGGCGATCTCGACGCGCTTGGTCAGCTCCGCCTTGGGGTCGTACCAGGGCAGGTTGGTGATGGCGTAGTCCGAGTACTTGCCCAGCACCTTGTAGAACTGCTCGTCATACAGGCCGGGCGAGCCGGGGGAGACGATGCCCTTGGGCTCCCACCGCTGCTTCACCATCTCGCGCACCATCATGATGGCGTCGTTGGCGCGGGTGGTGACGATGGCGAGTTCGGCGCCCGTCGCCTTGGCCTTCGCCACCTCGACCGCGAGGTCCTGGGCCTTCGGGTCGTAGGCGATCGAATCGACGATGCTGAAGGGCATGTCCAGCTTCGGGAACAGGGTGTCCAGCGCCTGCTTGTTCGCCATGCCGAAGGTGTCGTTGGCGTGCAGGAACACCGCCGTCTTCGGGGTGACGCCGCTGGCCGCGAACAGGTCCTTCATCAGCGCCAGCCCGTTGGTGACGAGCATGGTGGAGGTCGGGAAGTTGCGGAAGACGGTCTTGTAGCCCTGCTCCGTCAGGCGGTCGGCGGCGGCGATGTTCATCACCAGCGGGATGCCGCGCTGTTCGCAGACCTGCGCCGCCGCCGCGGTCTGGCCGCTGTCGAAGGCGCCGATGATGACGTTCGCGCCGTCGTTGATCAGCTTCTCGGTACGGGACCGGGCCACATCCACGTTCGATTCGGTGTCGGCGGACAGGATCTCGACCTTGTAGCCGAGGTCGGCGAGGATGGCCGGCGCGATTTCCGCGCCGCGCTGGCACGCCTGCCCCGCCTGGGCGAGCAGGCCGGAGCGGGGGAGCAGCACGCCCACCTTCAGCGCGGTCCCCTGGGCGAAGGCCGGCGCCCGGCCAAAGGCGGTGAGTGCGCCGGCCGAAAGGGCGATGGAGGCCGCGGCGGTGCCGAACTGCCGGCGGGTGAGTCCTCCCATGGACCCATTCTTGTTGTTGTGATGATCGTTCATTATCGGATGTTTCCCTGAGGCATGGTCCTGGAGCGGATGATTTCCCCGCATTGGCCTTTGTGTCAAAGTGGAATCGACCGAAAGGCGACACACGGACGTACGGACCCCACCGAATGGCGACCATCGAGGAAGCGCTGGGCATCGCGCTCGACCATCTGAAGGCCGGGCGGCGGGCGGAGGCGGCGGAGTTGTACGGGCGAATCCTGGACGCCGATCCCGACAACGCGGAGGCTTTGCACCGGCTGGGCCTGCTGGCCGCGCTGGGCGGAGACCGGGAGCGCGGAATGGCGATGATCGCCCGCTCCGTGGAACTGGACGGCGGGGATGCCGACGCGCTGTTCAACCTGGGTGCGCTGCTCCACGTCGCCGTGCGGACGGAGGAGGCCATCGCCGCCTACCGCCGCGCGCTGGCCATCCGCCCCGACTTTCCCGACGCCGAATATCATCTGAGCGAGGCGTTGCAGGCCATCGGGCGCATCGGGGAGGCGCTGGACGTGCTGGACCCGCTGCTGGCCCGCCACCCGCATTTCGTCCCCGGCTGGCGGCAGAAGGGCGACATCGAGGCCGACCTGGGCCGCCCCGGCGCCGCCGTGTCCTTCTATGAAATGGCGCTTGCCATCGACCCGCGGGACGAAGGATCGCGGGACCGGCTGGCGGCGCAGACCGCGGCCTACCGCGCCCGCCGCGCGATTCTGGACGGGGCCGGGCCGGACGGGCGGCTGGACCTGCGCGACGTCACGATCCTGGTCCCCTTCCGCGCCGACAGCGAGGACCGCAAGCGCAACCTGCGCTGGATCGTCTCCTTCCTCCTGAAGCACGCGGACACCACCGTCCTGATCGGGGAGGACAAGGCGGGGCCGAGCGACGTGGCCGGCGCGCTGGGGCCGGACCTCGCCGCCCGCTGCCGGCATCTGCACCTGACGGGCAACGACACGCCCTTCACCCACAAGGCCCACCTCATCAACCGCATGGTCGAGGCGGCGGAGACTCCCATCGTCGCCCTGCACGACACCGACATCGTGGTCGATCCCGTGCAGTACGCGCTGGCCCGCGACGCGGTGCGCGGCGGGGCGGCCATGGCCTTCCCCTACAACGGGCTGTTCTTCTGGATTCTCGGGCGGGAGGTGCACCGGTTCGGCCACACGCTGTCGGCGGCGCCGCTGAACGCGGTCTGCCCGCGCTTCCCCCTGATGCACCGCAACTCACCGGGCGGCGGAGCCTTTTTCGACCGTGCGGCGCTGCTGGAGGCCGGCGGCTACAACGAACGCTTCGTCTCCTGGGGTTATGAGGACGACGAGATCGTGGGGCGGCTGCGCAAGCTGGGCCTGCGGGTGGAGCGGGTGCCCGGACCGCTGTACCATCTGGAGCACGCACGGCCCGAGAACTCCACCGACCGGAACCCCTTCATCGACGCCAACAAGGCGGAGTTGGAGCGCATCCAGGCCATGGACGCGGACGCGCTGCGCGCCGACATCGCTGCCGGGCGCCTGCGCCGCCCCCTGTTCTCCAGCGCCGGGTAAGGACGCGAATCAGCGGGCCTTTTCCGCGGCGAACTGGTCGAACGCCTCCGTCGCCATGGCGGCGTACATCACCGATGGGCCGGCACCCATGTAGATCGCCATGCCCAAGGTCTCCATCACCTCCTCCCGGCTGGCGCCGTGCTGGACGGCGGCCTGTGCGTGGAAGGCGACGCAGGCGTCGCAGCGCGTCGCCACGCCGATGGCCAGCGCGATCAGCTCCTTCGTCTTGGTGTCCAGCGCCTTGGCCTCCAGCGCCGCCTTGGCGATGGCGGAGAAGCCCTTCATCACCTCCGGAGCGCCGCCGCGCAGGTCCCGCACCGCGCCGGACATGTCCTTCGCCATCTGCGGCCAATCCTTCACCATGGCTTCGATCCTCTCTAAATTAGTTTTTCCTAATTTATAGGAGCCATCTCGCAATGCAATGGGGAATGGGGAGCAACCCCACCCCGCGCGCTGTTTCGGTGTCGCGGTTTCCACCGCCCCCTCCACCCACAGCAGCGAACGGCCATGCCCCTGCCTTCCGCCCCCCCACTTGCCGACAAGGAACCCTTCGACATCGACGAGGCATTCCGGCGCCTGCGCCGGGCCGTGGCCGGGCGCCCTAAGGCCGCCATGTTCGCGCTGCGCGACCGTGGCTATGGCAGCCCCTTCGAACAGCTCGTCGGCAGTCTGATCTCCGCCCGCACGCGGGACGAGACGACGATCGTGGTGTGCGAGCGGCTGTTCGCGGTGGCGCACACGCCCCAACAGATGACCACCCTGACGCCGGAGGAACTGACGCGGCTGCTGAACGGCGCGACCTTTCCGGAGGCGAAGGCCCGCGACATCCGGGCGCTGTCCTGCCGCATCGTCACGGAGCATGGCGGGGCCGTGCCCGACACGCCGGACGCCCTGATGGCCTTCCACGGGGTCGGCCCGAAGATCGCGGCGCTGACGCTGGCCATCGGATTCGGCATTCCGGCGGTGGCTGTGGACGTGCATGTGCACCGGATTGTCAACCGCTGGGGCTTCGTCGCCGCCCCGACGCCGGAGCGCACCATGGTCGCCCTGATGGAACGGCTGCCCCGCCCCTATTGGGTGGAGATCAACGAGCGGCTGGTGCCCTTCGGCAAATGGATCTGCACGGGCGAGCGCCCGCGCTGCGCCACCTGCCTTCTCCTGTCCATGTGCCGGCAGGTGGGGGTTACAGCCCACCGCTGAGATCCGGGGCGCCGGCTTTGATGCAGATCATCGCGCCGCCTCGCGGGATTCCGTCCCTTTCACGGAAACCGCCGTGTCCAAGGAAATACCGCGATGATCCTCTACGCCCTGCGCTGCGCCTGCGGCCACGAATTCGACCAGTGGTTCAAGAACATGGCCGATTACGACAGCAAGAAGGCCGATGGCCTGCCCTGCCCGTCCTGCGGCGGGACGGAGGTGTCCAAGGCGATCATGGCGCCGCGCGTCGGCGCGTCCAAGCCGTCGCCCGCGCCGATGCACCCCTGCAACCCGTCCGGCTGCGGCAACGCCATGTGCCCCATGTCGCAGATGGCGTGAACCGTCCCCGGCCTACCGGCGTCCGCGTCCGCCGCTGCCGAGCGGCGGCAGGGCGCCGGCGGTCAGTTCCTCCCGGCGCCGGGCGCTGCCGAAGCTCGGCTCTCGGCGCTGGTCGCGCGGACCGTCGTTGCGCGGCGCCGGCTGCGGTGCCCCCGCACGCCCGCTGCGCCACCACGCGAAGCCGATGCCGAGCACCGTCGCCCCGATCACGCCCATCACGCCATAGCGGACGCCGTTGCTCGCCCAGGCCGGAAACACCGACCCGCCGTCCGCCGCCGGCTGCACCACCGGAACCGGCTGCCCGGACGGGGTGGCGGCGGTGACGCTGGCCCGCGGAGCGGCCTGCGGCACCGGACCCTGCGACGGGGCAGCGGCGGGGGAAGCAGGGGCCGTTGGAGAGGGCACGCTGGACGAATGGTTGCCGGTTGCGGGCGGTCCGGCGCTGAACTGCGCGCCTCCGCCGAAGCTGCCCGTTCCGCTGTCGATCCGCTGGGTGGGGGCGGCGCGGGGCACCACCTCCCGCTGGGGTTCGCGCGGCGCTTGGCCCGGACCGCCGCCACCCACCTTCTGCTGGGCGAGGTTGCCCACGGTCGGAGGGGCCTTGCCCTCCCGTTCACTCATCATCCTGGCGATGGTCGCCTTGTCGAGCTGGTTGGTCACCGGCAGTCCGTTGGCGGCCTGATACTTGCCGAGCGCGGCCTTCGTCTCCGCGTGCATCTGGCCGTTGGCCCGCCCGCCGATGTTGTAGCCCTTCTCCTTCAGGATGGTCTGGGCCCATTGGATGTCCGCCGTCGATTGCGCCCGCGCCGGACCACCCATCAGCAGCCCTGCCGCCAGAACCGGCACCACCACAGCCAGCGCGACCGCGCGGCGCGCGCGGCGCGAACCACCCGTCATGACCATCCTCCGTCCGTGACGCCAAAACCGTTGCCGAAACCAATATCGCGAATGCGCAATCGTGTTACCAGATCACGGCGGATTTCCGGGCGCGATTTTCGTGCGCCTGCGTTGCAGCCGCATCAGGTCCCCTACTCTTGGGCCTACCCGGAAGGTCGGGCCTATTCCCCTTTCGTTAACGGATGCGCGCGCAAAAACGTGGTACAGATCCCGTTGGGCGCTTTGTGGGAGGCCGTGGCATGGCGACGCTGAAACACTCGGCTTTGGCGGCCGGAGCGCTGCTGCTGGCCTCCTGCGGCAGCACCCCGGCCTATCGGGAATGGACGGCGACGGAAACCACGGCGACCGCCGCCTATGACGAATGCACGGAACAGGTGGACACCACCATGCGCCTGCGCGGCTATCCCTACCGCCCGCTGCCGGAAACCCCGCAATTCCGCTACCGCAAGGAGATCTTCGCCCTGTGCATGCGCCGCAAGGGCTATACGGCGGAAGACTGAGCCGTTACGGCCCCGGCAGGCCATAGCGCAGATACAGCACACCACCGATCAGCACCCCGGCCAGCACCACCACCGCGTAGAAGCGCAGGGGCAACGGCACCTTTTCCCGCCTCCGCAGTCCCTTGGCCGCCGCGGCGGAACGGGGCAACGGCCTCGCCGGAGCGGCCTTCCGGCTCTTTCCGGCTGCCCCCGCCTGGTTGGGGTCATGCAATTCGATGAGTTTCCAGTTGAACTCCATCCCCTCGCCGCCGGCATCGGCGTTGTGGTCGAGCTGGATCAGGCGGAAATAGGCGCGCGGGTTCACACGCACCATCAGGTTGAAGCGGGCGCGGGCGTGGTCCAGGTCCTCCCCGACCTCCAGCGTCTTCCAGCCTTTGCCGCGCGCCTTCTGGATGGCGAAGCGGGTCGGTTGGGAGGCTGAATTCGGCGCCATGATCGCGGTTCCGCCCCCTTAAACAGACGTCGGGACGCCTTTCCTCCGGATCACGTCGGCGTACCAGTGGTAGCTGGCCTTGGGGCGGCGCTCCAGCGTCCGGCGGTCCACCTCGATCAGCCCGAAGCGGCGCTGGTAGCCCTCCGCCCACTCGAAATTGTCCAGCAGGCTCCACACGAACCAGCCCCGCAGATCGACCCCTTCCTCCAGCGCCTGATGACCGGCCAGCATGTGGCGGCGCAGGTAGCTGATGCGGTCGTTGTCCTGCACGAAGCCCTTCGGCCCGGTCTGTTCGGGATAGGCCGCGCCGTTCTCCATCACATAGACGGGCGGGTTGCCGTATTCCTGCTTCAGCTCGATCAGCATCTCGGCGATGCCGTCGGGTTCCACCGGCCATCCCATGCCCGTCGTCGGCGTGCCCTCCGGCGGGGAACCGTAGCCGGTGCCGAACAGGCCCGCCGGGTCCGGCTGCTGGTGCATGCGGCTGTAATAGTTGATGCCCAGGAAATCGAGGGGCTGCCGGATCGCCTCCAGGTCGCCGGCCTTCACCAGCGGGGCGAATCCGTCGCGCAGAAGCTCCGGATACTCGCCGCGCAGAAGCGGGTCGAGGCAGGCGCGGTTCCACACCGCGTCCCACATCAGCGCGGCGTCCTGGTTGGCGTCCAGCCCGCCGACCGGCCACACCGGCTGGAGCGACAGCACGGTGCCGAGTTGCCAGCCCTTGCCCCCGCCCGCCGCGCGTAGCGCCTTCAGCGCCATGCCCTGGGCCAGATTCTGATGGTGGAGCGCCTTGAAGTAATTGCCCTTCCCGGTCAGCCCCGGCGCATGCCCGCCCAGCCCGTGGCCGAAGATGGCATGAACAGACGGCTCGTTCAGCATGGTCCAGTGCTTCGCCCGGTCGCCGATCCGGGCGGCGACGATCTGGGCGTAGTCGGTGAACCAGCCCGCGATGTCCCGGTTGGTCCAGCCGCCGCGGTCCTGTAGCGCCTGGGGCAGGTCCCAGTGATAGAGGCAGGGCCAGGGCGCGATCCCCTTCGCCAGCAGCGCGTCGGTCAGCCGGTCATAGAAGTCCAGACCCTCGGCGTTGGGAGCGCCGGTGCCGGTGGGCTGGATTCGCGGCCAGGCGATGGAAAAGCGGTAGGCGTTCATGCCCGCCTTCGCCATCAGATCCACGTCTTCGGCGTAGCGGTTGTAATGGTCGCAGGCCACGTCGCCCGTGTCGCCGTTCGCCACCTTCCCGAAGGCATGGCTGAAGGTATCCCACACGCTGGGCCCGCGCCCGCCCGCCGTCACCGCCCCTTCGATCTGGTAGGAGGAGGTGGAGGCGCCCCAGACGAACCTGTCCGGAAAGACGGCCAGCGTTTCCGACGGCTGGGCCACCGCGGCGCGGCGCGTGGTCAGAAAGGCCCCGGCCGTGGCCACCACCCCCGTGGCCGCCGCCGCCTTCAGGAAACTCCGCCGCCGCATACCGAATTCCTCTCGCCGTCCGGGTCGTCCGCGACAATGTAAGAAGACCGGGCGTCAGCGCAACAGGCGGCTCGCATCGGCATGGCGCCGCAACCGGTTTCCCCGGATAGGCGTAGCCTGGACCATGAGGTATGATGGCGCCATGAACGGACTTTTCGTGTTTCTCCTGATCCTCGCGCTCGGTCTGGTCGTGGCCTCGCTGTTCACCGGGCTGTTCTTCATGGCGCGCGGCGGCCAGGGCGATTCGCGCAAATCGAACAAGGCGATGCGGATGCGCGTCGTGCTTCAGGGCGTGGCGCTTGTGCTGTTCCTGCTCGCCATTCTAACCCACGGCTAAGAGAAGACCGGTACGAATCATGGTCAGTTTGACGCGCATCTACACCCGCGGCGGGGACCGCGGCCAGACCTCGCTGGGCGACGGGCGCCGCGTGCCCAAGCACGACCCGCGCGTCGCCGCCTACGGCACGGTGGACGAGGCGAACGCCGTCATCGGATTGGTCCGCCTGCACACCACGGACCAGCCGGACATCGACGCCATGCTGTCGCGCATCCAGAACGACCTGTTCGACCTGGGCGCCGACCTCTGCACGCCGGAGGCGGAGGACCCGCCCTACCCGCCGCTGCGCATCCTGGACTCGCAGGTGAACCGGTTGGAGGCCGAAATCGACGCGATGAACGCGGACCTCGCCCCGCTCGACTCCTTCGTGCTGCCCGGCGGTTCCCCCGCCGCGGCGCATCTGCATCTGGCCCGCACGGTGGTGCGGCGCGCCGAACGGCTGATGACCGAGCTGGCTGAGACCGAACCCGTCAACCCGGCGGCGGTGAAGTACGCCAACCGCCTGTCCGACCATCTGTTCGTGCTGAGCCGGAAGATGAACGCGAACGGAGCGTCCGACGTGCTGTGGGTTCCGGGCGCAAACCGTTGATGCAATTCCGTCTCCTTCGCGCTTGCGGCGTGGGCGGCGTTGACAGCCAAAACGCCAACTCCTATGGTCGCAGCGCTGTCACAAGCTGCCCGATTCGGCGCCAGCCACAAAGACGTGCCTGCATAATTGTAAAAAAGGGTGGGATATGAAGGTCCTCGTCCCGGTCAAGCGGGTGGTCGATTACAACGTCAAGATCCGCGTCAAGGCGGACGGTTCCGGCGTTGAGACCGCCAACGTTAAGATGAGCATGAACCCCTTCGACGAAATCGCCGTCGAGGAGGCCGTTCGCCTGAAGGAAGCCGGCAAGGCGACCGAGGTCATCGTGGTGTCCGTCGGCCCGGCGACCGCGCAGGAGACGCTGCGCACCGCGCTGGCCATGGGCGCCGACCGCGGCATCCTGGTGCAGACCGACGCCGAGACGCAGCCGCTGGCCGTCGCCAAGGTGCTGAAGGCGCTGGTCGACAAGGAAGGCCCGACGCTGGTCATCCTGGGCAAGCAGGCGATCGACGACGATTGCAACCAGACCGGGCAGATGCTCGCCGCCCTGCTGGGCTGGCCGCAGGGCACCTTCGCCTCCAAGGTCGTGGCCGGCGAGGGCGCGGTGACCGTGACCCGCGAGATCGACGGCGGCCTGGAGACGGTGGAGTTGACGCTGCCCGCGGTGGTCACCGCCGACCTGCGCCTCAACGAGCCGCGCTACGCCTCGCTGCCCAACATCATGAAGGCCAAGAAGAAGCCCATCGAGACGCTGGCCCCCGACGCGCTGGGCGTCGACGTGGCGCCGCGCCTGACCACGCTCAAGGTCGCCGAGCCGGCCAAGCGCAAGGCCGGCGTCAAGGTCGCCGACGTCGCCGCCCTGGTCGACAAGCTCAAGAACGAAGCCCGCGCGATCTGAAGGGCCAGTGCGCCTTGAAGGGAAAGTGATCTGACATGTCCATTCTCGTCATTGCCGAACACGACAACGCCGCGCTGAAGGCCGCCACGCTGAACGCGGTCAGCGCCGCCGCCAAGATCGGTGGGGAAGTCCACATTCTGGTCGCCGGCCAGGGCGCCCAGGCCGTCGCCGAGGCCGCCGCCAAGGTGGCCGGCGTGTCCAAGGTGCTGCTGGCCGACGACGCGGCCTATGCCCACCCGCTGCCGGAGAACGTCGCGCCGCTGGTCGTCGGACTGGCCAAGGGCTACGGCCATGTGC
>JAEYPE010000100.1 GCA_023411035.1 Pseudomonadota bacterium
TCGCCGCGGCGGTGAAGCGCTTTGCGCGCGAAACGACGGAAGAGGGCTGGATGGCGCTCTGGACCGCCGCCGTGGCCTCGGGCGACGTGGCCGCCGCCTACTGGGCGGTGCTGAGCCACGGCGCCACACCCGACGCGGTGCGGGCGCGCGCCTTCGCCGACGTGCACATGCTCTCCCACCTGATGGGCGGCGAGAGCCGGCGCCAGTTGCGGGAAAACCGCGATCTGGCCCGGCGCTGCGAGGAGTTGACGGCTCGGCTGGCGAAGCAGGAACGCGCCACCGCCGAACGGATCGCCGAAAAGGACGCCCGCATCCGGGAACTGGAAGCCCGACTGGCCGCCCAGCGCGCCGCGCCGCCGGTTCCGGAAACCGCCGCCGCCCCGAAGCCCCCTGCCGGCAGGGGGCCGGGTCACGCGCGGCTGCTGCGCACGATGGACGCCCTGCACCGCCGCGTCGCCAGCGAGCGCATGCGCGCCCGCCATGCGGAGGCGGAGGTGGAACGTTTGCGCCGCCTGTTCGACACGCCGTCAGCCCCGGCCCGCCGCCGCTCCTCCGACGAGGCTGCTCCCACCGGCCAGGGACCCACCGATCCGGGTCCCACCGACTTGGGCGGGCGGGCCATCCTCTATGTGGGAGGGCGGACCAAGAGCCTGCCCCACCTGCGCGCGGCGGTGGAAACGCGCAACGGCTGCCTGCTGCACCATGACGGCGGGTTCGAACAGACCACACGCTGCCTGGAAGGGCTGGTCGAGCGCGCCGACGTGGTGGTCTGCCCCGTCGATTGCGTCAGCCACGATGCCTGCCTGCGGGTGAAGGGGCTGTGCCGGCGCATGGGCAAGCCCTTCGTCCCGATGCGCAGCGCCGGGGCCACCAGCTTCGCCCGCATCCTGCACAGCTTCGGACAGGACGGCGCCGGGGAGGACGCCGCCCACCATTGAGCGCCGGAAGGCGCGGTCGCAAAGTTGCCAGGCCCCGTCCCGCGCTGTGCTACAGTGCCGCCGGAAGGAGCCGTCATGCCGTCTGAACACCCGTCGCCCGAAGCCTCTCAGCCCAGCCTGGACACCCCTGAACCCCTGTTGAAGCTGGGGGACGGGCCGCGCCCCGCCGCCATGCCCGACAGCCTCGCCACGGAGGTCGCGGGCTGGCGCTTCATCCTGCGGAACCCGGTGGCGGCCAGCTTCTATTCCAAGCCCGGAACGCCGTGGCAGGCGCCGCCGGAGGGATGCCTGCGAGCCAGCGACCGCTGGAACCTGGACGGCGCCTTCCCCACCGACCGGCCCGTCGAAAACGGCGCCCAATGGGCCGTGGCGCGGTTCGAGGGCGGTGTGTGGCGCGTGGAATCCTGCGTTCCGGCAGCGCCCCGCCCGGCGATGCGCGAACTGCTGCGCCTGCGGGTGGAACGGCTGACCGCCGCCCGCCGCTGGACGCACAACGACCTGGAACTGCTGCAAAGCCTGCTGGACGGCGGGATGCTGGCGGAATCTGCCCTGCTGGCCGGCGACGAGGGGCGGGCGCGTTCCCTTCGGTCGCTGAAGGCGCTGCATCTGGCCGGCGCTGCGTCCGCTGCCGATTCGGAACTTCCCGACGATGCGAAGGCTGTGCTTGCGGGCGGGGCGGAAACCGTCGTCTGGCTCGACGCCGACGCGCGGGAAGTCGCGGACGGCATCCTGTCCTGGCACGCCAGGAAGCAGTCGCGCACCGCCGCCCGGCTGAACCGTGGGGCCGAGGCGAAGCGGCGCGGCGACGATATGAAGGACGCGCTGACCAAGGCGGTGCAGCGGGCCTTCCCGCGCATCCCCAAGGAGGCCGCCGCCGCCGCCGCCGCCCGGATGGCGCCGGGCGTGCAGAAGCTGGGCCGCATGCCCGCCCTCCAGTCCATCGTGGACGCGGTGGCGGAGGTGCGGCTGGAGCGCTGGCGGCAGGCCGTGGCGTCGGAACCGGAGGTGGCGAAGCGGCTGGAAGCCATGGAGATGCGCGGCGATCCGAACCGCGCCCGCAAGCGCTACCGCGACCAGCGCGCGGTCGAACGGGCGGAGGCCGAACTGAAGGAATGGCGCGGCGACCTCGGCCCGGTCCTTTCCCGCCGCCTGGGCTGGTGATGGTGGGAACGGCGCGGCGGCGTCAGCGCGCGCCGGGGAACCACTCGGTGTGGCTGTCGCCGGTGCGGCCATAATAGACGACCCGCCGCCCGGTGATGCTCACCGTCCAGCCGGCGCAGCCGGCGCGCAGCACCCGTTCGCAGAAGCCGCGGTAGCGGATCGTTCCGGCCTGGATGGCGCGGACGGCGGATTCGACGCCCTCCGCCGAGAACTCCGTGGCCGGTGAAAGGGCGGCGGGATGGGTTTCCACCCGCTCCGTCGCGCCGTCCGGAAAGTAATAGGTCGTCTCCGCCCGCACGAGATCGGTGTGGTAGCGCTCCACCCCCACCGCGGCCAACGCCGCGACGACCTCCGGGAAGCTGATGCGCTCCTCCCCCGAGGCCCGGCTGCATTCGTGCAGGACGGCTGAGATCCTGGCGTTCATGATCCTCTCCTCGATGCGTGGATCGGTTCGGCTATTCGACAGGAATGGAGCGCAGCCCCATCCGGCGCACGATCCCCTTCAGCTCCTCCTCGATCCGCACCCGCTCGGCGGGGTCCAGATGGCCGAAGAACTCGGCATCGTTGCGGTCCGCCAGGGCCGACAGGTCCGGTACCAGCGCCCGGCCCTCCGGAGTGAGAGCCAGCGTCCGGTAACGGCGGTCGCCCGGATCGGCGGACTGGGTGAGCAGTCCCTTGCCGGCAAGGCGGTCGGCCAGTTTCGAAATGGCCCCCCGCGTCATGCCGAGCCGGTCGGCCAGCAGGCTGGGCGCCACGCCGTCCCGGTCATAGAGGTCGCGCAGCATGACCCATTCGGCGACGGTCACCCCCCGCCCCGTCAACTTCGCGGCGAAGGCGTGGGACACATGGTTCGAGACGAAGCGCAGCCAATAGCCGAGATGCGCATCGAGCGGGCTGGCATCCGGTTGGGCCAACGTCCTTTCCTCCATGGTTCTCCAGCAAAATGAACGCAGGAAGTTTCCTAGTCAACCATCTTTCTCAAGCTGATCCCGGACATTGCCCGCCAAACCAACCTGCTGGTGCTCAACGCCACCATCGGAGCGGGAGCGGACAGGACGATCCACCTCCCGGCCGACGATGGCTGCCCCACGTTGCGGGAAAAGCCGGAAGCGGCCGATGACAAAGAAAAAGGCGAAAATGTTGCCGCCATGAAATGGTTTATGCCATATCCGTAACAACCATCGGCTTCAATTGGCTCCTTGACCAATCGGATTATGGTGGTATTTTCTCGGCACTGCCGGGTTACTGTCCCGGCATAAGCGATGAAGCACAACCGGAGAGCCGTCCATTCCATGGCGTCACGATGCATGGGATGGCCATCGCTCTCCACCTTTTTGCTTTGCCGAGGCCGCCGATGAACCGTCCGACGCCGTTCCGCCCCTTCGCGGCCTTATGGCTTGCCCTTCTGCTCTGCGTCACGGCGGCGGCTCCCACCCGTGCGGAGGAGGTCTACCGGGTGCTGACCTGGAAGATGGCGCCTTACGCGATGGTGGACGATCAGGGCAAGCTGACCGGATTCGAGGTGGAGATCGCCCGCGCCCTGTGCGACACGATGGGCATCCGCTGCGATATCACCGCGCTGCAATTCCCGGAAGTCCTGGACCTGCTGGACCGCAACGCCGCCGATTTCGCGGTCGCCAGCATCCTGAAGACGCCGGAACGGATGAAGAAGTACCTCTTCACCGACCGCCACAAGCGGTCCAGTTCCAGCTACATCGGGCGGGCCGGCGAATGGACGCTGGGCGTGGCGCCGGAACTGGCCGGGAAGCGCGTCTCCGTCACCCGCGGGTCGAAGCAGTACGACTATCTGACCGCGCGGAACGTCGGCTGCACCGTGGTGATCTACGACGATCAGGCGGAGGCGCTGCGCGCCGTTCTGGATGGGCGGGTCGATCTTGCGCTGGCGCCGACCGCCGTTACCGTCCACCTGCTGAACAGCGCGGAGGGCGAGGCGCTGGAGGTCGTGGGCGATCCGCTGACCGAAAGCGGGCTGGGCGGAGAGTCCGCCATCGCCCTGCCGCTGGGGCGGGAGGAATTGCGCGACCGGGTTAACATGGCGCTGCGCACCATCCTGGCCGATGGGCGGTACGACGCCATCAGTTCCCGCTTCCTGCCCTTCCGGATGTACTGAGGCGCCGATGGGTTTCCGCACGCGCTTTCCCGCCACACGCACCGTCCTGATCCAGGCGATCCTGCTGGCCGGCCTCGCGGCGGTCCAGCCGGTCCGGGCGGACGGGTCGCCGCCGACCGAACATCCGTTCCTGCGCATCGTGGTCATCGACCATTCCCCGCCCTTCAGCGGCCGTGATGCCAACGGAACCCTGGTCGGCTTCAACATCGATTTCGGGCGGGAACTGTGCCGGACGCTGCGCGCGGTGTGCAGTTTCGATGCGGCCCCCTTCAAGCAGATCATCGACGACGTCGCCGCGGGGCGCTACGACATCGGCTTCGGCAACGCGCTGCGCACACCGGACCGGGAGCAGAGGCTTCTGTTCTCCGTTCCCTATTGGCGGTCCAGCAGCAGCCTGGTCGGACGGCGCGGCCTGCCGGACATGACCATGGAGGAAGCGATCCGCAGCCGGCGCATCGCGGCCATCCGTGGCTCCAGGCAGCACGATGCGCTGTTCCGGCTGGCGGGATCGGACCCCAACATGACCGGCAATCTGGTGGTGGTGTCCACGCTGGAGGATTTGTGGGGCGCCATGCGCGACGGACGGAGCGACATGGCCATCGGCCCGACGCTGAACATCGTTCATTTCCTGCTGTCCGACGCGGGGGAGGGCTTCGAGACCATCGGCACCCCGATGTCCGAAAACGGGCTGGGCGGAACGGTCCACATCGTCTTCCCGCCCGGCCGGCACGAGTTGAAGGCGTCGGTGGACCGGGCCTTGAGCGCCCTGCGCAACGACGGCACCTATCAGCGGATCAACCGCAACTACTTCCCCTTCGACATCTACTGAAGCGGAACCGGCCATGGCGTCCGCCCGCGACCGCAGGCATCCCCGCGTACGGCTGCAGCCGGCGATTCTCATCAGCGGCGCGATCCTGCTGGCGCTGATCGGCCTGCTGTTCCTCGGCATCGCCGCGGAACAGGGAAAGATGGAGGGGCTCGCCGCCGACAGCCAGGACCGGATGGTGCCGCTGATCCTGGAACGTCAGCGCGCCGTGGTGAATCTGGAACGGCTGAAGCAATCGGGCACCGTGGTCATCGTCACCGACGACCCCCGCCGCCGGCGCGAAGCGCTGCTGGCCGCCCAGGCGTTGGCCTTCCACCCGACCTTCCAGTTCGATCCCACCCTGAAGCGGCAGGTGACGGAAGCCTATTCGGTCATCCGGCAGGTTTCCTCGGCGAAGGCCGCCGCCCAGAATGCCGAGGAGGAGCGCCTCACCGAGAAATGGGCGCAGACCCTGGTGGATCTGAACGCGGTCGGCGACCGGCTGCTGGTGGACGTGACCGAACTGACCGCGGGCCGCCTGGGCCAGATCCAGGAGCGCACCCGTCTGGTGTCTCAGGTGATCCAGTTCGCCTTCATCGCGGTGCTGGCCATCTTCATCGCCGCGGGCCTGCTGATCCGCCGCCATGTGGTGCGGCCCCTGCTGTCCGCCGCCGACGGCCTGCGCCGCATCGGCGAGGGCGAGCGCGACATCCGGCTTCCCGGCGCCCGCACGCGGGAGCTGGACAGCATCCTGGACGCCGTCGTCCAGTTGGGCGCGCAGACGGAGGAACTGCGCCTGACCCGCGACCGGGCGGAGGCGGCGTCCCAGGCGAAAGCCAGCTTCCTCGCCAACATGAGCCACGAGATCCGCACCCCGATGAACGCGGTGATCGGCCTGTCGCATCTGGCGCTGAAGACCGACCTGACGCCGCGCCAGCGCGATTACGTTCTCAAGATCAGCCAGTCCGGCCAGCATCTGCTGGGCATCATCAACGACATCCTGGACTTCTCCAAGATCGAGGCCGGCAAGCTGAGCGTGGAGCGCACCGGCTTCCATCTGGACAAGGTGCTGGGCACGCTGGCCGACCTGATCGCGGAAAAGGCCGCGGCCAAGGGGCTGGAACTGATCTTCGACGTCGCCCAGAACGTGCCCAGCGACCTTATCGGCGACCCGCTGCGCATCGGGCAGATCCTGGTCAACTACGCCAACAACGCGGTCAAATTCACCGAGCGCGGTGAAATCGCCATCATCGTCCGGCTTGAGGAGGAGGCCGGCGAGGATCTGCTGGTCCGCTTCGAGGTGCGCGACACCGGCATCGGCCTGAGCGAGGAACAGAAGGGCCAGCTTTTCCAGAGCTTCCAACAGGCCGACGCCTCCACCACCCGCAAATACGGCGGCACCGGCCTGGGGCTGGCCATCTCCAAACGGCTGGCCGAGTTGATGGGCGGTTCGGTCGGCGTGGAAAGTGCGCCGGGCCGCGGCTCCTGCTTCTGGTTCACCGCCCGGCTGGGCCGCGACAAGCCGCGCCGCGTGCTGCTGCCGCGGCCCGACCTGCGCGGCCTGCGCTGTCTGGTGGTGGACGACAACGAGAACGCCCGCTTCGTGCTGACGGATATGCTGACGGCCATGTCCTTCACCGCAGAGGCGGTGGACTCGGGCTCCGCCGCCATCGAGGCGACGCGGATCGCGGCGCGCGAGGGCCGGCCCTTCCGCGTCGTGCTGCTGGATTGGCAGATGCCGGGGATGGACGGGCTGGAAACCTCCGCCGGCATCGCCGCGCTGGAGCTTGCCCAGGCCCCGCATCACATCATGGTCACCTCCTATGGCCGGGAGGAGGTTCTGAGGGGCGCCGAAGGCACGGCCATCGAGGAGGTGCTGTTCAAGCCCGTCAACCCGTCCGCGCTGTTCGACGGCATCATGCGGGTTCTGGGCGCCGACGACGCGGTGTCGGAACCGGCCCAGGCGCAGACCGTCCTCACCGCCGATCTGTCGCACCTGCGCGGCGCCCGCATCCTTCTGGCCGAGGACAACGACCTGAACCAACAGGTGGCCTGCGAGTTGCTGGGCGACGCCGGGCTGGTGGTGGAGGTGGCGGAGAACGGCGCCCTCGCGGTGGAGATGGTGCAGGCGGCCCACTACGACCTCGTGCTGATGGACATGCAGATGCCGGTCATGGACGGTATCGCCGCGACCCGGGAAATCCGCCGGTTGGGCTTCGCCGGTCTGCCCATCGTCGCGATGACCGCCAACGCCATGCAAGCCGACCGCGACCGCTGCCTGGACGCGGGGATGAACGACTATCTGGCCAAGCCCATCGACCCCGACGCTCTGTGGGCCACGCTGCTGGCCTGGGTGACGCCCCGCGCCGGGCTCGGCGGCGAGAGGCCCGTCCCCCTCCCCGTGCCGGCGGTTGCGGAAGAGCCGGGCGATCTGCCCACCGGCGCTCCGGGGCTGGACACCGCCGCTGGGCTGTCGCGGGTGCTGGGCAAGAAGCGCCTCTACCTCGACCTGCTGCGCAAGTTCGCCGCCGGGCAGAAGGAGGCCCTCCCCGCCATCCGCGCCGCGCTGGACGAGGGCGACCCCGAAACGGCGGAGCGCCACGCCCACACGCTGAAAGGCACCGCCGGAAACATCGGCGCCCACCCCGTGCAGGACGCCGCCGCAAGTCTGGAGGCAGCCATCCGCGAAGCCCGGCCACGCCCGGAGATCGACGCACGGCTGGCCGAGCTGGAGCCGCCACTGGGCGCCCTGCTCGCCCATCTGGAAGCGGCATTGGCCCCGGCGGACACCGGCCCGCCATCGGGAACCGCACCCATCGTGGTGGATGCGGACGCCCTGCTCACCGTTTGCGGTCAGCTCCGCCAGCTCCTGCTGGACAGCGACCCGGACGCGGAAGAGGTGCTGGCGGCGAACACCAGCCTTCTGCAAGCCGCCTTTCCCGACCGGTTCGAGGCCATTGCCGGCCAGATCCGCAATTTCGATTTCGATGAGGCCGCCGCCGCCCTGGACGCGGCTCTGGCCGAGCGCGGCATGAACGCCACAGCCTGAGTCAATGTCGCCCTGCCGGTTCTCCCAGATCGGAAATCTCTCATGGACAACGCATCCCCCGCATCGGCATCACCCGCAACGAAGGCCACGGTCCTGATCGTGGACGACACGCCGGACAACCTGAAGCTGCTCAGCGGCCTGCTGAAGGAGAGCTACAAGGTGAAGGTCGCCAACAACGGACGGAAGGCTCTGGAGATCGCCGCCGCCGCCCCGACTCCCGACCTGATCCTGCTGGACGTGGTGATGCCGGAGATGGATGGCTATGAGGTCTGCGCCGCCCTGAAAGGCGCGCCGGAAACCCGGAACATCCCGGTCATCTTCCTGACGGGCCGGGCCGACGATTCGGACCGCGAACGCGGCTTCGCCATGGGAGCGGTGGATTACATCGCCAAGCCGGTCGATCCGCCGGCGGTGCTGCAACGGGTCGCCGCCCGCATTTCCGCGCCCTGACTTCGGGCAACGGGTGACGGCCCGTGATGGGGCCGGCGTCAGGCCGGCGCCTCGGTCATGGAGGAGACGCGCCGCGGCATGCGGATGGTGAAGGTCGCGCCGCCGCCGGGCTCACTTTCCACCTCGATGGTGCCCTGAAGCACCTGGTTCA
This sequence comes from Pseudomonadota bacterium, assembly GCA_023411035.1. Taxonomy (GTDB): domain Bacteria; phylum Pseudomonadota; class Alphaproteobacteria; order Azospirillales; family Azospirillaceae; genus Azospirillum. The sequence goes on from JAEYPE010000100.1 coordinate 8,686, forward strand.
CAAGGTTGAAGGCGACGTAGAGCCCAAGCCCCGGGAATTCGATGCCCCGGCGTGTGGTGAAGAAGGGGTCGAACAGCTTGGGCAGATGGTCCGGGTCGATCCCCTTGCCGTCGTCGGACAGGCGCAATTCCACCCAATCCTCCTCCTGCGGCGCGACGGACAGGGTGACGCGCCCGTTCTGACCGGGCCGGAAGGCGTGCACCACGGCGTTGCGGATCAGGATGGACAGCACCTCCGACAGAGGGCCGGGATGGCTGTCGATGGTCAGGCCGGCGGGGCATGAAACGGTGAGGCTGTGCCCGGCCTCGCGCAGGTGCGGGTCCAATCCGAACAACGAGTCGGACAGATAGTCCTTCAGGTCGAACACCCGCCGTTCCGATCCGGCGCGGTCCACCACCACCTGCTTGAAGCTCTGGATCAGGTTGGCGGTGCGCACGATGTTGGTCGTGACCATCAGCGCCCCTTCCCGCGCGTTCTCCAGGAATCGGGCGAGGTCGGACTTGCGGATCGCCTCGTTCTGGAACTGCGAGGCCAGCGACTCGATCAACCCGGACAGATGGGAAACCGCGGTCAAGGCCACCCCGATGGGGGTGTTGATCTCATGCGCGACGCCGGAGACGAGCAGGCCCAGCGCCGCCATCTTCTCCGTCTGGATCAGGTGCTGCTGCGTTTCCTCCAGGCGGCTGTGGGCGGCGCGCACCTCCTCCACGGTCGCCCGCAGCGAATCCGCGGTTGCCTTCAGCGACAGATGGTTCTTCACCCGGGCCAGCACGATGGGGGGGCTGATCGGCTTGCTGATGTAATCGACGGCCCCAAGATCCAGCCCGAACTTCTCATCCTCGACCGAGGTGCGCGCGGTCAGGAAAATCACCGGAACGTCGCGGGTCCGCGGATCGGCCTTCAGACGGCGGCACACCTCGTAGCCGTCCATGTTCGGCATCATGACGTCGAGCAGGATCAAATCCGGCGACTGATCCGAAAAAGCGATGCGAAGCGCGGCATCCCCGTTGTTCACGGCCTTGACCGCGTAAATGGATCTCAGATGGCTGCTCAGCAGCGACAGGTTGTCGGCGGTATCATCCACTATGAGAATCGTCGCCTTCGTCGATGCTGCCATCCTCGCCCCTTCCTCATGCGGCGAAAAGGGACGATCCGACCCCACCCGATCAGGGCCGCCGATCAATCCAGCGTCCTATCGGTCTTCAGAAACACCCTCATCCGCCAAAAGGGACATTAGCGCGCGACCTTTTATCGTAAAAGACAATTTATTGGTGACGCGATATCGGATTTCTCCCATTTGAAAGCATTCCATTCCGGAAAGACAATCTGACTTTGCGTCCCGCCGGTGGAGCCGATGGGCATCCAAGGTTGCTTCCGTGTCCGCCATCGGCGGCTGGGGGCGCAAAAGCGGTAGCTCGCCCCCATCAACCAGAAAAAGGGGTAGTCCGCTCCCACCCGTCAAACTGTCACGGACCGCCCATATAGTGCGTCCCACTTTGGAAACGCTTGGTGAATCCGACCATGCCGACGCCGACAGACGCCCGTACGACCGAAACCCACCCGAAGCTGCCCCCTGAAAAACTGGCCCATAGAGAACTGCATTGCGCCTGCTGCGGGCGCCCCTTCGCCCGCAATTCCTGCCGCGGTCCCGCCCCCCTCTACTGCTCGGCGGACTGCCGGACGCAGATTCGAATCCGCCAGCGGGTGTGGTCGAACCGGCCCGGCTACGCCGCCGGCGGCACGGCCATCCGCCCGGAACCGCTGTTCGAGGCGGCGCGCGCATCATGATGAAATTGGTGATCCACGACCGTCATTCCGCCGCCGGGCTGGTGCTGCCCGGTTTCGGCCAGATGCGCGATGTCGTGCGTGCCCTGCGCGGGCTGGAGACGGTGGACAGCGCGTCGGTGCTGCTGGAAGCCTTCGCGCAGCGCTGCCTGGAGACCGGTGCGGCCTTCGATTCGACGGACCCGCTGACCGCCTGCTCCTTCTGCACCCGTCTGGTGGAGGTGGAGGTCCATGCGGAGGACGGGGCGGCCCCGGTCCAATTCGTCCGGCTTTACGACCGCGACGCGGACGGCGTCCTCTGCCGCCGCCATCACGGCACCCTGCATGCCGTGGCCCGGCAGTTGCGGTGCGAGGAGAGCGCTCCCCTTCCCGCCCTGCCGGCCATCCCGTCGCGCCCGCCCCGACAGGACGGACGCAGCCGGGCGTAGGGCCTGTTACGGCATGTACTGGCCGCCGTTCACGTCCAGAACCTGACCGGTGATGTAGCCGCTGCAGGCGTGGGACGCGAAGAACAGGAAGGTCGGAGCGCATTCCTCCGGGCGGCCGAAGCGGCCCATCGGGAAGCCGGAGCCGATGCGGGCCTTGGTGTCCTCGTCCTTGTCGGCGTGGAAGGCCGTGTCGAAGGTGCCCGGCGACACCGTGTTGAAGCGGATGCCGTCCTTGGTGTGGAAGACCACCCAGTTCTTCTGGATGTTGTGCAGCCACGCCTTGGCCGCGCCATACAGGCCCGCACCCGGACCGCCGCCGGTGTAGCCGGCGACCGAGCCGACCAGGATGACCGAGGAGGTGGTGCCGTTCTGCTCCGCCGCGGCCTTCAGATGCGGCAGGGCGTGCTTGGTGACCATCAGGGCCGAGCGCGCGTTCAGGTCGGTCACCGCGTCGAAGAACTCGTCGTCGATGTCCGGCAGCGGCTTGCGCCCGACCAGACCGCCCGCGTTGTTGATGAGCACGTCGATGCCGCCGAAACGCTCCACGAAGGCTTCGACCAGCTTGCCGCACTCCGCGCTGTTCGACACGTCGGCGGGCAGGAAGACGACCTCGCCGCCCAGCCCGTTCAGACGGGCCAGCGTGGTCTCCAGGTCCGCCGGGGTGCGGCGGCCATTCATGGCGACCTTGGCGCCGGCCCGCGCGAACGCCTCCACCGCCGCGAGGCCGATGCCCTGCGTGGAGCCGGTGACGAGAACGCGCTTGCCCTTCAGATCGTCAAACATTCCTAGCCTCTTGCGTCTTGATATCGTTTTGGCTTGGCTCAGTCGGCCAGGCGGGGTTCGGGGAGGCCCTGGGCGCCGGGATCGAACATCAGCACGCGCCCGCCATGCGGGTCTTCCGCCAGATCCGCCGGCCCTCGGCAGAGCGAGGTGACGAGCATCGTCCGCAGGTCCGGCCCGCCGAAGGCGCACATGGTCGGCTTGCGCATCGGCACCTCGATCCGGCGGTCCAGCTCGCCGCGCGGGGTGAAGCGCTTGATGCAGCCCTCGTCCAGGCAGCAGATCCAATAGCAGCCGTCCGCGTCCACCGCCGCACCGTCGGGACGCCCGACCATCGCGCGCATGTCGATGAAGGGGCGGCGGTCGCGGGCGGTGCCGGTGTCCGGGTCATAGTCCCAGGCCCAGACCATCCGCACGTCGCGATGCGTGTCGGAGGCGTAGAAGATGCGCCCGTCCGGGCTGAAGGCGGAGCCGTTGGGGATGATGTAGCTGCCGGCCCCGGTCTCCGTCAGCCCGTCCGCGCGGGTGAAGCGGTGCCACAGGCCGGAGGCGTCGCCCTTGGTGATGTCCATGACCATGCTGGACAGCCAGAACCGCCCCTGCCGGTCGCAGCGCCCGTCGTTGAAGCGCATGCCGTCCTTCGGGAAGCGGTGGGTGGCGAGCGCGGTCACCACCGCCTCCCCGCCCTCTCCCGGCAGTTCCACGTCGAACACGCCGGTCTCGCAGGCGCAGACCACACCGCCGTCCGGACGCAGGACGAGACAGCCGATCATCTCCGGCAGGGTCCAGCGGCGGTGAACGCCGCTGGAGGGGTCGAGCCGGTGGACGGCCCGTGCTGGGATGTCGATCCAGGTCCACAGGCCGCGCCCGGCGTCCCACACCGGATTCTCGCCGGTGCCGTTGCGCAGATCCGGATCGACGACGGCATCCAGACCGATGGTGGTCACGGCAGTCACTTGGCCGAACCCAGGTTGCCCGCGGCCTGTCCGCCGGACCGGCTGGTGGCCCACAGGCGGCGCAGCAGCGGCAGCATCAGCGTCAGGATCGCCACACTCAGCAGGACCACGGTGATCGGGCGGGTGTAGAGGAAGTCATAGCTGCCGTTGGACAGCGACAGCGCGCGGCGGAAGTTCGCCTCGGCCATCGGCCCCATGATGAGCGCGAGCACGACGGGAGACGCCGGAAAGTCCCACTTCTGCATGAAGTAGCCGGCGACACCGGCGGCCAGCATGATCCAGATGTCGAACATGCTGTTGTTGATGGCGTAGGTGCCGACGATGCAGAGCGCCAGGATGGCCGGCGTCAGCACCGACTTCGGCATCTGCAGGATGCGGCCCATGAAGCGCAGCGAGCCGAGGCCCACGACCAGCATCATCACGTAGCAGACCAGCATGCCGGCGAACAGCGTGAAGACCAGATCGGCGTGGTCCTTGAACAGCAGCGGACCGGGCTGAAGGCCCTGAAGCGTCAGCGCGCCCAGCATCACGGCGGTCACCGCGTCGCCGGGGATGCCCAGCGTCAGCATGGTCAGCAGCGCGCCGCCGGTGCAGCCGTTGGCGCCGGATTCGCAGGCGGCGACGGCGCCCAGTTCACCCTTGCCGTAATTCTCCGGCGTCTTGCTGAAGCGCTTGGCCTCGTTGTAGGCGACGAAGGCGGCAATGTCTGCGCCGGCACCGGGGATGATGCCGATGACGATGCCCAGGCCCGAGGAACGCGCGATGTTGACCAACTGGCGGCGGAACATGTGCCAGGGCGGGATGATGCGGTCCAGCGCTGCGGCCATGCCCGTGCGGACCTGCGGGTCCTCCAGCGCCTTGAAGGCTTCGGCGGCGGCGAACAGGCCGATCATCACCGGGATGAAGGGCACGTTGAACAGCTCGGTGTAGCCGCCCGTGTAGCGCGGAAAGCCGCCCATCGGGTCCAGCCCGACGGTCGCCAGCAGCAGACCGAGAAAGCCCGAGATCAGGCCCTTGATGACCGACACGCCGGAAATACTGGCGATGATCGACAGGCCGAACACGGCCAGCGCGAAAGACTCCGACGCGCTGAACTGAAGCGCGAAGCGGGCCAGCACCGGGGCCAGGAAGATCAGCACCAGAACGCTGGCCGTACCGCCCAGGAAGGATGAGAAGGTGGCGGTGCCCAGCGCGATGCCGGCCTGCCCCTTCTTGGTCAGCTCGTAACCGTCGATGGCGGTCGCGGCGGCGGCGGGGGTGCCGGGAATCTTCAGCAGGATGGCGGTGACAGACCCGCCGTAGATGCCGCCGAAGAAGACGCCGGAAATCATCAGCAGGCCCGACAGCGGGTCCATGCCGAAGGTGAAGGGCAGCAGGATGGCCACGCCCATCGTCGCCGTCAGGCCGGGCAGCGCGCCGATGATGATGCCCAGCGTCACGCCGAACAGGGCCAGCAGCAGCGCCATGGGCTGGTTGACCAGCGCCTGCGCGCCTTGAAGAAGCATATCGAGTTCGTACATCTCACCCCTCCGTCAGCGGAGTGTTGCGGCCGGTCGGACCGGTCTGGGTCATTCGAAAAGGCTTCCAACCGGCAGCGGCACGCTGAGCGCGTAGGCGAAGGCGGCGTAGATGAGCGCGGTCAGCACGACGGCGATGACGGCGTTCGCGATCACGTTGCGCCGACCCATCAGCCACATCAGGCCGAACAGGTAGATGGGCGTCGCGATGCTGTAGCCGACATACCCCATGGCGTACAGGCAGGCGGCGGTGGCGGCGATGCCGATCGCCACGGTGCCGTAGCTGGGCTTCGGCCTGGCCTGCACCGGATCGTCCGGGGGAGCTGCGGGCGCCCGCAGCGTGTTGACGATCAGGATCGCGCACAGCACCAGCAGGGCCACGGCGAAGATGATGGGGAAGCGGGCGGGGCCGACGTCGGTTTCCAGCATGGTCGGCGGGAAGTCCCCCGCGGCGACGATGGCGGCCACGGCGACCGCCATGACCAGAACGGCGATGATCAGCGTGGCAAGGCGGTCCTGCGGGCGCAGGCCGGGCTTGCCGCCCGGGGCGGGAGCGTGACTCATGATTGGATCTCCTTCGGACGCCGGGCGGCCTGGAGGCCGCCGGGGACACGCCGAGGATGCGGCTCAGGTGATAAGGCTTACTTGGCGAGACCGATCTGCTTCATCAGCTCCTTGAACATCTCGGCGTCCTTCTCCATGGCGACCTTGTAGTCCGGGCCGTCGAGATAGGCGTGGCTGAGGTTCATCTTGGTGAGCTGATCGCGGAAGCCCTGCTCCTCGACCGCCTTCTTGGACGCGGCGCGCAGCACGTTGACGACGTTTTCCGGGGTCTTCTTCGGAACGACGATGCCGCGCCAGGTGGCGACGGTCACGTCGACGCCCTTCTCCTTCAGCGTCGGGACGTCCGGGAACGCCTTCGAGCGCTGGTCGTCCATCACCGCGAGGATGCGCAGCGCACCGGCGGCGACGTGGCTGGACACCTCGGCCGGGCTGACCGCGACGGCCTCGATGTGGTTGCCGAGCAGGGCGGTGACCGCCGGGTTGGCGCCGTCATACGGGATGTGGTTGAACTTCAGGCCGGTCTTGGAGGCCAGGGCTTCGGCGGCGAGGTGCCAGATGGCGCCGGTGCCGGAGTTGCCGATGCGGGCCTTGCCCGGATTCTCCTTGGCGTAGGCCAGGAACTCCTCGATGGTCTTCCACGGCGCGTTGGCGTTGACCGTGATGGCGCTCGGCTCGGCGTTCAGGCGGGCGATCGGGGTGAAGTCCGCGACCGTGAAGCGGGCGACGCCCAGATTCGGCAGGGTCGTGATTTCCACGGTGCCCATGCCGATCTTGTAGCCGTCCGGACGGGCGGCCATGATCTCCGACAGGCCGACGGCACCGCCGCCGCCGGTTTTGTTCACCACGCCCACCGACTGCGGCAGGTGGCGGTTCACGGATTCCGCAAAGGCGCGGGCCACGAGGTCGGTGCCGCCGCCGGCGGCGTACGGGACGATCAGCTCGATCGACTTGGTGGGATACTCGGCGGCCTGGGCGGCAACCATCAGGGTGGCGGAGGTCAGCGCGCCGACGACGGCGCCGGTGACGAAACGATAACCGTTCATGAACGTTCTCCCTGGAACTTTGCTTGTGATGGACAAGGGGGGAAAGAGGAAAACTGTGAATCCGCGCGTGGTCAGCGCGGATTGAGACGCCGCCACGCGGCGACGAAGGCGTCCGCCCGAACGCCGATCTCGGCGGCGGACAGGCCCGGCGCATAGAGCGCCGAACCGAGCCCGAAGCCGGCCACGCCGGCCTCCAGGAACGGAGCCATGGTGTCCGGGGCGATGCCGCCCACGGGCAACAGACGGGTGCCGGCGGGCAGCACCGCGCGCATCGCCTTGATGACGCGCGGGCCGACCAGCTCCGCCGGGAATATCTTCAGGGCGTCGGCCCCCGCTGACAGCGCTGCGAAAGCTTCCGTCGGTGTGGCGATTCCGGGCAGGCTGACCAACCCCGCGGCCTTGGCGGCGCGGATCACGGCGGTGTCGGCGTGCGGCATGACGACCAGATCGGCCCCGATCTCCTTCAGCCGGGCCACCTGCTCCACCGCCAGAACCGTGCCGGCGCCGACCAGCGCGTCCCGCGGCAGCAGGCGGCGGATGGCGGCGATGCTGTCGAACGGATCGGGCGAATTCAGCGGCACCTCGATCAGGCGGAAGCCACGGTCGTAGAGCGCCTGCGCGGCGTCCTCCGCCTCCGTGGGCTTCAGGCCGCGCAGGATGGCGACCAGCGGCAGAGCGGCAAAGGCGGCATCGAGGCGGGCGTGCAGGGTCTCGTCAGCCATGGGTATCCTCCCCCGCCGGCGCGATCAGCCCGGCGGCAACGGCGAACTGGAAAAGCCCACGCGGGGCGGTGTTCTCAAGCCGGGCCGTGGGCTCGACGCCCAGCAGTTCCAGACCGCGGACGTAGCGGCGGCACAGCGAACCCTCGCCGATCAGCAGCAGCGGACGGTCCTCGTGCAGATCGTTCCGCATGTGGCCGAGGCCGGAGGTCAGTTCGTGCCCGATCAGCAGGCCGGACAGGTAATCCTTCAGAAGCTCCGCCGGCATGCGGCGGGTGATGCCCAGCGTGCGCGCGGCGAAGATCTGGTGCGTCAGGTCGCCCGGCCCGCTGGTCTGCGCCGCCCGAACGCCCTCGGCGAAGGCGGCATCGGCATCGGCCTGCGCGGGGGCGGCGTCCGCCGGCATCAGCCGGCCCAGGATCGAGTGCTTGCACAGCACGGCGAAGGTCTCGCCGGTCATGTAGGTGGAGAAGCGGGTCATGCGCCCGCCCACGATCTCCACCCATTTCGAATGGGTGCCGGGCAGCACCATGCAGGCGTCGCGGCCCCAGTCGGGACGGTCGGCCAGCACACCGGCGATCTGGATCTCCTCGCCGCGCAGGATGTCCGGCGGACCGCTGGGCGGGTCGTAGAGCATGCCCGGTGCGATCAGGATGCGGACACCCGATGCGCTGTCCACCGCGATGGCCTGCGAGGCCAGCGAGGCCGTGTCGGCGGGACAGTGGACATAGGGCGCCTCGCGCCAGCCCTGGGCGCTGCCGACCATGCCGCCGGCCACGACCGGCAGGCCCGGATGGGCGGCCAGCCAGCCGCCGCACAGGTCGGTGAAAGCCTGCTCGAAGCCGGTAACGCCCGGCAGCGGCAGGTTCTGGATGCCGTGCGCGTTGGCGCACTGCTCCAGCACGCGCCCGGCGCCGTCCATCAGGAAGCCGCGCAGGCTGGAAGTTCCCCAGTCGAGGGCGATCAGCGATGCCCCGACGCCCGTTCGTCCCGTTTCCATCCCAGATCCTTTGATATCGCGTCGGCGACCGCCCTGACGGCTGGGCCAAGCTCCGCCATCCGTTCGTCCGGCATGTAAGGCACGGCGCTCGCCACGCTGATGGCGGCGACCACCTGATCGCGGACGTCACGGATCGGCGCGCCGACGCAGCGGATGCCGATTTCGTTTTCCTCAAGGTCGAAGGACCAGCCATGCTCCACATAGGCGGCCAGCCGGGCTTCGAATTCCGGCCAGGGCGCCAGCGGGGGCCGTTCCGGCGCCGCCGCGTTCAGGCGGAGCGCGTTGTCGTAGAACCCCCGCCAACGCTCGCGCGGCAGGCCGAGGAGAAGCGCCTTGCCCAGCCCCGTGGAGGCCAGCGGCATGCGCAGGCCGATGCGCGACCGCATCTCCAGCCCGCGCGTGTTCGGAATCTTGTCGAGATAGAAGACCTCCGCCCCCTCGACGACGCCGAGATGGACGGTGTCGCCGGTGCGGCGGGCCAGTTCCTCGATGTGCGGGCGGGCGATGGCGACCAGCGGGCGCTGCTCCAGCGCGCGCATGCCGAGCGCGATCAGCTTCGGCCCCAGCAGATAACCTTTGTAGGGAACGTGATGCAGATAGCCGTCCAGCGTCAGGCTGTTGAGCATCCGGTGGGTGGTGCTGCGCGGCGTGCCCAGCCGGGCGGCGATGCCCTTCACGTCGCCGACGCCCCCCGCCACACATTCCAGGAGGGCGAGGCCACGCATCAGAGTCTGGGTTCCGGACGCCTGCGGCTTCTCCGGAGCCTCCTGTGCATCGAGCGGGTTTGCTCCGATGCTGGCCATGTCCTCTCCCCTGTGTTCTTGTGTGATATCTGGCATATCAGTTTCCCCCCACTTTATGAGTACGCCTGTAGTGTGTCAAATAAATTTCTTATTGTCCATATAGTGGGACACCTCAGCGCGGAGCAGCCTTGCTCCACCGCTTTGACCGCCGTCTTGACCCCCGTCTTGACCAGGGCGGCGGCGGCGCCCATCTGATCCTGTGAGGCGACCGGGGCCGCGCAGGATGCGGGCCGCACAGGCCGCCTTCCCGTGCCTTCGGAAAGGGCGGGAACCATAACGAACGGAGTGCCTGATGGACTTCGGTCTGTTCACCGACCGCGCGCGCGGCGTCATCCAGGCTGCGCAACTGGCGGCTCTCGCCGGACGCCACCAACAGCTCGTCCCCGAACATCTTTTGAAGGCCCTGGTCGAGGACATCGACGGCGTGCCCGCGCGGCTGGTGCGCGATGCCGGCGGCGACCCCGAGCTTTTGAAAAGCGCCGCCGAGGAAACGCTGGGCCGCCAGCCCCGCGTGGATGGCGAAGGGCCGCACCCGATCTACATGTCCCCGGCGCTCGCCGGCGTGCTCCAGGGCGCCGTCGAAACGGCGCGGGGGGCCGGCGACAAGTTCGTCACGCCCGAACGCCTTCTCGAATCGCTGGCTGCCCAGAGCGGCACCGCCCGCGCGCTGTTCCACCGGGCCGGTGTCGATCCCGCGGCGCTGGCCGAAGGCGTCGGGCTGCTGAGCAAGAAGCGCCCCGCCGACCGGCAGGAGGATTCCCAGATGGGCGAGGCGCTCGCCAAATACGCCCGCGACCTGACGGAAGAGGCGCGGCAGGGCCGTCTCGATCCGGTGATCGGGCGCGACGACGAGATCCGGCGGACCATCCAGGTCCTCGCCCGGCGCACCAAGAACAACCCCGTCCTGATCGGCGAGCCCGGCGTGGGCAAGACCGCCGTGGTGGAAGGGCTGGCCCAGCGGCTGGCCTCCGGCGACGTTCCGGAAGGGCTGAAGGACCGGCGCGTGCTCGCGCTCGACCTCACCGCCCTGCTGGCCGGCGCCAAGTTCCGCGGCGATTTCGAGGAGCGGCTGAAGGCCGTTCTGGCCGAGGTGCAGCAGGCGGCGGGCCGCATCATCCTGTTCATCGACGAACTGCACTCGCTGATCGGCGCGGGCCGAACGGATGGCGCGATGGACGCCGCCAACATGCTGAAGCCCGCGCTGGCGCGCGGCGAGTTGCGCTGCGTCGGCGCCACCACGCCGGACGAGTACCGCAAATACATCGAGAAGGACGCGGCGCTGGCCCGCCGCTTCCAGCCGGTGAACGTGGACGAACCGTCCGTTGATGACGCCGTGTCGATCCTGCGCGGCATCAAGGGCAAGTACGAGGTGCACCACGGCGTGCGAATCGCCGACGCGGCGGTGGTCGCGGCGGTGCAGTTGTCCGCCCGCTACATCGCCGACCGCCGCCTGCCCGACAAGGCCATCGATCTCGTGGACGAGGCGGCCAGCCGCCTGCGCATCGCCATCGACAGCAAGCCGGAGGCGCTGGACGCGGTCGGGCGGCGCGTCGCCCAACTGAAGATCGAGCGCGAGGCCCTGAAGGCCGAGCCTGACGCGGCCTCTCAGGAACGGCTGCTCAAGCTGGAGGCCGAACTCGCCGAGGACGAGGCGAAGCTGACCGCGATGGAAGAGGAATGGCGCGTCGGCCAGTCCCGCCGCACCGAGGGACGCCGCCTGAAGGAGGAACTGGACCAGGCACGCACGAAGCTGGAGCACGCGCAACGCGACGGCGACTGGGCCAAGGCCGGCGAACTGGCCTACGGCGTCATCCCCGACCTGGAAAAGCGTCTGGCCGAAGCCGAATCCCGCGCCAACGCGGAGCGGGAGGAGGTCACCGCCAAGGACATCGCCGCCGTCGTCACCCGCTGGACCGGAATCCCGGTGGACCGCATGCTGGAAGGCGAGCGGCAGCGGCTGAAGGGCATGGAGGACCGGCTGGCCGAGCGCGTCGTCGGTCAGGCTGAGGCCGTGCGCGCCGTGTCGAAGGCGGTGCGCCGGGCGCGGGCGGGGCTGAAGGACCCGAACCGTCCCACCGGTTCCTTCCTGTTCCTCGGCCCGACCGGCGTCGGCAAGACGGAGCTGGCGAAGGCCCTGGCCGCCTTCCTGTTCGACGACGAGAACGCGGTCACCCGCGTCGACATGTCGGAGTACATGGAAAAGCACTCCGTCGCGCGCATGATCGGCTCGCCTCCGGGCTATGTCGGTTATGACGACGGCGGCACGCTGGCCGAGAAGATCCGGCGCCGGCCCTATCAGGTCGTCCTGCTGGACGAGGTGGAGAAGGCCCATCCGGACGTGCTGAACGTGCTGCTCCAGGCACTCGACGACGGGCGGCTGACCGATGGACAGGGCCGCACGGCGGACTTCCGCCACGCGATCCTGATCATGACCTCCAACCTGGGGGCGGACGCCCTGACGGCTCTAGGCGAGGACGACAGCCTGGAGGGGGCGCGGATCGAGGTGATGGACGCGGTGCGCCGCGCCTTCCGGCCCGAGTTCCTGAACCGGCTGGACGACGTGCTGATCTTCCGCCGGCTGGGGCGCGAGCAGATGGCCCACATCGTGGACATCCAGCTTGCCCGCGTGGCCGAGCGCCTGGCGGAGCGTGGCCTGTCCCTGACCGCCGACGACGCGGCCCGCGCCCGGCTGGCCGAACTGGGCTGGGACCCGGCCTTCGGCGCCCGTCCGCTGAAGCGGGCGGTGCAGAATCTGGTGGAGGACCCCATCGCCGAACGTCTGCTGGACGGCGAGGTGGACGAACGCTCGACCCTGCACCTGTCGGCGCGGGATGGCCGCCTGACGCTGGACGGCGTTCCGGTCGAGGAGGACCGCGCCACCGGCTTCAAGGCCCCCGAACGCCCGCCGCTGGGCTTCGCCCTGACCGGCGGCGGTGGCGGACGCAGCGCCGCGGTCCACTGACCGGCAGCACTTGCCCCCACCCCGGCCCTCCCCCGCTAACGCAGGGGAGGGTGCCTTTAGCGAAGCGGCGGCAGTCCCCTCCCCTGCGAAGCGGGGGAGGGTTAGGGAGGGGGCAACATCCCTTTCAGGAGCCCTGCCGCTCGGGCACCATCAGCCAGCGCGCCAGCGCATACAGGTTGAGCGCCACATAGGCCGCGGCCCCAACCACCCCCATGATAAGCCCGCCAAGCTGCTGGTCGGCCAGAGCGGACAGGCCCCAGGTCGCGGTCGTCACCAAATGGTAGGCGAACAGCGGTTGCGGGGCGAAGATCAGCAGCGCCGCCAGAATGGCGAGATGGACCGAGGTGCCGAAGGCGGACAACAGCCCCCGCGCCCGCATCGCCGGCCCGTCCGGCGCCAACACCGTCCGCCACGCCGCGAGCGCCCCGACGAACAGGCTGCCGTGCATGACCCACTGCACCGCATCGAAGCGCAGCGCCGCCATGTAGGGTCCCGGCAGGTGCCACACCCACAGGAACAGGCCGAACAGCCCCCAGGCGATCTCCGGAACTCCCAGGGGTGACGCCATGGTCCGCGCCCAGGCGGGCCAGCGCACCGCCCCCATCGGCCAGGACAGGACCAGCAACGGCGCGGCCACCTGGATGGTCAGGAGATGCTGCACGACCCGCGCCGAGAACAGGGCGGAGGTCAGGTTGCACAGCGGCGACACGAAGGCGGCGAACAGCACCAGCCACCCCGCGGCGAAGCACCATGGCTGGTGACGTTCCATCCTCGCCCCGTGCCGGTGCGCCATCATCGCGTATCCGGCGGCGGCCAGGGCAAAGGCGGCGAGCAACACCGGATCGCCGTTCCAGGCACTCCGGATTCCCTCCGGCACCGGCGGGGGGCCGCAATAGGGGATGACGGACTGCGGCATTCCTAACGGCGGCATTCCTGACGGTGGCGCTCCTGAAGGCGGCGTTTCGACGGGCACGGCTTGACCTCCAATGGCCCACAGCCGTGTAAAACCGATGGTGGCCTTCCGGTTCCCGAACGGCGCTCAGGCCCGTTCGGCGCTTTCGATCAGGTCGGTGCGCCCGATGCGGCGCAGCGAGGCTTCCAGCCGCGCGTCGTCCTCGCGGATTTCCCGCAGGGTGCGGAGCGTGAAGCCCACATGAGCCTCCGCCGCGGCGCACGCGGCTTCGGCGTCGCCGGCAACCACCGCGCCGGCGATGGCCAGATGCTGCTCCAACAGCAGGTCGCGCACACCGGGCCGGGTATAGAGCCGGTCGCGGTTGTAGAAGACGTCGTTGCGCAGCATCTCCGACAGGGCGCCCATGATGTGCAGCATCACCGTGTTGTGCGCCGCCTCGTAGATGGCGAGGTGAAGCTGCGCGTCCACGTCCGCTTCTTCCGAGGGGTCGTCCTTCCCGTGGGCATCGCGCATGCGCTGCGCCAAATCACGGATCGCCTGGCGGTCCAGGTCGGTCGCCCGTTGCGCGGCCAGCCTTGCGGCGGCGGCCTCGTTGGCGCTGCGGAACTCCAGGTAGTGGAAGGGCGCGTCCGGATCGGATTGCAGCAGCGCCACCAGCGGGGCCGCGATGGGGGCCAGAAACTGCGCGATGTGGGTGCCGTTGCGTCCTGAGACGAGCAGCCCGCGCTCCTCCAGCTTTTCCAGGGCGTCGCGCAGCGACGGGCGCGAGACGTCCAGCTTCAGCGCCAGGTCCCGTTCCGGCAGCAGCTTCTCCCCCGGACGCAGAACGCCTTCACGGATCAGCGTCTCCAAATGGTCCGCGATGGCGTCCGCCAGTTTGGCCGGTTTTATCATTCCCTTGCCCTGCATACGCAGCAATCCCGCCTGATCCCGAAAGCTAGATATCGTCACGGCTTTCGCACGTCCAGCCCCGCCGAGGGCCGCGGCGTCCTTTCCCCACCGTTCCGCCGCCGGATGGGTCAGGTGGTAATACCATGAACATCGGAAGGTCCCACCTCCGGATGACGGTAAATTTGATTTTCCCTATTGCCAACTATGGCAACCCAATGTATCCGTGCTGAGCCTTTGGTCATATTTTTTGACCGGGGCCCAACCCAACAAAAAATGATTTCCGCAGCCCATGGGCTGAGGAACGAAAGGCGGCGCGCGTCCGGATAAAGACGCGTGGGTCCGGGCTCCATCCATGGTCGCAGGCCAAAGCGCAGTACCGAGAATTTGCCGCATAGGAAGGAAACATGCAGCCCTGGACACAAGTATACGATCCCGCGGGTAACCTTTGGCTTTCGGCATTTGTGGCCGCGCTGCCGATCATTTTCTTCTTCATCGCGCTGACGGTCCTGCGCATGAAGGGTCACGTCGCGGGCACCATCACCGTCGCCATTTCGCTGGCCGTCGCCATTCTGTTCTACCAGATGCCGGTCGGCATGGCGCTGGCATCCGCCGGCTACGGCTTCCTGTACGGCCTGTGGCCCATCGCCTGGATCATCGTGGCCGCCGTGTTCCTCTACAAGATCACGGTCAAGACCGGCCAGTTCGAGATCATCCGCTCGTCGGTGGTGTCGATCACCGAGGACCAGCGGCTTCAGATGCTGATGGTCGGCTTCTCCTTCGGCGCCTTCCTGGAAGGTGCGGCGGGCTTCGGCGCGCCGGTCGCCATCACCGCGGCGCTGCTGGTCGGGCTGGGCTTCAACCCGCTCTACGCCGCCGGTCTGTGCCTGATCGCCAACACCGCCCCGGTGGCCTTCGGCGCCATGGGCATTCCGATCATCGTCGCCGGTCAGGTGACCTCGCTCGACCCGTTCAAGATCGGCGCCATGGCCGGCCGCCAGCTTCCGCTGCTGTCCGTCTTCGTCCCCTTCTGGATCATCATGATCATGGACGGCTGGAAGGGCATCCGCGAGACCTGGCCCGCCATTCTGGTCGCCGGCGGCAGCTTCGCCGTCACCCAGTACTTCACCGCCAACTTCATCGGGCCGGAGCTGCCGGACATCACGTCCGCCCTGGTCAGTCTCGTCAGCATCACCGTCTTCCTGAAGTTCTGGAAGCCGAAGGCCATCTTCCGCTTCGCCAACTCCCCGCTGGCGTCGGGTCCGGTGCCGCAGTCGGTCGGCGCCATGGCGACGAGCGAGTTCGCCGCCCCGCGCGACTACTCCGCCGGTGAGATCGCCAAGGCCTGGTCGCCCTTCCTGATCCTGACCGTGATCGTCACGATCTGGAGCCTGAAGCCCTTCAAGGCCCTGTTCGCCAAGGGCGGCGCGCTGGCCGACACGGTGCTGTACTTCCCGATCGCCGGGCTGGACAAGCTGGTGCTGAAGGCCGCCCCGATCGTCGCCTCGCCCAAGCCCATCGACGCGGTCTACAAGCTGGACCTGCTGTCGGCCACCGGCACGGCCATCCTGATCTCCGCGATCGTCACGATGATCATGCTGAGGATGCGTCCCGCCGACGGCGTGAAGACCTTCGTCGAGACGGTCAGCGAGTTGAAGCGCCCGATCTATTCGATCGGCATGGTTCTGGCCTTCGCCTTCATCGCCAACTACTCGGGCCTGTCCTCCACCCTGGCGCTGCTGCTGGCCGGCACGGGCTTCCTGTTCCCGTTCTTCTCGCCGATCCTGGGCTGGCTGGGCGTGTTCCTGACCGGTTCCGACACATCGAGCAACGCGCTGTTCTGCGGACTCCAGGCCACCACGGCGCAGCAGGTGGGCGTGTCCGACGTGCTGATGGTCGCGGCCAACACGACCGGCGGCGTCACCGGCAAGATGATCTCCCCGCAATCGATCGCCGTGGCCTGCGCCGCGGTGGGTCTGGTGGGCCGCGAGTCCGAACTGTTCCGCTTCACCGTGAAGCACAGCCTGTTCTTCGTCGCGATCATCGGCGTCATCACCATGATCCAAGCCTATTTGCTGCCCTGGATGATCCCGTAAAGCGTCGAAGTTCCACCCCCTTCTCCACCCCCGGGAGAGGGGGGCGTCATCCACCGCCAAACTTTCCCTACGGCGCCGCTCAGCCATCCATCCGGCCGGGTGGCGCCGCTTTCTTTCGCATTGCACCACCGCATTGCGGGAGTTTTGGTCAATTGATTTTACCATTGCGACCCACAAGCAAATCGATTATCCGACCTGGAGGCTGCGGCAGATAAGAAGCGGTCCGCGAAACCAGCGGAAACAAAGTTGCAACAGCCACGCGCAACCCGGACCGGCGATCACGGAGGAGTCGTCGCGCGGTCCCAGATCCGGAGGCCCCGAGAACCGATGCTGCCCGCGCCCTATGACCGCCTGCACGCGGCCCTCCGAGAATTCATGCCGGACGAACGCCTCGTCACCGACCCGCTGCGCACGCTGGCCTACGGGACCGACGGCAGCTTCTACCGCCTGATCCCGAAGATCGTCGCCATCGTCGAGGCCGAGGGCGAGGTCGTGCGGCTGCTGAACCTCTGCCGGGAGTTGAAGACCCCGGTGACCTTCCGCGCCGCCGGCACCAGCCTGTCGGGTCAGGCGGTGACGGACTCCGTGCTGGTCCTGCTGGGCGACGGCTGGCGCGGCTGCACCATCCCGCCGGGTGCGGCGACGGTCACGCTCCAGCCCGGCGTCATCGGGGCCGAGGCGAACCGCAAGCTGGCCCCCTTCGGGCGCAAGATCGGTCCCGACCCGGCCTCCATCGCCACCGCCAAGATCGGCGGCATCGCGGCCAACAACGCCAGCGGCATGTGCTGCGGCACCGCGCAGAACAGCTACCGCACGCTGGCCTCCATGCGGCTGGTGCTGGCCGACGGCACGCTGCTGGACACCGGCGACGCCGCCAGCCGCGCGGCCTTCGCGGCCAGCCACGGCGCCCTGCTGTCCGGCCTGTCCGATCTGGCCGCCCGCACCCGCGCCGACGACAAGCTGGCGGAGCGCATCCGCAACAAGTTCCGCATCAAGAACACCACCGGCTACAGTCTGAACGCCCTGGTGGACTTCGAGGAGCCCATCGACATCCTCCAGCACCTGATGATCGGGTCGGAGGGCACGCTGGGCTTCCTGTCCGAGATCACCTACAACACAGTGCCGGAACACGCCCACAAGGCGAACGCCCTGCTGATGTACCCGGACATCGGGGAAGCCTGCCGCGCCGTCGCGCTGATGAAGCCGACGCCGGTCTCGGCGGTGGAACTGATGGACCGCGCGTCGCTGCGGTCGGTCGAGGGCAAGCCGGGCATGCCGGACTTCATCGGCGGGCTGGGGCCGGACGCCTCCGCCCTGCTGGTGGAAATCCGCGGCGAGGACGCGGCGGCGCTGGACGCCAACATCGCCGCGGTCGGCGCGGTGGTCGCCCAGACCCGCACCCTGTTCGAGCCCACCTTCACCACCGACGCCAAGCTGGGCGAGAGCTACTGGAAGATCCGCAAGGGTCTGTTCCCGGCGGTCGGCGCCATGCGCAAGGCCGGCACCACGGTCATCATCGAGGACGTGGCCTACCCGCTCGACCGGCTGGCCGAGGCGACGGTGGAGCTTCAGGCCATGTTCCTGGAATTCGGCTACACCGAGGCCATCATCTTCGGCCACGCGCTCGAAGGGAACCTGCACTTCGTCTTCACCCAGGCTTTCGACACCGACGAGGAGGTGGACCGCTACCGCCGCTTCATGGACGCGGTGTGCGATCAGGTGGTGCGCAAGTACGACGGCTCGCTGAAGGCGGAGCATGGCACGGGCCGCAACATGGCCCCCTTCGTGGAGATGGAGTGGGGTCCGCAGGCTTACGGCCTGATGAAGGAGATCAAGGCGCTGCTCGACCCGCAGGGCCTGCTGAACCCCGGCGTCATCCTGAACGACGACCCGGAGGCGCATCTCAAGAATCTGAAGGCGATGCCCGCCGCCCACCCGCTGGTGGACACCTGCATCGAGTGCGGCTTCTGCGAGCCGACCTGCCCGTCGCACAAGCTGACGCTCTCCCCCCGCCAGCGCATCGTCGGCTGGCGCGAGATATCCCGGCTGGAAGCGGAAGGGAGCGACAAGGAACGGCTCAACGCGCTGCACGACGCCTACGACTACCAGGGCATCGACACCTGCGCGGCCTGCGGCCTCTGTTCCACCGCCTGCCCGGTGGGGATCGAGACGGGGCTGCTCATCAAGGCGCTGCGCGGCGACCGCCGCGGGGCTCTGGCCCAGGGCTTCGGCAGCTACGTCGCCGGTCACACCGCCGGGGCGCTGGGCGTCGCCCGCGCCGGTCTGAAGCTGGCCGATTTGGCGAAGCGGACGCTGGGCGGCGACACGGCCAATTCGCTGTTCGAGGGACTGCGCAACGTGACCGGCCAGCGCCTGCCGCACCTGCCCCGCGCTCTCCCCACGCCGACCAACTTCACGCCGCTGGCCCAGCCCAAGGCATCCGCCGACGCGCCGACCGTCGTCTATGTGCCGAGTTGCACCAGCCGCAGCATGGGTCCCGCCGCCGACGATCCGGAGAAGACCCCGCTGCCGGTGAAGGTGGAGGCTCTGTTCCGGAAGGCCGGATACCGCGTCGCCTATCCGGAACAACTGTCGTCGCTGTGCTGCGGCATGCCGCTGGAAAGCAAGGGCCTGACATCCCAAGCCGACGCCAAGGCGGAGGAGATGGTGCGCGCCATCCGGGCGGCCAGCGCCGGCGGCACGGCCCCGGTGGTTCTCGACACCAGCCCCTGTTCCTTCCGCCTGAAGAAGCATCTGAAGGACGCCGGGCTCCAGGTTCTGGATCTGGTGGAGTTCATCCACGACCATCTGCTGGACCGGCTGACCTTCACCAGGCAGACGGAGCCGGTGGTGCTGCACCTGACCTGCTCCACCCGCCGCATGGGGCTGGACGGCAAGCTGAAGGCGGTGGCCGCCGCCTGCGCCACCCAGGTGGTGGTGCCGGAGGACGTCGGCTGCTGCGGCTTCGCGGGCGACAAGGGCTTCACCACGCCGGAACTGAACGCCCACGCTCTGCGCCACCTGTCCAAGGACATCCCCGCCGGGGCCAAGGCCGGCTATTCCACCAGCCGGACCTGCGAGATCGGGCTATCCGATCACTCCGGCATGCCGTACCGTTCCATCGTCTATCTGGTCGATGCCTGCACGACGCCAAAGGCTCCCGCCACGGCATCCGAGCGCGCGTCGGAACCCGCGTTCTGAAGCGGGAGGGAGGAAACATGACCCACGACGGCACCATAAGCCGGCACCAAATCGATCGGCCCGAGAATGTCTATTTCTTCGGCACCTGTCTGGTGGACCTGTTCTATCCGGAGGCCGGCATGGCCGGCATGGAGCTGCTGAAGGCGCAAGGCATCCGCGTCGTTTTCCCGCAGGGGCAAAGCTGCTGCGGCCAGCCCGCCTACAATTCCGGCTACCGGGAGGAGGCGTTGAAGGTCGCCCGCGCGCAGCTCGACTTTTTTCCCGGCGACTGGCCCATCGTCGTGCCGTCGGGCTCCTGCGCCGGCATGATGAAGAAGCACTGGCCCGACCTGTTCAAGGGCGAGCCGGACGAGGCCCGCGCCTGTCAGGTGGCCTCGCGCGTGTGGGAACTGACGCAGTTCCTCGTCCAGGTCCTGCACGTCAAATTCGAGGACCAGGGGCCGCCGGTGAAGATCACCTGGCACGCCTCCTGCCACGCCCAGCGCGAAATGGGCGTAACCGACGAGCCGAAGTCCCTGCTTCGCCAGCTCGCCAACGTCGAACTGGTGGAGTTGCAGCGCGAGAAGGAATGCTGCGGCTTCGGAGGCACCTTCGCCGTCCGCCATCCGGAGATTTCCGCCGCCATGGTCGGCGACAAGGTGGCGGACATCGAGAACACCGGGGCCAAGGCCGTGGTGTCCGGCGACTGCGGCTGCCTGATGAACATTTCCGGCGCGCTGGAAGGCGGAATGAAGCCGGTCCGCGGCGTCCACATCGCCCAGTTCCTGAAGGAGCGCACCAATGGGTGACACCAGCGTGAACTTCGCCAAGGCATCCAGCGCCGCGCTTCAGGACCGGCAGCTTCGCGGCAACTTCCGCCGCGCCATGGACGGGCTGATGTCCAAGCGCGCGGTGCAGTTCGCCGACAGCGCGGAATGGCACGCGATCCGCGCGCTCGGCGCCTCGGTCCGCCTGCGCGCCCTGTCCAAACTCCCGGAGCTTCTGGAGACGCTGGAAGCCAACTGCACCCGGAACGGCATCCAGGTCCATTGGGCCTCCACCACCGACGAGGCCAACGCCATCGTCCTGTCCATCATGCAGCGCGTGAACGCCAAGCTGGTGGTCAAGGGCAAGTCGATGGTGTCGGAGGAGATGCACCTCAACGCCTTCCTGGAAAAGCACGGCATCGAGAGCCTGGAAAGCGACCTCGGCGAGTACATCGTCCAGCTTGATGAGGCGATGCCCTCGCACATCATCATGCCGGCGATCCACATGAACACCAAACAGATCGCCCATCTGTTCAAGCAGAAGATCAAGGAAGCGGAATACACGGAGGACGTGGCCCAGCTCACCGACCTCGCCCGCCGCGTCCTGCGCAAGAAGTTCGCGACCGCCGACGTCGGCATCTCCGGCGTCAACATGGCGGTGGCGGAGACGGGCACGCTCTGCCTGGTGGAGAATGAGGGCAACGGGCGCATGAGCACCACCGTGCCGCCCGTCCACATCGCCGTCATGGGTCTGGAAAAGGTCGTGGAGAAGCTGGAGGACGTGCCGCCGGTCATCAGCCTGCTGACCCGCTCCGCCACCGCCCAGCCGATCACCACCTACGTCAACATGATCTCCAGCCCCCGCAAGGAGGGGGAGAAGGACGGCCCGAACGAGATCCATCTGGTGATCCTCGACAACGGGCGGTCGGGCATCTACGCCGACGAGGAGCTGCGCAACACGCTGCGCTGCATCCGCTGCGGCGCCTGCATGAACCACTGCCCGGTCTACACCAAGGTCGGCGGCCACGCCTATCAGGCGCCCTACCCCGGCCCCATCGGCTCGATCCTGATGCCGCAGGTGGAAGGGCTGGAGACGCGGGGCGAGCTGCCGCACGCCTGCACCATGTGCAACGCCTGCGTCGAGATCTGCCCGGTGAAGATTCCCATCGTGGAGATCATGGGCCGCCTGCGGTCGGAGGCCGTGCATCCCGGCAGTGCGGTGAAGGGTGCCGGGTCGCGCGCCAGCAAGGCGGAGGCGATGGTGTGGAAGGGCTGGTCGATGACCTACGCCTCCCCGATCGCCTACCGGTTCGCCACGGCCCTGCTGGCGAAGCTGGGGAACGCCGCGCCCACCGGCCTGCCGCTGCTGAAGGAGTGGACGAACGTGCGGTCCAAACCGCGCTTCGCCTCCCGCACGCTCCACGCTCTCGCCCGCGAGAAGGGGATTCCCGATGTCTGAGGCCCGTAACGCCATCCTGGGCAAGCTGCGCGCCGGGCGCGACGCCCATCCGCTCACCCCGCCGGACTCCGACTTCGCCGTCCTGCGCGACAAGCGCTGGGAGGGCGCCGAACGGCTGGAGCGCATCAAGCGCATGATGGAGGCCGTGCACACGGAGTTCCTGGAGACGACGGAGGCGAACTGGCCCGCCGATGTCCAGGCGTTCCTGACGGCGCAGGGCGCCCGCAACCTGCTTTACGGCCCGGCGACGGAGGCCGGGGGGCGCCTGTCCGCCGAATGGGCGGCGGCCGGGATGGAAGGCGGGCCGGAGCTGGTTCCCTACGCCGACCGGGTGGAGACCTTCAAGGAGCGGCTGTTCGACGGCATCGACGCCGGCATCACCACGACGCTGGGCGCCATCGCCGACACCGGCAGCCTGATCGTCTGGCCGACGCCGGAGGAACCGCGGCTGATGTCGCTGGTGCCGCATATGCACCTGGCGCTGCTGCGCGCCGACGCGCTGTACGACACCTTCTGGCAGGCGATGACCGAGAATCGCTGGGCGGACGGCATGCCGACCAACGCCCTGCTGATCTCCGGCCCGTCGAAAACGGCGGACATCGAACAGACGCTGGCCTACGGCGTCCACGGTCCGAAGCGGCTGGTGGTGGTCATCGTCCGGTAAGAGCCGGGGATTCGCGTTTGGACGAATTAGCCCTTTCCCCTCTGGGGAGAGGGTTGCCCGAAGGGCCGGTGAGGGGGTTCTGCCTTTGCCGGACGGTCCGTCATGCGCACCCCCCTTCACCCTGATGGCTGGCCTCAGAAGCCTCCGCCTTGCCGGAAAACACCCCGGCCATCCCCTCGATCGCCTGCTTTTTCCAAGCGTTGATCAGCGTCTGATGAACGCCGTGCTTGGCCACGGGCTGCGACACCGTCAGCTCGCCCTGGATCGCCTCCAGCGCCACCTTCGCCTTGAACTCCACCGAATACCGCTTCCCCGTCATCGGGTCCGTCCTTCCTGATGGGCGAACCAAGCTGATCCAACCGTCCGGGGAACGGGGATCAGCTCAGTCCGAAGCCAACGCCGCGAGGACCGTCGGGATATCCCCACGAGCGAAGGCCGCATACACGGTGCCCAGAAGATCGGTGTTGCCGGAACTGCTCATGGCCGCTCTCCTCAGTGAGCAGGCTGGAGGTGCCTTCAATCCATGACGCGCTTCTTTGCCTTGGGCGTCGATCCCCAAACCCGCCGGTAATGCCAAAGCGCAAAGAAGCGCCGAAAATTCAGAGTGCCGTCGAACGGTTTCGGGTCGTCACGGCCGGACCGCTTCGGCGTCGTGCGGCGACAAGGCTTCGATGATGCGGCAGTCCGCCATGCGCCCACCGCTGCGGCACTGGTGGGCCAGGCGGTCGAGTTCCTCCCGCAGGCGCTGAAGGTCGGCGATCTTGCGTTCGACCTCGTGCAACTGCTCCATCACCAGTGCATCCACCTCGCCGCAAGGCCGGTCCGGCTGGTCGGCGAGGTCGAGCATCGCCCGCACCGTCTCCAGCGGGAACCCAAGGTCGCGGGCGCGGCGCACGAAGGACAGCCGCCGAAGATGCTCCGCGCCGTAAACGCGGTAGTTCCCCGACGTGCGCGCGGGTTCCGGCAGGATGCCGATCTGCTCGTAGAAGCGGATGGTCTCCGGCTTCGTGCCGGTCGCCTTGCCCAACGCCCCGATGCTCAGCCCGGATTTCATGGAAACACCCCCCTTGACCCTCTAGTGGCTCGAAGGTCCATCTTACGGAACAGAAGGCGCGAACGCAGCATCGAAGGCCGCTCGCCGCCCCTCTGTCGGTTGGAGTTCGTCATGCAGGAGAAGGTCCCGGTGCTGACCGTCGACGCGGGCACGCTGGCGTTGCGCTACAAGGTGGCGGGGATGGACTGCCCCAGTTGCGTCAGCAAGGTCGAGACCGCGCTGCGCCGCGTTCCTGGCGTCGCCGACGTCGGCCTCAACTACCATTCGCAAATCTTGAAACTGAGGCTGGACGAGGCGACGACACCCCGGGGGAAGCTCGAGGACACGATCCGCGCTCTCGGCTACGGCGTCGAAGCCCTGGGCGATCCGCGCATCATCGCCGACGACGCCGCGTGTGGGACCGGGGAAGCGCCCGCTTCCGAAGAACGGCCCTGGTGGAACACGCCCAAAGGCAGGGTGACCCTCCTCATCGGCATCCTCGTCGCGGCGGGTTATGCGGTGTCGTGGCTCGCCCCGGCCCTGGAGGATCACGCGCTCGTCCCCGCCGCCCTGGCCGGCTTGGCCGTGTTCGGCCGCCGCGCCGTCGCGCTGGCCCGCGCGGGCTCCCCCTTCAGCATCGAGATGCTGATGTCGGTGGCGACCTTGGGCGCCCTGTTCATCGGCGAAACCGCCGAGGCGGCCGTCGTGGTCCTGCTGTTTGCCGTCGGCGAACTCCTGGAGGGGGTGGCGGCGGGCACCGCCCGGTCCGGCATCAAGGCGCTGTCGAGCCTGGTGCCCAGGACCGCGCTGCTCATCGACGGCGAGTCCGCCCGCGAGGTTCCGGCATCGCGGCTTGCGATCGGCCAAGTGCTCCTGGTCCGCCCCGGCGATCGGGTGCCCGCCGACGGCGAGGTCGTCGAGGGCGAGTCCGACGTGGACGAGTCTCCCGTCACGGGCGAGTCGGTGCCGGTGCCCAAGCGGGCCGGCTCGCCGGTCTTCGCGGGTGGCATCAACGCTACCGGGGCTCTGCGGGTGCGGGTGACGCGCACCGCCGCCGACAACACCATCGCCCGGATCATCCACCTCGTCGAGGAGGCGCAGGCCAGCAAGTCGCCCACGGCGCGGTGGATCGAACGCTTCAGCGCGCGCTACACGCCCGCGGTGATCGGGGTGGCGGTCCTCACCGTCCTGGTGCCGCCGCTCGCCTTCGGAGCGGACTGGCACAGCTGGATCTACCGCGGTCTCGCCCTGCTGCTGATCGGCTGTCCTTGCGCCCTGGTCCTGTCGACCCCGGCCGCCATCGCGTCGGGCATCGCCGCCGGGGCCCGGCGTGGCCTCCTGATCAAGGGCGGCGCCGCGCTGGAGGCGATCGGCCGTGTCCGGACCATCGCCTTCGACAAGACCGGCACGCTGACCGAGGGACGGCCACGGGTGACCGACCTCGTGCCGCTCACCGGCACCGAACGCTCCCTGCTCGGCCTCGCGGCGGCGGTGGAGAACGGCTCCAGCCACCCCATCGCCAAGGCCATTCTCGACAAGGCCGCCGCCGATGGCGTGCCGCTCCGCCCGGCCCGCGACCAGAAGGCCGTTCCGGGCAAGGCGGCGCGGGGTGTCGTCGCGGGCAAGCTGATCGAGGTCGCCTCACCGCGCCACGCCGTTGAACGTTGCGGCCTCCAGATTCTTCCGGCCGACCGCATCGCTGCCCTGGAGGACTCAGGCAAGACCGTGGTCGTCGTCCTCGCCGACGCGCAGCCGGTCGGCCTCGTCGCCCTGCGCGACGAGCCGCGGCCGGACGCCGCGCAGGGCATCGCGGCGCTTCGCGCGCTGGGTGTCCACAGCGTCATGCTGACCGGCGACAACGGCCGGACCGGGCGGGCCATCGGCCGGGCACTGGGCGTCGACGCGAAGGCCGACCTCCTGCCCGAGGACAAGCTGCGCGAGATCGCCGCCCTGAAGGTGGAAGCCCCGGTGGCGATGGTCGGCGACGGCATCAACGACGCCCCCGCGCTGGCGGCCGCCGATGTCGGCATCGCCATGGGCGGAGGCACGGACGTCGCCCTGGAGACCGCCGACGCCGCGCTGCTGGGCA
This sequence comes from Pseudomonadota bacterium, assembly GCA_023411035.1. Classification (GTDB taxonomy): domain Bacteria; phylum Pseudomonadota; class Alphaproteobacteria; order Azospirillales; family Azospirillaceae; genus Azospirillum. The sequence continues at coordinate 34,332 of JAEYPE010000100.1, forward strand.
ACCGGACCACCGACGTCGCCGCGCTGGCCGCCCTGTCGCGGGCGACGATGGCCAACATCCACCAGAACGTCGCCATCGCGCTGGGGCTGAAGGCGGTCTTCCTGGTGACCACGCTGACCGGCGTGACGGACCTCTGGCTGGCCATCCTGGCCGACACCGGGGCCACGGTCATCGTAACGCTGAACGCTCTGCGCCTGCTCCGCTACCCTGCACGGCGAACACGATACCGCCGCCAGTATCCAATGCGAGTTGCAGGACAGGCTCCTCCTTGCCATTGACAGGAAACTCGGCCACCGGCTTGGCCGAGCGCACGGTGGCAGTGTCCATGGTCGAGGCCATCCCCCGGTCGCCTCCACATTGCGGTGGGAGCCGACAAGGCTTACGACACCAAGGATTTCGTGGCGAACATGAGCGAGTTGGGCGCCGCTCCGCATGTCGCGCGGAAGACGGGCAACCGCCGCTCGGCGGCTGGCGGCCAGACCACCCGCTACCCCGGCTACGCCGTCAGCCTGCGAATCCGCCAGCGCATCGAAGAGGTCTTCGGCTGGATCGAGGGGGGCCGGGCTGCGCAAGACCCGTCACCGCGGCACGGCCCGTGTCGGTTGGACGTTCACGCTGACTGCCGCCGCCTGCAACCTGATCCGCCTGCCCAAGCTGCGGGTGGCGGCATAATCACGCCCCCGACCACCCGCTTCACCGGGACGAGGATTTTTATGGATAATGAACCTCGATGGTGTCAGGCCGCGCCGAGGAAGGCTTCGCGGACGAAGTCGTCGCTTGCGAGATCGGCGCTCGGCCCCTCGCGCGTGACGCATCCCTTTTCGATGACGTAGGCGTATTCGCTCGCCTCCAGCCCGCGACCGACATCCTGCTCAACCAGGAGGATGTGCACCCCCTCCCGCGCCAGACCGGCGATCAGGTCGAAAAGCTGGTCGACGATGATCGGCGCCAGCCCCTGCGACGGTTCGTCCAGCAACAGGAGCTTGGGGTCCGACATCATCGCGCGGGCGATGGCGAGCATCTGCTGCTCTCCGCCGGACATCATGCCAGCCGCCTGAGAGAGGCGTTCCGCCAGCCGCGGAAAGCGCGCGAGTTCGCGCTCCATGCAGCGGCGCAGGGTGGCGGCGTCCCGGCCGAATCCCCCCATCTGGAGGTTTTCGCGCACGGTCAGCGTCGGGAAGGTGCCACGCCCTTCCAGCACCATCCGCACGCCGCGCCGGGCAATTTCGTGGGGCGATAGCGTGTCGATGCGCTCTCCCTCGAACTGGCAGGTGCCGGAATGGTGGGGCAGCAGGCCGCATACGGCACGCAGCAGCGTCGACTTGCCCGCTCCGTTGGAACCCAGGATGCTGACCACCCGGTGGTCGGCAAGGTCGATGCTGATACCCTGCAGGACCGGCAGCTCCGGCCGGTACCCGCCCGACAGGTCAGTGACGCGCAGCATAGCGACTCCCCAGATAGACCTCGATGACCGCGGGATTCCGCACCACCTCGTCCGGCGGGCCTTCCGTAAGCTTCGCCCCCTGCGCCAGCACCACCACCCGGTGGCACAGGCGCACCACGGCCCGCACGTCGTGTTCGACGAAGATGATGCTGATTCCCTCCGCGTTGATCTGGCGGAGGATGTTCAGCACCTCCTCGCCTTCGGCGGGGTTGAGTCCGGCCAGGACCTCGTCGGTCATGATCAGCAGCGGGTTGGTGGCAAGCGCGCGGGCGATCTCCACCCGCTTCTGTTCGCTCACCGTCAGGCGCTCGGCCGGCTGGCGGGCGGCGTGCGTGAGGTCGCACAGGTCGAGGGCACGGCGGGTGCACTGCTCGGCGCTCATGCCGCCCTGCCGCTCGCGGGGGCGGAAGAGGCTGGCGACGTGCACGTTCTCCCACACCGTCATGCCTTCGAGCAGCGACGAGGACTGGAAGGTGCGGGCGGCGCCGCGGGCGCACACCTCGTTCGGCCGCAGCCGGTGCAAGGGTCGCCCCTCCAGGTGGATCTCGCCTTCCGACGGCGGCACGATGCCCGACACGAGGTTGAACAGGGTGGACTTGCCCGCTCCGTTCGGGCCGATCAGGCCCAGCACCTCGCCGCGCCGCAGCTCGAACGACACGCCGCGCACCGCGAAGACACCGCCGTAGTTCTTGCTCAGCCCGTCCACCTTCAAAAGAACGTCATCCTGCATGGCCGGGCCTCCCTTCCGTGCGCAGAGCCATGGCGGCGTGGCTGCTGCTTCCCTTGACCGCGACCGGTCCGCGCGGAGTCGGCGTCTCGGCCTTGCGATTCAGGCGCTGCTCCAGGTCCCACAGCCAGCTGACGATGCCGCCCGGCCTGTAGGTGATGATGAGGACGATCAACAGGCCGTAGATCAGACGGTGGTATTCCAGGAAGTTGCCCCAGGCGATCTGGTCGATCACGCTGAGCACGATGCCGCCGAGGATCGGTCCCAGCACCGTGCCGATGCCGCCGAAGATGGAGATCAGGATCATGTTCAGCGTGATGGTCACGTCGAACATGCTCTCGGTGGAGATGTAGGTCATGAAGGGCGCGAAGGCGGCGCCGATGACGCCCGGCCACACGGCGCTGGCGGCGAAGGCGATGGCCTTGTAGCGCGTCGTCGGGATGCCGATCGAGGAGGCCAGCACCTCGTCCTTGTGCAGCGCGTGCAGGGCGTACCCGGTCTTCGAACGCAGCAGATAGATGACCGAGATCACCGTGCCGCACAGCAGCGCCACGAACAGCACGTAGCTGGCGTGCAGGGAGAGCGGCGACGGCACCGTCCAGCCCATGTCCCAGGACTTGAAGCCGCGGGTGAACTCCCACTTGTGGACCAGCGTCTCGACCGCCAGCAACGCGGCCAGCGTGGATAGCGCGAAGTAGAGTCCCTTCTGCCGGAACACCGGCAGGAACAACAGCGAGAACGCCGCCGCCACGATGCCGCCGGCCACCATGCCGACCGCCATCGGAAGCTCGTAGCGCACCATGACGATGGCCGCGGTGTAGGCGCCGAGGCCGAAGAACACGCTGTGCCCGAAGCTCGGGTAGCCGGTGACCCCGCCGATCACGTTCCAGGAGCTGGCGAGCGCGATGTTCACGAAGATGAACACCAGCAGGCGGACCCAGTAATCGTTGGCGAACAGCGGCACGGCGCACAGCGCCACGCCGAACAATGCCATCGCCAGGGCTTGGCGGTGCGTCGACCCGTCGCGCAGATCACGGCACGCCTTCAGAAAACGACCCATTGAGCCCTCCTCACTTGCGGACTGCGGCGCCGAAGCCGAACAGTCCCTGCGGCCGGATCAGGAGGAGCACGATCAGCACCGCGAAGATGACCGCCGGTGCCAGCGTCGGCATGTGGTAGTAGGCGGCGAAGTTGAGCACGCCATAGAACAGCCCTCCGATCAGCGCGCCGACCATGCTGCCGAGCCCGCCGAGGATCACCACCAGAAAGGCGTCGACCGTCCAATGGAAGTGCATGTAGGGGGCCATGGGGCTGAGCGAGATGAACAGCCCGCCGGCAAGTCCGGCCCACACCCCGGCGACGACCATCGTCTTCTCGAAGGTGCGGCCGATGTCGATGCTGCACAGCTGGGCGGAATCCCGGTTATCGCGGCAAGCCCGCACGGCGCGCCCGAACTGGGTGTAGTTGAGGATGGCGAACAGGGCCCCGGCCGATGCCAGCCCAACCAGGAAGACCAGCACGTCGAAGGACGGGATGAACTTGCCGGCGATCTCGATCACCGGCGGCAGCCCGGTGTCGACGCGCAGCAGGCGCTCCTCCGTGCCCCAGAAGCGTATGCCCAGCTCGGTGATGACGATGGCGATGCCGAAGGTCTGCACCAGCACCATCAGCGGGTGCAGCCGGAAGGTCTTGGCGATGAAGGCCCGCTGCATCATCCCGGCGAGCAGGCCGGTCGCCGCGGCGGCCAGCGCCAGGCCGATCAGATAGGGAAGCCCGACTTCGGCGACCAGATGGTGGGTCAGCAGCCCGCCGAACACCACCAGAACGCCATGGGCGAAATTGACGATCCCGACGACGCCCAGGACCAGCGAGAACCCGAAAGCGGCAAGCGCGAAAAGCGCACCGCGCAGAATACCGAAGATGACGATGTCGTCCATGGTCCGCGGCCCACCCTTGGCTTGAGGAGCGAAAAGGTGCCGGCCGGGGCATGACACCCGGCCGGCAGGGGGGAGATCACGCCCAGGGCTGCTTCGGATAGACTCCCTCGGCTTCGGCCAGGTCGGACGGGAAGATCACCTTGGGTTCGAGGCCCGGACCTTGCCACTGGATCACCGGCGCGCCGGCGCGTTCAATGCGCCCGCGCTTGTCGAAGGAGATCGGGCCCCACACGGTTTCCAGCTTCACCGCCTGGACCTTGTCGCGCAGGGCCGCCTGGTTGAAGGGGTCCTTGGGGTCCGCGTCGCGCAGCGCCGCCTCGTAGACCATGGGCAGGGCGTAGGCCATCGCCGCGTGGTAGGTCGGTTCATAGCCGTAAGCCTGCTTGAACGCGGCGGAGAACTCCTCCGGGCTCCTGAAGTGCGGGTCGGTGTACTTGAACTGCGGCAGCCAGAAGGTCACGCCGTAGACGTCGGTCAGCTTCTTGCCCAGCGTCTGTTTCACGGTCGGACTGGTCGTCAGGTGCCCGCCGATGAAGGCCTTCGGATTGACGCCAAGGGCCGACATCTCCTCGACCAGCTTGACGCAGATGATGTCCCAGCCGGTGTTGTAGAGGATGTCGATCTCTCCGGAACCGCGCAGCTTCAGCGCGGTCGGCCGGAGATCCTGCACCTTCATCGGCAGGACGTCCTCGAACACCAGCTCCATGCCGTGTTCCTTGACCTTCTCCTTCACGCCTTCCGCCATCTCGCGATAGACGGGATCGTCCATGGTGATCAGGGCGACGCGCTTCGGCTTGGGCGTACGCTTCGCCAGATAATCCATGGCGTAGGATGGATAGCGCTTGCTCGCGGCGATCAGCGTGAAGGTCGTGTGGCCGCCGATCTCCTCATCGACGCGCTCGGACGCGGCGCCGCCCTGAATCGTGATCCGCTTGTGCTTGCGGGCGATGGCGCCCTGAGCCAGCACCGTGTCGGTGCCGTAGGAACCGGCGATCAGATCGACGCGGTCGGAAGAGATCAGTTTTTCGGTGAGCTGAGCGGTGCGCGAGGCGTTGTTCTCGTCGTCGTAGATCGTCCACTTCACGTCCCGCGGCTTGCCGGCGACCATCATCTTGCCGCCGGACACCTTGGTCCAGAAATCGTAGCCGTCCTTGTAGATCTTCGAGACCTTCTCGTACGGGCCGGTCAACGGCAGCGAGGCGCCGATGTGAACGACGTCGTCCGCCGCCCAGGCGCCCTTGAGAAGTCCCGGAGCAAGACCGGAGGCGCCAAGCACGCCGGCACCGGCAGCCGCGCCTTTGATCAGGGTGCGTCGCGACACGGCGGCCACACCGGCCGTCTTCTTTTCCTTCGACATTGCGTCCCCTCCCTGGGTTCCGGCGGGCTGCTTCATGCGCAGCGTGCGATCCGCCTTTTGCCTACGATGATATGCAGATGGTGTCCCACGGTCAACATCAAACAAACGAGTGTTTGAAAATCCACTCAGGGCATTGCACAGTTTTTTCTTTTTATTTCATGCCTCTAAAATGGCGATGTCAGCACCTACCTCGACAGTGTCGTCAACCGCGACCAGAATTTGGATGATCCGGCCGGCGGCCGGAGAGGGGATCTCGAACGTCGCCTTGTCGGCCTCGATCGCCGCGATCACGTCGCCTTCCGCGACCGTGTCCCCTTCCTTCTTCAGCCACTCGCGAACGGTGGCCTCTTCAATGGTGAGCCCCAGTTTGGGCAGCTTGATCTTGATGCGCATGCCAATCTCCTTTTCCGGGTCAGCGCCCGACGTAGTGGGCCGGCCGCTTCTCCAGGAAGGCGCGCATGCCCTCCTTCTGGTCCTCCGTGCCGAAGAGCAGGAGGAACTCGCGCAGCTCGTACTCCATCCCCAGGTGCTGCGGCATCTCCCCGCCGACATTGACCGACGACTTGGCCGCCGCCAGCGCCAGGGGAGCCTTGCCGGCCAGCCTGCCGGCCAGCTCGCGCACCGCGCCCTCCAGCGCGTCGTCGGGAACGCAGCGGTTGGCGAGGTGCAGGGTGACCGCCTCGGGACCGGGAATGAGGTCGCCCAGCATCAGGATTTCCTTCGCCCTCAGCCGGCCGACCCAGCGGGTAAGGCGCACCGCGGCCCCTGCGCCGGGGATGACGCCGATGTTGATCTCGGCAAGGCCGAATCGCGCCGCCTCCGTGCAAACCACGAAGTCGCAGCACAGCGACAGCTCGGTCCCGCCGCCGGTGGCCCAGCCGTGCACGCCGGCGACGACCGGCTTCGGCATCGCCTCGATGCGGTTGAACAGGTCGAGCCAGAGCCGGTTGTAGCGGAGCATGTCGAACGGCGTCTTGTCGGCCAGTTCGGAGATGTCGGCACCGGCCGTGAACGCCTTGCCGCCGGTCCCCACGATGATGACGACCCGCACCGCCGCATCCGCCGCCGCGGCGTCGAGCGCCGCCGACGTCTCGCGCAGGCACTGGGTGTTCATCGCGTTGTGGACGCGCGGCCGGTTGAAACGGACCCAGGCCAACGGGCCTTCGGTCTCGTAGACGATGGTCTCGTAGGTGCTCATGGGATCCCCTCCCCTCAGGCCGCGGCCAGGGCGCAGACCTCGTCGGCGACGCGCTCCATGCTCGGCAGGTAGGCCTTCTCCAGGGCGGGAGCGAACGGGCTCGGAGCGAACGGTGGCGTGATGCGGATCGGTGGGCACTTCAGGGCGGAGAACGCCGCCTCGGTCACCCGCGCCACCACCTCGGCCCCGAGCCCGCACGGCCCCTGCGCCTCGTGCACGACGGCGAGGCGCCCGGTCTTTCGCACCGAGGCCAGGATGCTGTCCATGTCCAGCGGGCTGGCCGTGCGCGGGTCGATAAGCTCGGCCGACACCCCGCGCTCGGCGAGCGCGCCGACCGCCTTCACGGCCACCGGGACCATCTGCGAGAAGGCGACCAACGTGACGTCCGTTCCCTCGCGCAGCACGGCGGCCTTGCAGAAGGGGAGCACGTAGTCCTCGCCGTCGTCCGGCGCCTCGCCGGAGGTTCCGATCAGCTTCTTGCCGAGCAGCACCAGCACCGGGTTGTCGTCGCGGATGGCCGCCTTGGTCAGCCCCAAGACGTCGGCCGGCGTGGCCGGCATCACCACCTTGAGGCCCGGCACATGGGCGAACCACGCCGCGAGGCTCTGCGAGTGCTGCGGCCCGGCATTCACGCCGCCGCCGCCGAAGGTGTAGAGCGTCAGAGGCACGCTGACCTGTCCGCCCAGCATGTAGCGGAGCTTGGCCGCCTGGTTGACCAGCGGGTCCATGCAGCAGGTGAGGAAATCCTCGAAACCGATCTCGACGACGGGGCGCAGCCCGGTCATGGCGGCGCCGACCGCGGCCGCGACGAAGCCGTTCTCGGCGATCGGCGTGTCGCGCACCCGCAGCGGACCGAAGGCGGCGTGCAGGCCGCGCGTCTGGGCGAAGATGCCGCCCGAGGCGCCGACGTCCTCGCCCATGAGGATGACGCTCGGATCGCGCTCCATCTCCTCGCGGAGCGCGCGGGTGAGCGCCTGATAATACTTGATCTTCTTCATGGCTTCCCGCCCCTCAAGCCGCGTAGACGTCTTCGAGCATGGTGTGCAGCGCCGGCCCCTGGTCGGCCTCGGCGAACGCGACGGCGTCGGCGATGCGGCGGTCCGCCGCCGCGCGGGCCTCATCGAGATCCCGTGCGCCGAGGCCCAGGTGCTCTGCCCCGGCCTGGAAGCGGACGAGGGGGTCGAAGGCGCCGGGATTGTCGCGCTCCTCCGCCGTTTTGTAGACCTGCGGATCGCCCTCGTAGTGACCGTGCCAGCGGTAGGCCTTGGCCTCGATCAGGCTCGGCCCCCCGCCGCCGCGGGCGCGGGCCACCGCGGCGGACACCGCCTCGTGGACGGCGACCACATCCTCGCCGTCCACCGTCACGCCGGGGAAGCCGTAGGCCGCCGCCCGGTCGCTGATGCGGTCCACGCTGCAATGGACGGAGTAGGGGGACAGTTCGGCGTAGCGGTTCACCTCGCAGAAGAAGATGACCGGCAGCCTCCAGATGGCCGCCATGTTCATCGCCTCGTGCGCCGCACCGCTGCCCGATGCGCCCTCCCCGAAGAAGGCCAGCGCCACCGCGCCGGAACCGGTGACCTGCGCGGTCAGGGCGGCGCCGACGGCCAGCGGCATGGACATGCCGACGATTCCGTTCGCACCCAGCACCCCGGCCCCCACATCGGCGATGTGCATGGAGCCGCCGCGCGCCTTGGCGTAGCCGCTGGCGCGGCCGAACAGCTCCGCCATCATGCGCGACGGATCGGCGCCCTTGGCGAGGCAATGGCCGTGCCCGCGGTGGGTGGAAGTGATGAAGTCGCGCGGTTCAAGCGCCAGGCAGGCACCGGCGGCGCACGCTTCCTGCCCGATGGACAGGTGGATGAAGCCCGGCAGCTCGCCGTCCCGGTAACGCTGCGAGGCGACGGTTTCGAAGCGCCGGATCAGGCACATCATGTGGTAGAGCGCAAGCGCCCGGTCGCGTCCGATGGCCATGGTTCACACCCTCCGTGTCAGCAGCCCAGCGCGCGGGCGATCAGCAGGCGCTGCACCTCGTTGGTGCCCTCGCCGATCTCCAGCATCTTCGACTCGCGGAAGAAGCGGTTGACCTTGAACTCGTGCATGAAGCCGTAGCCGCCGTGGATCTGGAAGGCGTCCAGGGTTGCCTTGGTCGCCAGCTCGGAGCTCATGGTCTTCACCATCGCCGCCTCGGTGTGGCAGTCCATGCCCTGGGAATGCATCCAGGCGACATAGTGCGTGAAGCGGCGCAACGCCTCGGCGTGGATCGCCATGTCGGCGAGCTTGGCCTGGATGAGCTGGAAGCTGGAGATCGGCTGGCCGAACTGCCGGCGGTCCTTGGCGTAGATCAGCGACTCCTCCAGGCAGGCGCGGACCAGCGACGCCCCCAGCGCGCCGAAGACGATGCGCCCGAGGTTCAGAGCCCCCAACGCCTGCCGGAGCCCCGCCCCCTCGGCACCCAGCAGATTGCCTTCCGGAATGCGGCAGTCGTTGAACACCAGCTCGCGGTTGTCCATGCCGTGCCAGGCCATCTTGGTGAAGGACTGGCCCAGTTCGAAGCCGGGAGCGTCGCGGGGCACGATGAAGCAGGACAGCGCCTTCCGCCCGCTGTCCTTGGTGCCGGTCACCGCCATCACCACCAGCCCGTCGGAAATCCGGGTGCCGGCGTTGGAGATGAAGATCTTGTTGCCGTTGAGGACCCACTGGCCGTCGCGGCGCTCGGCCTTGGTGCTGATCCCGCCGGCGTCCGATCCGGCGCCCGGCTCGGTGAGGCAGAAGGCGCCGAGGATCTCGCCCTTGGCGAAGCGGGGCAGCCACTCGCGCTTCTGCTGCTCTGTGCCCAGCAGCTTGTACATGTTGGAGACGAGGATGTGCACCTGCCAGATCAGCGCGAAGGTCTGGCTGACCGTCGCCACCTCCTCCATGGCGATGATGTAGGACAGCGAATCGAGGTCCGAACCGCCGTACTCCTCCGGCAGCATGATGCCGCCCATGCCCAGGTCGCACCACTGACGCCAGCACTCGTACGGGAAGTCATGGTCCCGATCCATCTGCTCCTGCGCCTTCGCGATCTCGTTGCGTGCGAAGTCGCGCGTCATGCGCTGAAGCTCGGCCTGCTCCGGGCTCATCTCGAAATTCATGAAAACCTCCTCTAACGACCGATTGTTTGTTTTTTCGCACGCGCGGAGCACCGAGGCTCCGGGCCAAGCTGGCAAGCGGCACAACGTCCAACGGATATCAGGGTCTATCGGATGTCGGACAGACTATCGGCGACCGTTGGGCGTGTCAACATTTTCTAACAGTCGTTTGTTTTATGATAGCGCCGCCGGACCGGGGATCGGCACCGGGAATCGGCCTGGAACGCAAACAAAAAACGCCGGAGCCCTGGGGGGCTCCGGCGTTGTCCGGGAACGAACGGAAATGGAATCAGGCTTCGGTCTGGTGCCGCAGCAGGTCGACCAGCCGCCGGGCGACGTCGGCGGGGGAATCTCTGCCCGGCCGGTACCATACGAAGGTCCAGGCCAGCATTCCCATCAGGCTGAGGCGCCAGTACTTGCGATCGATGTCCGGCCGCAACGGCAGTTCGTCGACGATGCGCCGGAAGATGTCTTCGAAATCGTCACGATGGGCGACGAGGATGTTGCGCAGCTTGAGCGGCCGGCGTCGGGGAAGCTCGCTCACCACCACCTGCGCGTAGATCGACTGGGTCAGCATCGATTCCAGATACGCAACGGATGCCTGCTCCAGACGCGTCCAGGCGTCCGCCTGGGGATTGATGGCGAGCAGCACCTTTTCCTTGATGCGGCGCACCCCTTCTTCATGCACCGCACAAAGAAGCTCTTCCTTGGATTTGAAATGATAATAGAGCGAACCGGCCAAGAGATCAGTATGCTTTGCGATGTCGCGCATCGACGTTGCGTCGTAACCACTTTTTGCAAAGCACTGCGCCGCAGCATCCAGGATTTCCTGCCGACGGTTTACGCCCTTCTTTGTTTCCGTGCGCACCGTCACTCTCATTTCTTCACTCCGGTCCATTCCGCCATTGTCATAACGCAGGGCGATGCGCTCCGCAAAGAGTTGTTGCAAACCACCGCCACCGCGCATCGTTGAAGGGGAGCCCGTCGCCGCACACCCTCATCAACGCGCGTCGAACACGGGGGTGACCTCCCGCCAGCCCTGCAACGCGACCCGGCTGCCGGGCGCCAGCACCGATTCCGGATGCGCCAGCCGGCCGATGACCCTCACACCGGCGTCCAGATCCACCACGGCCACCGCATATGGGCCATCGGCGTTCACCCCCTTGGGCGGGCGCCGGATCAGCGTCGCCGCGGCGAGGATGCCGGTTCCCGGTACGGCAACCCGGTCCAGCGCATCCGACAGGCAGGCGCGGCAAGCCCCGCGCGGCGTCGGGTCCAGCGCGCCGCAAGCGGCGCAGCGGGCTATGGTGATGCTCTCAGCCTCCGCCATGGTTTCACTCCCTTCCAAGGATGCTGACCGTGCACGCCACACCGGTTCCGCCCAGGTTGTGAGTCATGCCGATGCGGGCGCCCTTCACCTGGTTGGCATGCCGGCCGCGCAGTTGCTGCACCGTCTCGTAGATCTGCCCGATTCCCGTGGCGCCCACCGGATGCCCCTTGGCCTCAAGCCCGCCGCTGGGGTTGATCGCCACATCGCCGCCGCGGTCGGTCCGCCCCTCCAGCGCCCAACGCCCGCCCTCGCCGGGAGGAACGAGGCCGAGGTCCTCGCTGTCGATGATCTCGGCGAAGGAGAAACAGTCGTGCAGCTCGACAAGGTCCACATCCGCCGGCCGGATGCCGGCGTCGGCATAGGCGCGCTCGGCCGCAACGCGCGTGGCGCGGAACGAGGTGAGGTCGCCATGCGCGGCAATTCGGGCACCGCCGCTGGTCTGCACCGAGGCGAGCACACGCACCGGATCGGCCTTGGCCACCCGCGCCAGCTCGGGAATGCCGACGACGACCGCCGCCGCCCCGTCGCTGATCGGGCAGCAATCATACAGCGTCAACGGATCGGCGATCATCGCCGCATTGGCGATCATGTCGGGCGTAATCTCCGCCCCCATGCTGGCCAGCGGGTTCGTCAGGCCGTTGCGGCGGTTCTTGATGCACACCGCCGACACCTGCTCGCGCGTGGTGCCGTAGCGCCGCGCGTGGGCCTGCCACAGCAGGGCGAACAGCCCCGGATAGGTCAGCCCGCTCGGCCCGTCCGCCGC
>JAEYPE010000156.1 GCA_023411035.1 Pseudomonadota bacterium
AAACCATGAGCGGCATCGCACCGGCCAACGAACCCGCCATCACCGCTCTACCAGCCGCAAAGGCGGCCTGATCGACGACGCTCCTGACCACCTCCCAATTTCCACCACCTTGACGGACGTGACCCGCCCCACCGGGGATCTGGCCCTCGGACACCTCCACTTCTCCGAGTGTCACCGCCTGATGCGTCATACGATCCAGGCGCAAGAGTTCGGCTTCCAAAGGTCCACGCCCAAACAGTTGGCTTTCGACGACCGCCCACCTGCCGTTCGGGACAAACACAACCTTTTCCAAAAATCGACCATGCAAAGGGCAGGTCAGCATCCACGGCAAGAGCCAATACCGTCGCCGGTGGGGCACCGCATCCGCCGCTAAGCACGCGGTGCAGCCCCACATCATCCCCCAGTGCATGTCCATCCACGGCACCGTCTCGATACCGACGATCGGTTCGCCCAGTCGAGACATCAACCGGAACCGCGAGACATAAGACGTCAAAGGCGCTGCCGTCGGCGTGAGCCCATCCAGCAGGAACGGCACATAGCCCGACAACGTCATCGCGCGGATACGGCGCGGTCTCTGTCCTGTCTTCCGGGCCAGCCAGCAGACCAACGGCTCCGGCGGATTCCCGTCGAGGCCCGCATCGGTACGGAACACTGCTCTCCAGCCCGGATCGAGCAGATCCCGGCCGCTCAAGCCGTACTCCCCTCCAACCCGTTCCAGCCAGTTCGACAGGCTCTCGTCCGGCCATGGCGGAGGAACAACCGGCCAGGAGCGCGGCGGTCCGAGACTGCCTCCGGCGACCTCCATCATGCGGCGTCCGGACGTTTGAACTGATCGATCACGTCCGCCGCGGTGATCCGCTCCTCTTCCGACTGGATCGCCCTCACGCCAAGTTCTATCAGGGCCTCGAACACATAGGCGGTCACCCCCTGGCTGTGCGTTGCCAGCACCTTGATCGCGCGCGCTGTCAGGACGGATGGACGGCGCAGAGGCAAGGACCGCAGGACGCTGCCGACCAGTGCATTGAATTCTTCGCCGGCTTCCCAATTCGGCAGTTCGACAAGCCGGAACCGGCGCGCGAACTGCCGGTCATGCAGCAGCGCCTCGCGGGCGTCCTGGGTGCCAAACAGCACCAGAGGGATTTCAAGGAGGTTGGACAGGTTACGGATCACGGCCAGCATCATCCGCTGCTGGCGAGGTGTCCCGAGCAGCACGTTGTGAGCTTCATCGATGGCGAGTTGCTGGACCTCCATCAGCCGGTAGAGATGGATGACCCGCTCCGCCAGAAAGGGAATATCCACCTTTCCGGGCAACGGCGGGGCGTCGATGGCGCGCAGAAGTTCTCCATAGAACCACTTCACGTCACACATCGGTGGCATCTCGATCCCAACCACCGGCTGGCGCCGGGCACCCTCCTGGCGGCTGGGCCGGGCTGGGTGGTCCCGCAGGTGCTTGCGGACAATGGTGCTCTTGCCTTGTCCGGACTCCCCCCAGATGAGGAGATCGAGCTTGATCGATCCTTTCGGCCGCTCAAGCTGTTCCGCCATGAGGTCGAGGACGTATCGGCAACGCGGGTACTCGGTGAAGCGCTTGGACCGCATCCTTGCGATGCGCTCCGTTGCCGGAAGAGTGACGACCTCCCGCGCCGACGGCGCCAGGTGGGCATATGGGTCAGTCATCCCATTCCTCCGTGTCGTAGTAGGGCAGGTTCAGCGGAACATCGTCCTCCTCCACCGGCGTGAAGGTGCCCTCGATCGTCGTCGCCGTGTCCGGTGGCAGCGTTCCGTGGCCGGTGTTGCGCTGCCCGCTGCGCGCCAGTTCCAAGCGCGCTCGCCGGCTGCGGCCGCGAGCCTCCTCCAACGCCTTGCGACGGGCCAGCACCATCTCGAAGATCATGTCCTCGTCCACGCCAGCCCGCCCCTGCCGGCGCAACGCGCGTTTGGACGCTTTCAGCTCCCATTTCGAGATCGCTGGGCGCCGTAGGTTGCGATAGGGCACCTCGATGAAGCCGCCCGATTGCCCGCGGATGAAGACACTCGACAGGTTCGCCGGATCGTAATGGACCGTAACCTTGGCCTTGTTGTGCAGGAACGGTATCAACGCCTCGTGCCAGTACCGGACGCCGAACAGATGGATGCCGTCCTGCTGCACGTTGCGCTCTTCAAAAGGCAGGAAGTCACGGTGGAAAGCACGGAGGTCCGCCGGCATCCGAAGCGCAACACCGGCCGTCTCGGCCTCCCACTTGGCCAGCGGCGCCGTCCCGATGCCCTCGTGAAAGCTGGCGTGGTGCTCCAGGATGATGGCCGCCACCATCCACTCGATTTCGGCCAGGGTCAGGCACGCATGGCCCGCCGGATCGTAGACGCCGCGCTCCTTGATGTTGGAAAAGGTTGTTCCATCGAGGAGGTGAAGCTCCTGGGACAGGTGCCCGATGCGCCGCTCGACGTGGCCTCCCATGTGCGGCGTGCCCGGCGGCCGGTAGCGGACCTCGATCCCGTAATCTTCACAGGCTCGCGTAAACGCCTTCGAGTGGAACTCCTTGCCGTTGTCCACATGGATGCACTCGCACAGCCCCGCCACCGGCCACCGGGGCGGCAGGCCGCGGGCCAGCAGCCATGGAGTCTTATCCATCACGGCGTGCGCGACGCAGGCGGCCACGCTGGCCGCCGAGGGCGGGTCGAAGCTGAGATAGAAGCCGCAGTACACGCGGGTTCGGACATCGATGGCCAGCGTGATGAAGGGACGGCCGATCGCCTCCAGGGTCTCCAGTTCGATGCCCATGACGTCGGCGGGGGTGTGGTCGATCTGGACGATTTGCAGGGGACGATCGGCTTCCAAGGAACCCCAGATCGGATCGAACTCGTCGTGTGCCCGCTTTGCCCCGTGGCGCCGTTTGGTCTGCTCGCGCTTGCTGATGGCCGCCAACCTCAGATCGACCGTCTCACGCGCCGGCTTTGGCAGCTTCTCCGTCTTGCACCGCGCGTGGATGCCCTTCAGAAGCGCTGACTTCCTTGGTTTGAGAAGCCCCAGGTAGTTCGTACGGATTTCCTCTTCGATGATCGTCTCGACCCGTTCATCGAGCCGGCGCACGCCGACCTTGCGACCAGGGCGCTTCCCCAAAAGGGATTGGGTACGCGGATCGGCCTGGTAGGCCCGAATGAGCCGGTAGAGATACGGCTGCGACACGTTGAGCGTCTGCGCGGCAGCGGCAAGCTGTTCCCCGCGCGCGCCATAGGCCAGCGGCTGCAAAACGAGCGGCCGGATGACCCGTTCCCGCTCTCGGGCGATCCGCCAGAGATCGTCGGGTACATCCATGAGATCGCGAGGCGACTTCGCTTGGCCCGACACTTTTCACCTGATCAACTCTGCAATTCTGATCAGGATAAGTCTGATTTTCTCCTGATTGGCTCGCCTATCCGGCGCTAAACCCGTTGCGGCGCCTTAGCCAATTTTCGCCTGAATAACCCAGCGGCGACACTCAATCGGGTGAAATTTGGCGGCGTGCACCGTTTCCGGACCGCTACGCTGGGAGAGGCCCATGGCCCTGATCGGGTACGCCCGCGTGTCGACCGACGAGCAAACCACCGACCCGCAGTTCGACGCGCTGACGGCGGCCGGTTGCTCAACAATTCACCGGGAGCATGGGTCCGGCGGCGACCGCTCGCGTCCGGAGCTGAAGCGTGCCATCGCGCGCTGCCGTACCGGCGACGTGCTGGTCGTCGTGCGCATCGACCGGCTGGCCCGTTCGCTCGCCCATCTCCTGGAGATCATCGAGGCGCTCGACGCCCAAGGGGCGGGCTTCCGCTCGCTGGGCGATCCCATCGATACCACCAGCCCACAGGGCCGCTTCACCTTGCAGATCCTTGGCGCGGTGGCCGAGTTCGAACGCGCGCTCATTCGTGAGCGCACCAAGGCCGGGCTGAAGGCCGCCAGGGAGCGTGGCCGGATCGGCGGCAATCCGGGCCTGCGCTTCCGGTCCGCGTCGGCGGTGCGCGCCGTCAACGACGCCCGCGAGGCGCGGCGCGACGCCGATGTGCTGCGGGTGGCCGACGACATCCTGCCGCACGTCCGAGCGATGCGGCCCGGCTATTCCTGGGCAACCGTGGCCCGCAGCCTGGCTAGAAATGGCTCGCGGCGCCCCGACGGTGGCCCCTGGACCGGGCCGGCCCTGGCGCGTGCCGTGCGTCGTCTCGCGCGGGACGGGTTCGTGGACGACCGGGTGCTGGAGCGCACGCCGCGGCGGCGGGACAGCGACGACCTCGTCACCCTGGTCGCTTCGGCGGTAAAGACGCTGGACAACCCAACCCTGACCAACATTGCCCGGCATCTTGAAGAGCTGCACTGCCGGACGCCCCGCGGGGAAACGCGCTGGTCGGTCTCGTCGGTTCAGAACCTGTTGGGTCAGGCCGTCGCACAGGGTCTTTTGGAAGATCGGCCGCTCCCTGCACCGGAAGCGCCTCGCCGGCGCGGCCGTCCGCCCAAATCGCTCAAAGGCCTGCAAAGCATCCCATAACAGTGACAGTCGATACCCGTGGTCAGGGGAGCAGCCCGAGCGTCTCCACCGTATCTCCGCCTAGGCCAAGCGACACGGTCATGACGGGCTGATACCTCGGCGTTGTTGGTAGCATGGCTTCAGCTTAAGCTTCGTACTCCCCTCACGGTTGGACTGTCCTGATGCCACCGCCTCCCTCCGCCCCGCTTGCTCCGCTGCGCAGCGCCATCGTCGAAGCCCTGTATCCGACCAGCGCCAACATCCTGCCGGTGGTGTGTGAGGGATTGGGGCTCGCGTCCGGTGACCGTGAGGAGGCGTTCGCCAGCAAGCGCAACTATGTGCAGGGGCGGATCAGCGGATTGTCACGTGAGCGTTTGCTTCAGCTTGCGTACCAGCTTTTACAGGATGGCCCGAACTATGAGTTGGAAGAGGCCGTGGGGCGGGTTGAGGAGGCAGGCGAGCGGTTGATCTCCGAACTTCTTCGGCGGTCGATCGGCCGGGCGCTTATCCCATTCAACCTTTCCGGCCATGTGCCAATATTCGAGTTCCTGCGGGACATCTGGCCGATCGACCGCCTGCCGTCCCGTCTCTATTCCGGTGGAACGGTGCAGGATGACCTTGACCGCCACATGCACCGAAACGCAGACATGGACAACGATGACGCCCTGGAGGTCGTCGGTGCCTATACCTGCTCGCAACGCCGGTTCTTTCGCTTCCTGGAGGCTCTGCTGCATCCACGAACCCGGGAGGAGGGCGAGCAGCGCCGGATGGTCGCGGTTCTGAATCCTCTCCTGCAACGCGATGGCTTCCATCTGGCCGAGACCAGTTCCATATCGGGCTATCCGGTGTTCACCGTCAAAGCCATCGGCGGCTCCGCCGGGGCGCCGGCCGACCCTCTCATCTCAGAAACACTTGCGGCCTTCGACGAGGCCAGCGTGCACGAAGCCTGGACCCGGGCGCTGCAGCGGCGGACAACCCATCCGGAGGGAGCGATCACCTCGGCCCGGACGCTGCTGGAGACCGTCTGCAAGCACATCATTGAGGACGCCGGCGGCACTTACAGCGATCGGGACGAGTTGCCGAAGCTTTACCGGACGGCCGCCGAGCACCTCCAGCTCGCCCCGGACCAGCACACCGAGGATGTGTTCAAAACCATCCTCGGCAACTGCCAGAACGTCGTGAACAGCTTGGCCAGCATCCGCAACAAGCTGAGCGATGCCCACGGCCGTGGACGCAAAGCGGTCCGCCCGTCGGCACGGCATGCGGAGCTGGCGGTGAACCTCGCCGGGACGGTGGCGACCTTCCTGGTGTCCACGTGGCGAGCCCGCCAAGCGTCCCAACCATGAAGCGCCACGCTTCCCAATCTCACGCGGTGCGTTCTCCGCTCATGGCGGCAGCAACGAGGGCCTGCGCCTCGCCGGTCACGGCCCGTCCGGTCTCCCGGCGCTCGCTGTAGCGGTCGGTCAGATAGTCGCTGCGGTCGCGCACCAGCAGGGTGAACTTCACCAGCTCCTCCATCACGTCCACCACGCGGTCGTAGTAGGGCGACGGCTTCATCCGGCCGGCCTCGTCGAACTCCTGGAACGCCTTGGCCACCGACGACTGGTTCGGGATGGTCACCATGCGCATCCAGCGCCCCAGCACCCGCATCGCGTTGACCGCGTTGAACGACTGCGACCCGCCCGACACCTGCATCACGGCCAGCGTGCGCCCCTGCGTCGGCCGAACCCCGCCGCTTTCCAGCGGTAGCCAGTCGATCTGGCATTTCAGAATGCCGGTGGGTGGACACATGCCCAGGCGTCAGCTTGCCGAGGTCCGGCGCCTCGAAATAGGGCTCGTCCAGGCTTGGGAAGCCCGCGCCGTTCTCGCTTTCATGCTCAGACATGCCACCCTCCGGTGATGGTCCCATTGCAGAGCCGGGCCATCAGGCGTCGGCCCGCCCCTCGTACCAGGGTCTGGTCGCCTTGACGATCCTCACCACCGACAGCATCACCGGCACCTCGACCAGCACGCCGACCACGGTGGCGAGCGCCGCCCCGGAGCCCAGCCCGAACAGGCTGATGGCCGCCGCCACCGCCAGCTCGAAGAAGTTCGAGGCGCCGATCAGCGCCGCCGGCGCCGCCACGCACCACGCCACCCCGAACCGGCGCGACAGCCAGTAGGCCAGCCCGGCGTTGAGGTAGACCTGGATCAGGATCGGCACCGCCAGCAGCAGGATGACCAGCGGCTGCGCCAGGATCTGCTCGCCCTGGAAGCCGAACAGCAGCACCAGCGTGGTCAGCAGCGCCACCAGCGACACCGGCTGCAGCACCGACAGCGCGCGCCCCAGGGCGGGCTCGCCGCCCGACGCCAGCAGGGTGCGGCGCCAGAACTGGGCCGCGACCACCGGCAGCACGATGTAGAGCGCCACCGACAGCAGCAGGGTTCCCCAGGGCACGGTGATCGACGAGACGCCGAGCAGCAGCCCGACCAGCGGCGCGAAGGCGAAGACCATGATCAGGTCGTTCAGCGCCACCTGGCTCAGGGTGTAGTGCGGCTCGCCCTCGCACAGGTTCGACCAGACGAACACCATCGCCGTGCAGGGGGCCGCCGCCAGCAGGATCAGCCCGCCGATGTAGGATGGAATCTGCTCCGCCGGCAGCAGCGGAGCGAACAGGTGGCCGATGAACAGGGAGCCGAGCAGCGCCATCGAGAAGGGCTTGACCGCCCAGTTGATGACCAGCGTCACGCCGACGCCGCGCCAGTGCTCCTTGACCTGCCCAAGAGACTTAAGCGCCTCCTTCACGCCGACTACACACCATCATCGGCCGGTTCGATCTGTCGCGACATCGGGCGCCGCTAGTTACCTGTGGCGTGTGTGGGCCGGATATCCGGTCTCAAAGCGAGCAGGTTTGACCTTGTTTCACGCACCACTATATTGAACACAAGCGCCGCAACCGTCGGCGCGGCCGCTGCCTTGGCAAAGGACTCTCGTCCAACGTGTTCTGAACACTCTTGCGACCGCACCATCATTCCGGCCGCCAGAGGCGAGCAGCGCGTCTCGATATGGCCGAGGTGAAGGATGCTCGCATGTACTCGACCATCAATGGCGCAAAGAGCTGTGCCAAACGCTTGAAGCAGCTGTTTGACGACAGCGGCTTTTGCTTTCCTCTCCACAAGTGTCAGGCGGCCATCGCAAAGGCTGGTGGCTTTCGCGACTGGCGTGATCTCGAAGGCACGCTCAGCAAGGCCCGACGTCCGGTGGACCCCGACGCGTTCCAGCGGCGTTTGTTGAACGCCCTGCCGCAGCCGTGCCGACCGCCGGTTCTCGCCTGGCTGGACAACGAGCCAGCGGAAACGGTACGCGACAAGAAGGCGCCGCCCCGCTGGTACCGGGACGTTTTCCCCTATCTAATGGCGACGGTGGCGCTGCATCGCAGCCGCACAGCGCTTCTGCGGCCCGGATCGGGCCTCGGGCAGCGTCTGCGCCAGAACCTTGTCGTGGGCCTCCTCGTCAACACCCACGGAGGTCTCCGAGCGGTTCCCCGGCTTGAGCCGGACACGCTCGCGCTGGTCCTCCTCGGCGAGCCCACCGTCTTGTTCGGAGGCGACGCGAACCATCCACGGTTCGCGGTCGAACTCCAAGCCTTGACCGAGGCCGGTATTCTCGACGTCCGCCCCGGCATGGTGCGGGTGCTCTCCCCCGATCCCGAGGCCGTGATGTTTCATGTCATGAACGGTATGGCCGGCAAGGCACAGTACTGGGCTGAAGAAGGGGGAGCGGATGCGGCGAGCGCTCTCCGTGATGCCCTCGCGGCAATCGGTGTTCGCAATGCGATGCGGGTGGCCGACGCGATCGCACGCCAAGGTTCTGATGCCTACCTCACAGCCTCGGGGCCGATCCTGGAGTTGCTCTCTCAGTCGGCCGAGACGGGCGAACTCGACACCTTCGCTAAGGCGTTTCGGCTATTCACGACGATCCGCCCGGCGAACGCGGACTTCGTGCGCGAGTCCGTGCCCGCCAAGATTTCGTCGCAGTACCTCGCCCGACACCGCCAGCTGAGCGCGTCCAAGATCCTGTCCTGGACATCGGCCCACCCGGAGTGGCCTGACACGCTCAAGACGGCGGTGGCGGAGCCGGCCAAGTTCGTGATGACGGTTGACGCAATGGCGACGGCCATCGCGGCGGCCGCGGCATAGTCTGGCAGAGCGCCGCCGGGCTCACCGGCGGCGCCTTCGCCTGCGCGCGTTTTCTCGACTTGGACGGGGCGACTTGATGGCCGGCATCGGCTTGTCGGATGCGCCCTTCCAGGGCGGATGCTCGCCTCACTGCGGGCAGGCCGTTGGCGCGGACCGCCTCTTTGTCGAAGGAGGCCGGGGAATGCGAAAAAATTTTGGACGGCTGGAACAAAAGGTCGCGCATTTGCCGTCAGAGGAATAACAGGTCATTATGGAGTGAACGGTCTTGAGCATTGCCGAAGCCCCACTGGACGTTCGGGACACCTTCTTCGCCCACGGCGATGAGGCCGACGACGCCCTGTACCCGCATCTCTACCATTTGTCGCCGCGCTTCTTCTTCCAGTTCCTCCCTCGCCCGGTCCAGCCCAGTCCTCCGGAATTTCTGTATCTCCCCATGCCGAAGCGGGATTCGGAGGCTGCGCACCAGCGTATGTCCCTGTACGGCTTGATGGCCCAGTGGAATCTCGCTTGGGAGTCGGCGCAGCTTCGTCCCCAGATGTTTGGCCATAACCTCGCCGAGGTCGCTCCGAACTTGCGACTGCGCGAGGACGCCAACGTTTTCCTGTTGCCCGACACCAGCAACAAACTTGATGTCCTCCTGCCGCTCTACATGCTGCTGCCGCGCAACACGCTTGAGCGGTTCGGCTTGCCTCCGCTACGGCGGCCAACGTGGCCCAGTTCCTTCATGCTCGGCGAGCACGACCTATTTCCCCAGGATGTAGCGCAGCGCGTGGCCGCCGCTTTTGCCTCCCTTGTGTGGCCGTTCATGGTCTCCGGCTCACCCCAGAGCGCGTTTCGCCGGGACGACTCGCTGGTCATGCTGTCGCACAATTTGGACTTCTGGCTGCCGCATGTGTTCAGCGTCGTCCAGGATCGCTTGCGCGGTCTGGACTTGGTGGAGTTCGAGAACAAGAAGGAACCGCAGAAGCTCCGCCGTCTCCGCCGCGACGCTCCGGAGGGCGTTTGGGTCGACCGGTGCCGCCAAGGCGGTTCTGTGTGGCTTGGACGAGACGACGCGCGCCAGGCGTTGGCCAAAGTGGTGGAGAAGGCCGACCACGACGGTCAATTGTCGGGCATCATTGATGGTATCCGCAGCAACCGCGTCGAGGAAGATTTCTCCTCACGCTGGTCCTTTGCCCGTGAAGACTTCGAGCGGAAACTCTACGACAAGCGGGCCAAGGTCAAAGTCCGCTTCGTCGAACTCGAACGGGCGGAATGCGTGGTCGGGCCGCACAGCGACATCACCGACAATCTGCTCTGGCAGGACTTCGTTGCCCTCCTCGACCGGAAGGAGCGGCAGATCGTGGTGTGTCTGACCCGCGGTACCACCAAGCTCACGGAGATCGCAACCGAACTCGGCTATGCCAATCACAGCCCCGTGTCGAAGGCTTTGGTGCGGATACGTGAAAAGGTGCGCAAGCTTCTCATGTGATCGGGGCGCCAGCCAACCGGGCAGCGTCAGCGGCGTCCCGGCGCTCCGCCAAGGCTGTGGCGCGGACCGGGCGTTTGGTCGAACTGGTCGCCACAATCGTACCCATCCGGTGAGTGACGCGGATACCCACCATCCATAACGCCGCTGAGTCCGGACAGAAGCCCACCCTTGCCCGCATTGGACGGCAGTTGGTGTTCACCGCCACCGGGGCAAGGGTCTGGGTGCTCGGCCGCCTCGTCGTGCCCGCCGACCCCGCCCGCGCCGCCGCGAGATCCGCGAGCTCGTCGGACAGGCCGCTGGGCGATGCGGGCGCGCCGGGAGGGCATAGTCAGCGCATCATGGGCGTTCTGCTACGCCTCCTGTTGCCCCTCAGCTCCGCCCTTCATCGGTCAGTGCTTCCCACGTCTGGAGCGCTGTGGACATCCGTCGCAACGTATCGGCAAACGATTCCCTCTCGTCTCCAGGGAGCACGAATGGTAAAATGGCTTTAAAACGTTGATGGCAACCGACCCTGCCCATTTGACGGCGCATAATTCTCTGCAAGGCCAGCTTTTCTGGACGGTCAAAACCTTCGCGCACCATGCCGCTGATGGTCGAAAGCACTAACGGCATAGGCTGCCCGACTCCGCTCGCCGCCAGCCGGTGCCGGTGAACTTGGGCAACCACGCCGAAAGCGTAGGCCACGTCAGGCAGCAACCGAGCGACAAATTTCCGCGCGGTGCGGCATTTTCCAAGTTTGGAGGCCGATACACCGGTCGCTAACTCAAGCTCTCGCAGCGGTGTCCCGGCAACCCAAAGCGGGAGCAGGGCGGAGGGCTTTGTCACGTGAACTGGACCAACGCACCGGAAGCCCGGAGCCTCAGATGGGTTCACACTGCGGCGGTCGCGGCCTGCCAATCGGTCATCGCCTGCGCCCGGACGGTGCGCAGGGTGCGGCGGGAAACCAAGTGGCGCTGGAGGTTGAAGGTGTTGTAGGTGGCGGCGTGCATCGAGACGAATCGCTGGGCGGCTGCGGGCGATTTGAACCGCTGAATCTTGCCCTCTCGTCGCCGCACCGGCTGGTGCGAGACTTCGGCTCGGTTGTTGGTTCGCCGCCCTTGCTCATGACGGGCCGTCAGGCCAAGGTCGCGGAAGGCGGCCCCGTAGGAGCGGAGCTTGTCGGTGGTGACCTGGGTGGGGGCGAAGCCACGCTTCTTCAGCAGCTTGCGCATCAACTTCAAGGCCGCAGCCTTGTCGCGCCGGCGCTGGACGAGCACCTCCAACACCTCGCCTTCGTCATCGACGGCCCGCCACAAGTACATGAGCCGGCCGCTGACCCTGATCACCATCTCGTCAAAATGCCAGCGTGGGCTGGGCCTTGGCCGGAGGCGCCGCAGGTTGCCGGCGATGGCCGGCCCGAACTTCACGACCCAGCGGCGGACCGTCTCGTATGACACGTCGATGCCGCGTTCAGCCAGCAGTTCCTCGACGTCCCGGTAGCTCAGCGTGAACCGCAGATACAGCCAGATCGCGTGCTGGATCACGGCGGGCGGGAACTGGTGGCGGGCATACGAGAGCGGCGACATCCGGCGAGGATAACCGTCATGACCGGCAAGCTGCCACCGTTGCCGTGACAATGCCGCAGCTGCTCATCACGAGCGGTTCGCGGCGGGGCGATGGTCAGCGTTGCAGCTCAAGAGGTAGCAATCATGAGGTCACTCATCTGAAAACGCGAATCACGCTGAATCGTTCGCCACAATCCTGGTTATCTTGCGCAAAATTTGTTCAATATTGCTTCTACGAGGCTCGGCACGATGGTCGATTATCCGCCAAGCATAGCGCTCGATGGGTGCCGGACCGCTTACTTATGCCTCCGTCAGGCTCAGTATGCATGCTCCGACGAGGCTGCCCAAAAAGAAGGCATTCTGTGTTTTTCCTCTATGGCGAAGAATTACGCCGAGATGGTGCTGCGCCATGGAAATATAATCCAGCGCTGGGAAGCAAAACAATTGCTCAAAAAAGTTCTGCGAGCTTGCAGGAGTGAAAATTGATTTTCACAGGAAGGGGTTTTTCCGGATGGAGTGCGGGAAAGCAGTAGAGACGGTTTATGATAGGACTGACAGCTCTGCCTCAAGGCATACGCCGATGCCTATCCTTTAGGCGGCCGCATTTTTATCTAATCACATACCGGTGTATTTTTGTATAATGCTCCAGGGAAGAAAAGGGCGGCCCTTGGAGACAGGAATTGCTGAAGTCCTTACAGAAGCGAGCGCCTCGTAAAAAAGCCAACCGCCTGCTGTCATTCCTCCTGCTCATCGCTGCTCCGTTGCTGGCGTTCGAGCTCTTTCCGATCATGCAGCTTCATACGGCCCGTGAGGCCGAGCTTCGACAGGATGCCAGCCACTTTCTCGACCTTGTGGACGCGGAACAAAGACGGATCATACAGGACATCCATCACATCCTGTTCGCTCTTACCGAAGCGGGGGTGGGGAGTATGGACGCCACGGCCTGCCAGGAGGTCATGTACCGGATCAGGGCCAAGTATCCGAGCTACATGGCAATGGAAATTTCCGGCGCGAACGGTGCCGTATGGTGCTCGACGGACTCCATGACGGTGGGGCGGGTGATTGCAGGTCGGCTCCTCCAGGATGCGGCGAGCACCGATGGCATCGTCACAGGCCAGTCCATGCGATCGCCGATCACGGGACAACCCGCCATTCCCTTCGCCCGTGCCCATCGCCGGGAGGATGGAGGTTACCATGGAGTGATTGCGGCACTTCTCGACACCGCTTGGCTGCGGGAGTCCCTCACGCAGGAATCTTTGCCGGACAACACCTGTCTCCTTGTCGCCGACCGTGACGGAACGGTTCTCGCAACCATCCCTGACGCACCGGAACTGGCCGGCCGCTTGTTGCCGGAACCGTTCGGTCCTTTGTTGCGCGAGGCGACCAAAGGTGTGGTTGAATTGGCGGGGATGGACGGTCGGCCACGGGTGTTTGCCTATTCACCAGCAACGTCGGGTGCCCGGGGCCTGTATCTGCACGTCGGGCTCGACAAAGCGACGGCGATGCGTCCCATCCACACCGCAACCTTCTGGACCGTGGCCATCTTTCTTGGGCTGCTCCTGACCACGGGCCTCGGCGCCCTGTGGGGTATACGCCGTTTCCTGAGAGTGCGCGAAGAGGCCCAACACTCCGCCCGCAAAGTCAGCGTGTTGCTGGCCAACACCGTGGATGGCGTCATCGAGTTCGATCGGGACTGGCAATTCCTCGAACTCAACGACATGGCCAGGACCCTGGTCGCTCAAGGCCGCGACCTGCTCGGCATGCGGCTGTGGGACGCCTTTCCCGAACTCGCCGAAGGCCAGTTGGCGGATGAGTTGCACAGGTCCATGACCGAACGGGTTCCGGTGGACGTCGAATTCCGCGGTCCCCAGACCGGCCGCTGGTTCTGGCTCCGAGCGTTTCCCACCCCGAGGGGCCTGACCGTCCATCTTTTGGACATTTCCCGACGGACGATGGCCGAAGAGGAGCTTCGGGCAAGCAACGAACGCCTCAGCTTGGCCCTGCAGTCGGCTCAGGCCGGCAGTTTCGACTGGGATTTGCGCACCGGGCGCGGGCACTGGTCGGAGGGCAGTTATCGCCTGTTCGGCTTGGACCCGGAGAGCGATGCTCCCTGCTTGGAATCCTGGCTCCGTACAGTGAGACCGGACGATGTCGAAACCATCACTGCCGCGGCTCAGGCGCAGCTCTTCGGTGAGCGGAAGCCCTATCTCGCACTGGAATACCGCATCATGCTCCCGGATGGGGCGGTCCGATGGGTGTTATCCACCGGGCGCGTCCATTACGACACGGACGGCACGCCGTTGCGCATGAGCGGCCTGAACATCAACATCACCGAGCGCAAGTCCGTGGAGGCGGCCTTGCAGCGGAGCGAACGGAATCTCGCCATTGCCTTGAACGCCGCAAACGCCGGTCTGTGGGATCTCGATCTCCGCACTGGTGTCGTAACCTGGTCGGACGGCATGTACCGTCTGTTGGGTGTCGATCCGACGACGTTCCACCCCAGTGAACCCGCGTTCTACGACTTGGTTGTTGCGGACGATCACCCGGCGTTGCGGCAGGCCGTGCAGGACGTGCTTGAAGGCAGGCGGCCGGATTACCAGGCAGAGTTTCGCATCTCGCATCCGGTAAAGGGGGTCTGCTGGTTACTGGGAGTGGGGCGGGCGGAACATGATGGCAGCGGTCGTCCAGTCCGCCTGAGCGGCATGAACATGGACGTCTCCGAGCGTCGGGCGATGGAGCAGGCTCTGCGGGATGCCAAGACCCTGGCCGATGAAGCCAACCAGTCCAAGTCCAGATTCCTGGCCGCCGCCAGCCACGATTTGCGGCAACCGCTCCAGTCGGCTTTGCTGTTCGCCGGCGTTTTGCAGTCTCATGCCCTCGAGGACCGGAGCCGCCGGTCGCTGATGGCCCTGGAGCGTGCCTTGGACACGTTGAAGGCCCTGCTCGACAGCCTGCTCGACGTCTCTCGCTTGGATGTCGGAACGATTGTGCCTCAGGTCCGTGACATGCCGCTTGCGTCGCTGCTGGATGAGATGCGAGCCGCTTATTCACCGATCGCGGCGAGCAGGGGTCTGGAACTCCATGTCACCGACCCCGGACCAGCTCTGGCGGTGCGAAGCGATCCGGTGCTGCTCGGTCGCATATTGCGCAATCTGGTCGAGAATGCTTTGCGCTACACCCCTGAAGGCTATGTGCGGGTCGTCTGCGACATCGCTCCCGACCGCGTGAGCATCCAGGTTCACGACAGTGGAATCGGCATATCCGCCGAGCAGATGGGTCGGGTGTTCGAAGAGTTCCATCAGGTCAACAACCCGGAACGCGACCGGAGCCAAGGGTTGGGCCTGGGGCTTGCCATCGTGCAGCGGCTCTCCCATCTGCTTGATCACCCGGTGACCGTACGCTCCGAACCGGGGCGTGGGTCGACCTTTGCGGTCGACGTTTCCCTTGCGGGCGCCGCGGGGACAAGTCCGCCCCGGCCCAAGCCGGTTGTAACGGCCGACGGGCAATGGCGTTTGGCTGTTCTGATCGATGACGACGTGATCGTGCTCTCCGGGTTGCGGACTTTGTTCATGGAGTGGGGCTACGAGGTCGTCATCGCTGGGTCCGCGGCGCAGGCTCTCGAAGGTCTGCGAGACATGCCGCGTGCGCCGGACCTTGTCGTCGCGGATTACCGACTGCGAGGAGGCGAAGTCGGAACGGACGCCGTTGCCTCCATCCGCGCACAGGCTGGCCATCCGATACCCGGCATCATTCTGACCGGGGATATGGGGTCTGACAGCGAACGTGACGCCACAGACCTTGGCGTGACATTCCTCCGCAAACCCGTCGCCTCCAATCAACTCCTTGCCGCCGTGCAGGAGCTTCTCGGCAGCTGACCCGCCCTCATCGCTGAGTTGGTTCGGTCCGCACCGGGTTCGGCAAAGGCCGTCCTGCTCGTATCATGCCGTTGTGGAAACGCCTTCGCTTTGAGCACGGCAAGGGCATGCCCATCGATCATGCCGCCAAGCGCGTTCTGGGAATATCCCAACGGCCTTTCCGCGTGGCCATTCCACTGGAAGCGCGCATTGTCGCGGTCGCCGACGTGTTCGACGCGCTCACATCGGAACGTCCCTACAGCGGTCAGGATGTTCAGCACCTCGTTGCCGCGCACCGCCAGCACGTAGGGAACCCCGCGCTGCTCCAGCAGCACGCGCAGGCTTTTGTCCGAGCCGTAGAGCGCGTCCGCCGCCACCCAACCGCACGGCTCGCCGGTATCCAGGGCCTGCGCGATCATCGCCCGCGCCATCGCCGGCTTGGTGGCGAACGCCACGTCGGCCGGGACGCGCCCCTCGCGCCGATGCGCGTCATCCAGCCAGTCCTCGGGCAGATAGAGGCGGCGGTCAATCAGCGCGTGGCCCCGGTCGGTGGCGTAGGCTAGGAACACACCGACTTGGCAGTTGTCGATGCGCCCGGCGGTGCCGGAGTATTGCCGGGCCACGTCGACGGAGTGCTCGCCCTTCTTGAGAAAGCCGGTCTCATCGACGATGAGCACACCATCGCGGCCGAGCTGCTCGACGACGTAGGCGCGACACACGTCGCGGACACGGTCTTGGTCCCACAGTACATGGCTGAGCACCCGCTGCGTGCGCCAGGGCCGGGCGTCGCCGATCTGTTCGGCCAGCTGCCAGCCGTTCTTGCGCTTGGCGCCGCCGAGCAGCCCTTCCAGGTACTTGCGGGCCTGCCGACGCGGCTCGGCACGCGCGAACTCACCAGAAATGCGGCCGAACAGCTCATCGAGCTGGGACGGCCAACCCGTCAACACATCCAGAGCGGCGGTCATGGAAGCCTCCTCAAGCGGAGACTTCCTTCAACAGTTCACGCCCACCAGCCTCACAGGCTCAATTGTAGGAGTATAATTGTCAGCATCGATAAGAGCAGTCGAGATCATGGGCGCGAATTTACCAATAATAAATCAACGTTACTTTAGATCAAGGCGGCGGACTAATTTTTAATTTTAGTTATTGCGGCATTAACCGTGCTGGTAATTGCATCTATGCGCTCGTGGATGGCCTCTCGATATTCAGTTTCTGCTTCATGTGAGTCTGCTTGAATTCGAAGAACATTGGCAGATGCATGTCCACTATCTGCGAGAGCCGCGAGAGCGGCGATAGGGTTGTCATATTGAAGCAAGTGATCGACAGTAACCAAGGAGAGCATGATTCTGATTGCATGAAGATCTGCCGCAAACTTATCTTCGAAACTGATAGACATAACGCCTCCCCTTATTCACCAATGATATTGCCAAAACCAAATGTAACGTACAGCGGTTATTTCCGCAGCCCGGCGGTGCGCAGTTGCGACATCTATTTTATCTCCGTTTTGCTTTTGGCAATAGTATTATTTAGAAGGGCTCATCGCATCGTCCGAACGGACTAGCTGTTTGATGGCGGAATGTTGTTGGGACCCGGTCTGTTGGGCCATCCAGGAATATGGCTGGATGTTCGCGGGGCTTGCCCGAGCGTGCCATGTCAAACGGAGCAAGGGCGCACAGCGGTCCGTCGCCGCCATGAAGAGCCCCAAACCCCCGGCCCGCTGATCCCGGTCAACCCCACCGCCGCCCTTTGGGTGGTGGCCCGTCAGGGCCAGGGTTGACGGGGAGCACGGACCGGGGATCATGACCAAGGCGGCGACCGCCGGCTCCGCGGCTTTCGGGGAGGAGCCGCTATGTACCAGATCCATCCCAACGCCCGCACCACCCCAGCCGTGCGCGCCGCCATCGCGGCGTCCACAGAGTCCTCCGGCGTGCTGGCCAAACGCTACGGCGTGAGCCCCGAGACCATCCGCAAATGGCGCAAGCGCGGAACGGAGGACGTCCAGGACCACTCCTCGCGGCCTCAGCACCTGCGCTGGCGAGCCACCGACGAAGAACGGGCCATCGTCTGCGAGCTGCGCCGCTCAACCGGCTTCCCGCTCGACGACCTCACGTTCACGGTGCGCCACTTCCTGAACCGCGCCGGGATTCCCGGAGGCCCCGTTTCTTGGGAGACTGGGGTCATCATGACGAAAGCGGCATCACGCAAATACGCTCCTGAAGTCCGCGAACGCGCGGTACGGATGGTGTTCGAGCACGCGGGGGATCACGGTTCGCAGCGGGCGGCGATCGGCTCGATCGCGGCGAAGATCGGCTGCACGGCGGAGACGCTGCGAGGCTGGGTCCGGCAGGCCGAACGCGACCAGGGCAAGCGGCCCGGTCCGACGACGGACGAACAGGAGCGGATCAAGGCGCTGGAACGCGAGGTGCGGGAATTGCGCCAGGCGAACGAGATCCTACGCAAGGCGTCGGCGTATTTCGCCCAGGCGGAGCTCGACCGCCCGTTCAAGAAATGATCGCCTTCATTGACGCGCACCGCGCCATCCACGGGGTCGAGCCGATCTGCCGAGTGCTGCCGATCGCCCCGTCCACCTATCACGCCCACGCCGCCCGACGGACCGACCCGGCCAAGGCGCCGGCCCGTTCGCGACGCGACGCGGAGCTGAGTCTGGCTATCCGGCGAGTCTGGGAGGAAAACTTACAGGTCCATGGGGTGCGGAAAGTCTGGCGGCAGCTGCGGCGGGAAGGCCTCGACGTGGCGCGCTGCACGGTGGCTCGCCTGATGCGGCGCATGGGGCTGAAGGCGGCGACGCGGGGCAAGGTGGTGCGGACCACGATCAGCGACAAGGCGGCATCTTGCCCGCTCGACCGGGTGAACCGGCAGTTCCAGGCGCCCCGCCCGAATGCCTTGTGGGTGGCCGATTTCACGTACGTGGCCACGTGGCAGGGCTTCGTCTACGTGGCCTTCGTCATCGACACCTTCGCCCGTCGCATCGTGGGCTGGCGGGTGTCGCGCACCGCCCACGCCGGCTTCGTTCTGGACGCCCTGGAGCAGGCGCTGCACGACCGCAGGCCGGCCAAGGGCAGTGGCCTCGTCCATCATTCCGATCGCGGATCGCAATACCTTGCCATTCGGTACACCGAGCGCCTCACCGACGCCGGCGTCGAGCCGTCCGTCGGCAGCGTCGGCGATTCCTACGACAACGCCTTGGCCGAGACGATCAACGGCCTCTACAAGACCGAAGTGATCCGCCGCCGCGGACCGTGGCGCACCCTGGAGGCCGTCGAGTTCGCTACCCTGGAATGGGTGGACTGGTTCAACCACCGGCGTCTGCTCGAACCCATCGGCAACATTCCTCCCGCCGAGGCCGAAGCGCGCTATTATGCCCAAACTGAGGACGTCGCCATGGCGGCGTGACTCAAGCCAAATGGCCTCCGGGAAACCCGGCACGGTTCACGCCTGAAGGAAAACCCCGAGCTGACCAACCCCGCTTACCGACCTCCTAGTCCGTGTGACCTCACCAAAATCAAGGTGGCCGCTCAGCTCAGGGTGTATGCCGCCAAGGACGTATCGCATCCGGACAGCTAGGCGAAATCTGTCCGCAGGCCGAGTTCTGCACCAAAGTCGATGTATGGCGATTCCTCGAGCGTCGTTGGACGGTCGCCCTCTCAGCTCAGTCATCCGCCTCCAAATAGCTGCGGAGGTGAGCGAGATGTAAGGCATTTCCGCATGTTTTCGACGTACATCGCTTGCCGTTCTGGATTCGACCCGTCGCGGCTACAGCGGACACAACATAGGGCCGTTAAATGCGCAGGTCTCCGTAAACACATGCCCTAGGAGGTGCAGATGCGTGAGACGTTGATATGGGCAGGCACACTCGTCGCTCTACTCACTGGTTGCGCTGGTACAACTGACAATCAGCGTTCATCAGGCACGGTCTATGTGCCACGTTGGGCCCATGCTTTTGGGACGCCCGCCTCTCCCCAACGGATTGGGGTATTCAGCGATTCGAATGGAGATGTGCGCGATGGGTTGGGCACCTACAATCCGGCACCGGGCATGATCTCACCACCCCAGAGCTACCAGTGTATATGGGCTCAGGAGCTCGGGACGGACGGACGCTGGAACCAGGCTTGCCCTGGCGTGTCCCGCTACGCAGGAGGAGCGGGCCGAACAAGAGCAACGGATTGATGGATCTGTGTTTACGGCTCGCTGCGGACGTTGGTGCAAAAAAGGCGGGGCTGGTGGCGGTCGGGAGGGCGAGCGGGTATAGAAGCGGCCCGCTGAAGCCGAGAACCCGATGCTCCACAAGGCCAACGAGCCGCGCCGCCACAAAATACCGAAGGCCCGGTACCGTGTGGAGAACTGGGCGGCCTACGATGCGGCACTGCGCCGGCGGGGCGACCTGACGATCTGGGTGAGGATGCGATCGCCACGCAGCGGCGCGGCCGGCCAGCGCGCTACTCCGATATCGCCATCGAGACCGGGCTGCTGCTGCGCCTAGCGTTCGGTCGGCCGTGGCGCCAGACCGAGGGTTTGCTGGGCTCGCTGATGCGCTTGCTCGGCCTGACGCTGCCGGTTCCCGATCATACGACGTTTTCCCGGCGCAGCGCCGATCTGGAGATCGCGGTGGCGCTGGCCAGGACGGACGGGCCGGTCACCGTGGTCATCGATTCCACCGGGCTGAAGGTGTTCGGCCGCGGCGAGTGGCACCTGGAAAAGCACGGCGGCACCGCGCGCCGATGCTGGCGCAAGCTGCACCTGGCCGTCGATCCCGCCACCGGCGAGATCCTCGCCTCGGCGTTGACGAGCAACGAGGAGGGAGACGTCTCGCTGGTCTGTCCCAGATCACGCGCCCGATCGGCACGGTCCTGGCGGACGGCGCGTACAACGGCGAACCTGTCTATCGCAGCGTGACCGCCCACAGCCCCAATGCGGAGGTGATCATCCCGCCGCGCGCGACCGCGGTGGTGAGCGACACCGCCGAGAGAGCGCCCACCCGGCGCGACCGCCACATCCAGATGATCAAGGAGCCGTGGTCGGCTGGGCTGGCAGCGAGCCGTCCAATACGGCCGTCGCTCCTTTGTCGAGGTGGCGATGCTCAGGTACAAGGTTTTGATCGGACGCAGCCCGCCCGCCCGGACTCTGCCCGCACAAAAAGCCGAAGCCAAGGTCGCCTGCGCCGTCATCAATCGGATGACCAGCCTCGGCATGCCGACCTCCCGGAAGGTCGCCTGATCTCCATCGCCTCGGCGAAATCCATTCTCAGGCAGAGTTCTGCACCAAAGTCATGCCGCGGCGTGTTGCTTTCCCCACCGCTCGGAGGGAACGGACAGGCGGTATCATAATGCCCGTGCACAGCCGGCGGCGCAAAAAGTAAGTGAGTAAGTACTTGGTAGTGATCCGCCGCGTGGGCAGGGGCGGGGGCGGGGGCCGGCAGGCGGGGTCAGAGCGGGATGCCGGTGGTGTCTTTCCGTTCCAATTCATGCGCCATCTTGCGCGCGACGTCTTGGAGGGGGGAAAGCAGGGTGTCGCGTGCCGCCTCGGGCCGCAGGGTGCTGTTCAAATAGATGACGTTGATCGCGGCGAATAGCTTGCGATCGGTCATGATCGGGACGCCGATGCTGCCGATCCGCCCCTCGTACTCGATCCGCGAGTAGTTCTCGTCCATGGTGGCGTAGCCGTTTGCCCGGACCTCCTCCAGCTTCCTGGTCAGCCGGGAGGGATCGTGGGCCAGCTTGGACCAGGGCGCCGAGTCATCCCTGATGCGCCGCAGGATGTCGTCGCGCTCCACCGCCGGGCAATGCGCGATGTAAGCGAGGCCGAGGCTGGTTCCGAGGACCGGGGCCCGGAAGCCCGGGGCCCGGTTGAACGAGAACGGCTCTCCCTGGCGCGAAGACTTGACCACCAGCATCGCGTCCACGTCAAACAGCGCGACGTCCGAGGGCCAGCCGATGCGCTGCCGGAACTCCGCCATCAGCGGCGCGATGATCGTTCCCACCACAGTGTGGCGGTCGAACGCGGTACTCAGGCTCAGCGCCTTGCCGGTGACTTGGTAGACGGCCTGATCGCCGTCGCGGACGAGGTAGCCGGCGTGCGCAAGGGTTTCGAGCATCCGCACGATCGTCGCCTTGTCGATCCCGGTCCGGCGGTGGATCTCCGCGACGCTCGCCCGCGTATCGAGGCGATTGACCGCGGCGAGGACGTCCAGGACGCGCAACGCCGCGATCACAGGCTTGTAGGACGGCATGGCCTTCTCCGCTGATGGAGCCCCTGGTTCCGAGGCTTATCCCGTCCGTTTCACTTTTTGAAGCGCCGTCTCACGGGGCGGCCCGTGCTTGCGTCGACCCCAGTGCTCGACGGCGGTTCCGACGATCCCCTTCGGCATGTGGATGATGAACAGCACGAGCAGCACGCCGTAGAGCAGTGTGTCGAACGACAGGACGCGGCTGCCGAACAGCGCGTTCAGCGTCGCCGACCCTTGGAAGAACATGCGAAGCCCCTCGCTCAGCAGCTGGGTCAGCACGGCGCCGACGCTCGGGCCGAGCATAACCCCGATGCCGCCGGCGACCACGCCGAAGACGATGTTGAGCGAGACGCCGAAGCCGGCGATGGTGTCAGGGCCGATGTACATCTGATATTGCGCGAAGATGGCGCCACCGAAGGCGCACATCGCCGCCGACAGCGCGGTGATCTTCAGCTTCTCGCGGGTGACGTCGATTCCCACGGCCGCCGCAGCCTCCTCGTCCTGGCCAAGCGCGTCGAGGGCGTAGCGGTCCATGCTGCGATCAACCCAGACCCACACCAGGATGCCGACCAGCCAGACCGCGAGCGCCACGAAATAGGCCAGCATGCGGTCGGCCTCGAACTGCACGGCGTAGAGCGACACCCCGTCGCCGTACCGGGTAGGCTGGGTGCCGAGCGAGCCGCCCGTGTAGTCGCGAAGGCCGACGATGCACAGCCGCACGAACTCCACCATCGCCAGCGTGAGCAGCGCGAAGTAATGGCCGCGGATGCGCTGGAGGAAGCTGGGATAGCCGATCAACAGCGCGAGCGCCACGGCTCCCGCCACGGCAAGCGGGATGCCGAGCAGCGGCGTGAGGCCGGCGTAGTTCCACAGCATCACCGTCACGTAGGCGCCGATGCCGGTGAACGCGCCGTGGCCCAGCGAGGTGAGCCCGAAGCGGCCCATCAGCGCCCACCCGGTGTAGATCTGCGCCCACAGCAGCATCTGGATGAGGATGTGGAGATAGTAGCGCTCGCCGTCGGGCAGCGCGGCGCGGACCACGAAGGGCAGGGCGACAAGCGCGGCGAGGCCGACGGCGTGGACGGGACGGAACCGGGTCATGACCGTGCTCCCAGCAGCCCTTGCGGGCGGATGAACATCATGAGGATGAAGAACAGGAAGGCGACGGCGTAGCCCCATTCGGTGGCGAAGCACGAGCCGCCGACGGTGATGAACTGGGCGATCACCACCGCGGCGACGAAGCCGCCGAGCATGTTGCCGAGTCCGCCGAGCA
The DNA here is from genome assembly GCA_023411035.1 of Pseudomonadota bacterium. GTDB lineage: Bacteria > Pseudomonadota > Alphaproteobacteria > Azospirillales > Azospirillaceae > Azospirillum. The sequence continues at coordinate 23,056 of JAEYPE010000156.1, forward strand.
CGCACACCATGAAAATGAGCGGCCCGAACTGCAGGCCGATCTGCGGGTAGATGTCGAACTGCAGCACCATCAGCGCCGCACCGACCCCCGCCAGCCCCCCGCCGACGGCCGAGGTGGCGGCGTACAGGCGCTTGCTGTCGGCGCCCATCAGCGGCATGACGTGCCTGTCCTGGCTGAGCGCCAGGATGGCGAGTCCGAGATAGGTGTGGCGCAGGAAGGCGCGCAGGCCGAGCATGGCGGCCAGAGCCACCGCGAAGGTGATGATCCGCGACCAGGAGAAGAACATGTCCTCGGTGGACAGCGAGCCCAGCTGCACTCCGATGTTGCGGAACTCGATGCCGAAGGCCAGCGTGGCCGCCGCCTGCAGCAGGAACAGCACCCCGCCGGTCGCCAGCAACTGGTTGATGGGCGCGGCGTCGAGCAGCGGCTGGATCACCAGGCGATGCAGCAGCACCCCGCACAGCGCGGTGAGCGCCACCCCCAGAAACAGGGCGAGCGGCAGCGGCAGGCCGAGAGTGGCGTACGCGAAGTGAATGCCGTACATCCCGACCATGACCAGCTCGGCGTAGCAGATCCACACCACGTCGACGACGCCGAAGACGAGGTTGAGCCCAAGCGACAGCAGCGCCAGGAGACCGGCCAGGAGCAGTCCGTTCAGGATTGCTTCGAGGAAGAAGATGTCAAGTGAGCACGTCATCGGTCAAAGCCCCATGTAGGTCTTCTGCACCGCCTCGTCGGTGAGCAGGTCCGCGGCGCGGCCGCTCATCTCGACGCGGCCGACGGACAGCAGGTAGGCGCGGTCGACGACGGCCAGCACCTGGGTGACGTTCTGTTCCACGATCAGCACGGTGTAACCGTCGTCGCGGATGCGCCGCACCAGGTCGAAGACCTGCTGGACGACGATGGGAGCGAGGCCCGTCGAGGGCTCGTCCAGCAGAACGAGTTTGGGCCCGCTCATCAGGGCGCGGGCAATCGCGCACATCTGCTGCTCGCCGCCCGACATGGTGCCGGCGAGCTGGTGGCGCCGCGCCTTGAGGCGCGGGAACAGCGCGTAGACGTACTCCAGCCGCTCGCCGAATCGTGCCCGTGCGCTGGGAAGGAAGGCGCCGAGCTTGAGGTTCTGTTCAACCGTCAGGCGGGGAAAGAGGTGGCGGTTCTCCGGGACGTGGGCGATGCCCGTGGCGAGCACCTGGTGCGCCGGAAGCGCGCGCAGATCCTGCCCCTGCATGGTGATGCGGCCGGACAGCGCCGGCAGCATGCCGGAGATCACGCGCAGGAGCGAGGTCTTGCCGGCCCCGTTGGCGCCGATGACGGCCACCGATTCGCCGGCGTCCACCCGCATGGAGACGTCGTTGAGCGCGCGGAAGCCGCCGTATCCGGCGCACACGCCGTCGAGTTCAAGCAAGCTCATGGGCAAGCCTCCCGGGTGTCATGTCTCACCGCCTCGCGTCCGAGATAGACCTCGACGACCGCGGGGTTGGTCTGCGCGCCGGCCGGGCTGCCGTCGTAAATGACTTCGCCGTGGTCGAGGACCACCACGCGGTCGACCACCCGCATCAGCACGCCCATGATGTGCTCCACCCAGACGATGGTGATGCCACGCTCGCGGCGGACCAGTTCCAGCATGTCCGCCGCCTGCTGCATCTCGGCCTGGTCGAGACCGTTCAGGCTCTCGTCGGCGAGCAGCAGCTTGGGCTGGCTGGCGAGCGCCCGCGCCAGTTCGAGCTTCTTCAGCGCCGCGGCGCCCATGCCGTCGGTGGTCGCGCGCGGGTCGTGCGGCAGACCGACCAGTTCGAGCGCTTCCGCCGCCTGGCGTTCGCAGGTCTCCCGAGGGACCGCGCGGTTCTGGCCGAACCAAGCCGCGAGGGTGACGTTCTCGAACACCGTGAGCTTGCGGAACGGCCGCGGGATCTGGAAGGTCCGTCCGACACCGGCGTTGCAGATGGCGTTGGCAGGACGGCCGGTGATGTTCTTTCCGTCGAACAGGATGCGGCCGCGGGTCGGGACGTGCAAGCCGGCGATGCAGTTGAACGTCGTGCTCTTGCCCGAGCCGTTCGGCCCGATGAGGCCGAGGATCTCGCCCTTCTCGACGCGGAACGAGACGTTGTTGACGGCGGCGATGCTGCCGAAGACCTTACTCAACCCTTCAACTGCGAGCATAAACCTTCTCCAGGGCGCGCGGCGCCGCACGCGGGTCGCCGGCGTCGGCGGGGTGGCGTCCGCCGCTGGGGGCGGCGGCGCCGGACACGGACCGTCAGGGCGCGTAGGTGTGGCCCTTGGGCAGCGGCATCACCGGGGCGGCGGTGCGCACCTCCTTCGGCCACAGCACCTTGGTGCCGTCCGGGGTGTGCTGCATCACAACGGGGAAGGAGCGGGCGTTCTGCCCCGACATGGGATCGCCGGGCGGGTTGAACTTCACGCCGTAGCCCTGGGTGGAGCCGCCCACCGGCAGGTCGGTGTCGAGGGCGGCCTTGCGCAGCGATTCCGGGTCCACGCCGCCGTACGTCTTGATGGCGCGCGGCAGCACATCGGTGAACAGGATCCAGGACTGGTTGAAGCCCATCCACACGTTGGTCTCGGTGTAGTTGGCCCCGGTCTTGGCCTTGAACCGCTTCTCGACCTCGGCGATCACCTCGGCCAAGCCGGGGGCGAGGCTTTCCGGCTTCAGCAACTGCGCCGACACCGGGTCGACGTCCATCACGAAGTCGACGTCCTTGCCCGCCGTCTCGCGGATGCGGTCGATGTTGGAGTAGCCGGCGCCGTGGCCGATCAGCGCCTTCCACTTCAGGCCCTGCTCCTTCGCCTGGCGCAGGAACAGCGCGATGTCCGGGTTGTACCCGGTGTGGAGAATGACGTCGGGGCGCGCGCGGCGCAGCTTCGCGATGGTCGGCGACAGGTCGGTGGCGCTCACCGCGTAGCCTTCGTTGAGCACCACGTTGATGCCGGCCTTGCCACAGGCCTCCTTGTTGGCCTTGGCGACGCCCGAGCCATAGGGCCCGTCCTCGTGCAGGATGGCGACCTTGAGGTCGGACGGAGCGATCCCCAGCGTCTCCTTGGACGTCTCCGCCAGGAACTTGCACGACGCCTCGCCGTACTGGTCGGAATGGACCTGGGCGCGGAACACGTACTGCAGGTTCCGGTTGGCGAACACCGCCGAGGAAATGCAGACGTTCGCCCACATGAAGCGCTTGGCGTTGTCCACCTTCGACGCCATGGGCACGCACTGGGCGCTCGAATAGACGCCCATGATCAGATCGACCTTGTCCTCGTTGAGCAGGCGTTCGGCCGCATTGATCGCCACGTCGACCTTCGACTGCGCGTCGACGGTGATCGGGACGAGCCGGTAGCCCTCAATGCCGCCACGCTCGTTGATCAGGTCGATGGCGATCTGGGTGCCGATGGAGGCGTTCACCGATCCGCCGCCGGCAAACGGGCCGGTCTGGTCGTAGATGACGCCGATCTTGATCTCCTTGGCCCGGCTTTCCGCCGCCGTGGCGGCAAACAGAACCATGGCGGTGCCAAGTGTCAGAACGGATTTCAGCCCCATCGCATCCTCCCTTTCGTTTTGTATGATAGATGATCGCCGCGCCAAGCGCGCGCACGCCAAGTAACTGCGAGATGATCGGCGGTCATACGCTGGAGTTGTGCGCAGAAACTAAGGGATAATTGGCGTATCTCTGCGCATTGTTTGGTATTTTTCCCCCGGTTGCGGCCGATTTGCAGGGTGCGGCGCGCTTTATTCATCCAAAGCGATTGCATTCTGCCACCCACATGGTAGAGTGTAAATGATATAGCATTTCATACAGTGAAATAAGCTGCCGGCCGCCGGTTGGGCGGCGCAGCGGGGAGGCGGGAAACGCACATGAGAGACGACGCCAATCAGCGCCAGAAGAACAACTTCATCGCCGGCGAGTGGGTGATGTCGGGCCGGTACGAGGAGAACCTCAACCCGTCCCGCCCGGACGACGTCATCGGCCTGTTCGCGCTCGCCGACGCGGGCCAGGCGCGCGCCGCGCGCGACGCCGCGCGCGCCGCCCTGCCGGTGTGGAGCGCGACCGGGCCGGTGCAGCGCAACGAGATCCTGCGGCGCGTCGCCGCCGCGCTGTCCGCGCGGGCCGAGGAGCTGGGCGCGCTGCTGTCGCGCGAGGAGGGCAAGACGCGGGCCGAGGGCATCGGCGAGGTGCGCCGTGCCGCGCAGTGCTGGGACTATTTCGCGGCCGAGGCGCTCCGGGCGCCCGGGGAGTTCCTGCCGGGCCTGCGCCCCGGCTTCAACGTCGCGGTCACGCGGGAGCCGGTGGGAGTCGTGTCGGTGGTGACGCCGTTCAACTTTCCCATCGCGCTGCCGTCCTGGAAGATCGCGGCCGCCCTCGTCTACGGCAACACCGTCGTCTTCAAGCCTTCGGAGCTGACCCCGGCTTCGGCCTGGGCGCTGGTCGAAGCGGCGGTGGAGGCCGGCGTTCCGCCGGGCGTGCTCAACCTGGTGTCGGGCCACGGGCGGGAGATCGGCGACGCCCTGATCGACGGCGCCGACGCCATCACCTTCACCGGCTCCGGTCCCGTGGGCGAGACGATCCTGACGCGCGCTGCGCGGGGCATGAAGAAGGTGCAGCTCGAACTCGGCGGCAAGAACCCGCTGGTCGTCACCGCCGACGCGGACATCGCCACGGCGGTGGACATCGCGCTCGACGGATCGTACTACGCCTCCGGCCAGCGCTGCACGGCCTCAAGCCGCCTCATCGTCGAGCGCCGGATCCACGACGCGTTCGTGGAGGCCCTGGCGGCCAAGGTTTCGGCGCTGCGCGTCGGCGACGCGCTGGCGGCGGACACCCAGATCGGCCCCGTGGTGTCGGCTGCGCAGCGCCAGCGCGTGCTGGACTACATCGGGATCGGCCGGTCGGAAGGGGCGGAGGTCGCCGCGGGCGGCGGCGCCCTGGAGACCGAGAGCGGCGGCTATTTCGTCGCGCCGACGCTGTTCGTCAACACCACCAACGCCATGCGGATCAACCGCGAGGAAATCTTCGGCCCGGTCGCCGCGGTCATCGCGGTGGACGACCTGGACGAGGCGATCGCGGTGGCGAACGACACCGCCTTCGGACTGTCCAGCGGCATCTGCACGTCGAACATCCGGGTGGCCGAGCGCTTCCGCCGGGCCTCGCGCGCCGGGCTGGTGAGCATCAACGCCCCGACCGCCGGCATTGATTTCCACGCGCCGTTCGGCGGCCGGCACGGCAGCGGGATGGGCGGTTCGGAGCAGGGATCGGCCGCCATCGACTTCTACACCGAGCGCAAGACCACCTACATCAACCACGGCGTCCTGTAAGGGAGGAGCACACACGTGTCGTCCAAGATCGCATTCATCGGCCTCGGCGCCATGGGCGGCCCGATGGCCACCAACATCATCCGCAAGGGCACGCCGCTCACCGTCTTCGACATCGCCACGCCGAACCTCGACCGCGTGGTGGCGGCCGGCGGCACACGCGCGGCCAGCATCGCCGAGGCGGCGCAGGACGCGGACATCGTCATCACCATGCTGCCGGCGACCAGGCATGTGCTGGAGGTGGTCACGGGCAAGGACGGCGTCCTCGATGTCATGAAGCCCGGCGGCATCCTCATGGACATGAGCACCATCGCGCCGACCGGCACCGACCAGCTGATCGCCGTCTGCGCCGAGCGCGGCGTGCGCTTCCTCGATGCCCCCGTGGGGCGGCTTGCCAGCCACGCCGCCGCCGGCAAGTCCATGTTCATGGTCGGGTGCGACGACGAGGCGGTGTTCACCGCCGTGAAGCCGCTGCTCGACGCCATGGGCGACACCATCATCCGCTGCGGCAAGGCGGGGACCGGCATCCGCACCAAGGTGGTGAACAACTTCCAGATCCTGTCCATCGCCCAGATCACCGCCGAGGCGCTGGTGCTGGCGGCGCGTCTGGGGCTCGACGTGGAGACGGTGAAGAGCGTCAACGGCTCCACCACCGCCACCAACGGTCAGATGCAGGTGAACTTCGCCACAAAATCCCTGGCCGGCGACACCGTGCCCGGTTTCACCATCGAGCTCGCCCACAAGGATCTGGCCATCGCCATGGAGGCGGCGGCGGAACTCGGGCTCGCGCTGCCCATGGGCGCGGTCGCGCGGTCGACCTACGACACCGCCCGGCAGGGCCCCTACGGTGTCAAGGACTTCAGTGCGCTGCTCGACTACGCGAGCGAGCAGGCCGGCATCGCCCCGCCGCGCCTGAAGGCGCCGGTCACAGCGATCTGACCGCCGGGCGCCCCCGGGCGCCCGGCATCCACCGAAGCGTGCCCCTCCGCCGGCCGTCCCTCTCCCGGGACGGCGCGGCGGAGGCCGTGCGCGCGAACGCGGTCCTTCAGGGGCTGCAAGGAAGGGCACTCATCATGCGTGTTGGCTTCATCGGTTTGGGAATGATGGGTCTTCCCATGGCGGAAAACCTCGCGCGGGCGGCGGGGATCGACCTCGTGGTCTTCGACCGCTCGGCAGAGGCGCTGGAGAAGGTGCGTGCGCACCCGGCCTTCGGCACGACCCTGTCCGTCGCCGAGGGCATCGATGCGTTCGCCGCCTGCGAGATCGTCGTGTTGATGCTGCCGGACAGCACGGTGACCAACGCCGTGGTGCTCGGCGGCGAGGGTGGGCGGGGTCTCGTCGACAGCCTCGGCCGCGGCGCCATGGTCATCGACATGGGCTCCTCCAACCCGGCCGACACCCGCACCCTGCAGGCGCGCCTCGGGCAGGCCGGCGTGACGCTGGTGGATGCCCCGGTGTCGGGCGCGGTCGCCAAGGCGCGTGCCGGAACCCTCACCGTCCTGTTCGGCGGAGACGACCTCGAATTCGAACGCGCCCGGCCGGTGCTGGAGGCGATGGGCGGCACCTTCATCCGGGCCGGCGTCGTCGGCGCGGCGCACGCTATGAAGGCGCTCAACAATTACGTCTATGCCGCGGGGCTGCTCGCCGTCTCCGAGGTGCTGATGACCGGCCGGGCCATGGGGCTCGACGCCAACGTGCTGGCGGAGGTGCTGAACACCTCGAGCGGGCGCAACGTCGCCACCGAAACCAAGCTCATCCAGTTCATGATCCCTGGGACGTTCGCCGGCGGCTTCGCGCTGAAGCTCATGGCGAAGGACCTCGGCATCGTGGACGGAATTCTGAAGGGGCTGCGCGTCGAAGCACCCCAGGCAGCGCTGTGCACCGCACTGTGGCGCGACGCCGTGGCGGCGCTCGGCCCGCAGGCCGACAACACCGAGATCTACCGCTTCCTTGAACAGCGCGCCACCATCAGCAAGGAGAGCACCCATGCCGCCGATTGACGTCCGCAAGCGCAGCCTCATCATCGAGACCACCTGGCACGAGGGCGGCCCGCGGGCGGCGGTGCCGCTCAAGCTCGCCGCGGCGTCGGCGGTGGTCCGCAACCCGTACGCCGGGCGCTACGAGCCGGACCTCATGCCGTTCATGGCGGCGCTGCGCCCGCTGGGTCACGAGCTGGCGACCGAACTGGCGGACCTGCTCGGCAAGGACAACGTCGAAGTCTACAGCAAGGCGGCGATCGTCGGCATCAACGGTGAGATGGAGCACGGCGCCGTCTGGCACGAGGCCGGCGGCTGGGCCATGCGCGAGGTGCTCGGCAACCCGAAGGCGATGGTGCCGGCGGTCAAGGCGGTGGCGAGCGCCGGATACCGCATGATGGTTCCGGTGCATTACATCCATGCCTCGTACGTGCGCAGCCATTTCAACAGCATCGAAGTGGGCATCCAGGACGCGCCGCGTCCGGACGAGATCCTGTTCACGCTGGTGATGGGTACCGGCGGGCGGGTGCACTCGCGCCTCGGCGGGCTGCTGAAGGAGAACGTCAGCGCGCACGACGGCCAGCGCTGAGGTCGTTCGGGCGCATCGTTCCGGGACAATCCATGGCGCGCCGTCGAGGGTGCTGGACACGTGATGCCGGTGTCCTCCGGCACGCTGTCACGCCACCTTTTGGATCTCGGTGAGAAAAACCTGCACCACGCGAGCCAGCCGCTCGGTCTGCGCCGCCATCTGCTCGGAGGCGGCGAACACATCGTGCGCGGTGCCTCTGGTCCGTTGCGCCGCTCCGGTGACGTCCTGGATGTCGCTGGACACGGCGCGGGTGCCAGCCGCGGCGTCCTCCATGCTGCGAACGATCTCGCGTATCGCGGCGCCCTGCTGCTCGACCGCTTCGGTGATTCCCCCCGCGATAGCGTTGATGGTGTGGATGGTGCGCGCGATGCCGACGATGGCGCCGACCGCCTGCTCGGTTGAGGATTGGATGCCCGCGATCTGCTGGCCGATGTCAACGGTTGCCTTACCGGTCTGGTCGGCCAGCCGCTTGACTTCTTGCGCCACCACGGCAAAGCCCATTCCGGCCTCGCCGGCGCGCGCCGCCTCGATGGTGGCGTTGAGCGCCAGCAGGTTGGTCTGGCTGGCGATGGCATTGATCAGCGCGACGACTTCGCCCACGCTCGCCGCGGCCCGCGACAAGTCACCCACGATGGCGTTGGTGCGCTCTGCGTCGCCGGCGGCGCTGGCGGCGACGGCGGCCACGTTTTCCGCCCGCCGCGCAATTTCGCGGATGGACGCCGTCAGCTCCTCGGTCGCCGCCGCCACGCTTCCAACGTTCGAGCCGGTCTGCGCGGCGGCGGCGGCCACTGACGACGCCTTACCAGTGGCGGTCTGCGCGTCGCTCTCCATGGAGCGCGCGCTCATCTCCAGCTGGACGGCCGCCCCGGCCACCTCGGCGCACACCTGACGGATCTGCCCTTCGAACTGATCGGCCACCCCCGAGAAGCCTTTGACCTTGCCGGCCATGGCGGCGGCGGCGTCGTTGATGGTGCGGCTGGCGTGCAGGAAGCTGCCATGCATGCCGGTGTGCACGATGCGCCGGGAGTACTTGTTGGAGGAGACGGCCGCCATCGAGGCCGCCGCCTCGCGCACGAAGGCGTCGGTGCGGTCGATCATGTCGTTGAGCGCGTGAAGCAGGGCGCCCAGGTCTCCATACTCGGTGACGCGGATTACTCGTGCATTGAAATTGCCGTGGCCGGCCTGCTGGCACACCGCGATCGCCTCGCTGATGGCGCGCGCGGCTCGGCGCAGGTGCAGCACGGCCAGGACCAGCACCACCACCGCCCCCCCATCCAAAGCGATGCGCGTCGGCGCGCCGACGAGGGCCAGCCCGTCGGCCGCCAGACTCAGCACCTGCAACAGGCCGGTCAGAGCCATCAGCACCAAAGCGCTAGAGAGAGAAGACGAATTCGTCATAACTGATCCCCTTCTCGATCAGCATCGTCGTGAGAGAGTGGTAGGCTGCGTCCATGCCCTGCTTGCGGTCGGCGTGGCTGTTCTCGATGTCCAGCAGCGAGCCGTAGAGCGGAACCACCTTGTGGATCGCCGGACGGTCCGGCACCCGGCGGCTGGAGTGGAAGCCGGTCACCTGTCCAGTGTCGTCGCAGCTGGGGGTGACGTGGGCAAGGACCCAGTAGTGATCGCCATTGCGGGCCCTGTTGTTCACGTAGGCGAACACCTCGTTTCCCGCTGCCAGCGTCTCCCACAGCAGCTTGAAGACGCAGCGCGGCATGTCCGGATGGCGCACGATGGAGTGCGGAGACCCAAGCAGCTCGTCCCCGGTGTAGCCGGCGACGCGTTGGAACATGCGATTTGCATAGGTGATGCGGCCCTTCAGATCGGTCTTGCTGACGATCACCTCGCCCGCGTCGAAAAACCGTTCCACCCCGGTCAAGGGAACGTCACGCTGAGTCATGGTCAAAAGGTCCAACTTTCCAAGGTCTGCCCTTGGTCACCGACGCCTTCTGGTCACGGGCGGCGCCAGCGCCACGCGTGTGGTCGCCCCCGCCCATGGAGCGCCCACTCAGGCCGCGATGTGTGTTCTTGGCGGTTCGCCCGGGCCGGGCACCAGAAAAACCCCCCGTCCACGCTAGCCGACGGTATGGAAGGGCACCGTCCATACCGTCGGCTACCTGGCGGGCCTTACGGCGAGCCGGTCGTCACGCCACAGGGTTGGCGTGTGGCCGTGGGGCTATGAGACCTTGAGAGCGTCCGGGTCCGGCTGGCGCATCCAGGTCCAGTAATCGACCAGACGGAACGGGCAGGAGATGATGTTGCGCCCGACGCTGTTCAGGTAGTAGCTGCGCGCCTTCGGGTGCGTCCAGATCATCTTCGTCATCTGGCTTTCAACCTTCTCGTTCCAGACCTCGCACGCGGCTTCGGTCGGGACGATTTCCCGCGCCCCCTTGGCGATCATCAGATCGAGCGCCTCGATGATGTAGTTGATCTGGCACTCGATGACCATGTTCACGCCGGCCGCGTGGTTCGGCGCGCTGTTCGGCCCGAGGGTGAAGAAGAAGTTGGGATAGCCGGGCGCCGCCACGCCGAGATAGGCGCGCGGGTTGTCCTCGCCCCATTCGGCGCCGAGATCGCGGCCGTCCTCGCCCTTGATCGTCAGCGATCCGACGATCTTTGCAATGTCGAAGCCCGTCGCCAGCGCCAGGACGTCGGCCTCGACCCGGGTGCCGTCCTTCAGGACGACGGCGTCCTCCTCGATGTGGTCGATGCCGCGCGTCTCCAGCGTCACGTTCGGCCGCTTCAGCGTGTCTATCCAGCCGCCGTCGGCGTCGAGGATGATGCGCTTGCCGAAGATCGGGTAGTCCGGCGTCAGCTTCTCAAGCAGGTCGGGCCGGTCGGCCAGCTTGCGATTAAGGTAGGCCAGCGCGTACTGCCGCGCCCCCTCATTCTGTGCCGAGATCGACATCGACTTGTCCGGCCAGCTGTCGTCCTGGCACACGTTGCCGTACAGCCCGTCGCCGGTGAACCAGTAAACGCGGAAGCGGAACCAGTGCTTGTAGTGCGGGATCTCGCGCAACGCGAACTGCACGCCGGGCGTCACGTCGACATTGATGTCCGGGTTGTTCAGCACCCAGTGCTTGGAGCGCTGGAAGATCGTGACGTGTTTGGCCGCCGGTGCCACCGCGGGCGCCAGCTGCGCGGCGCTGGCGCCGGTGCCGATCACGGCGATGCGCTTGTCCTTGAGGTCGACCCGCGGATCCCAGCCGGCGGTGTGCATGGCAGGGCCCTTGAAGGTCTCGAGACCCGGGATCTTGGGCATGGACCAGCGGTTCAGCAGGCCGTGGGCGAGGATGACGGCGTTTGCCTTGACGGTCGTTGCCACGCCGTCCTTGTCTTGGATCGACACGTGCCAGACGTGCGCCACCTCGTCCCACACGGCGCCGGTGACGCGCGTCTCGAAGCGGATGTTCTTGCGGATGCCGTACTTGTCCGCGACCCCGGTCAGGTAGCGTTGGATCTCCGCGCCCTTCGGGTGGTAGTGGCTCCAGTTCGGGTTCAGCTCGAACGAATAGGAATAGAAGTGGCTCGGCGTATCGACGCCGACGCCGGGATAGACGTTCTCCCACCAGGTCCCGCCGACCTCGGCGTTCTTCTCGAAGATCGTGTAGGTGTAGCCGGCCTCGGCCAGCTTGACGCCGGCGGCGATGCCGGTCATGCCAGCGCCGATGACGACGACGTGGAAGTCGGACGACGGATGCACCCGGTTCGGCAGCTCCTTGCGCGGGACGGGGGGCTCGAAGCCCATCTGGTCGTGCAGCACGGGGATGAACTCGGGATCCACCACCTCGCCGACGCTGACGCTCATCATCTTGCGCATGAACTCGCGGTCGAGCGGCCGGCGTTGCGGCGGCGTCGGGCTGGTCAGCAGCTCGAACAGGCGCTGGCGCAGGTCGTCGGCCAGCTCTTCAGGAACGTTCGTCGGCTCGGGCGAGTAGATGGAGCGGATGTGCGGTGCGAACCGGTCCAGATACGCCTCGTCCTGCGTGAAGGTGATGTAGACCATCAGCAGGGTGGGCAGATTGGCGTCGAGGAGGCTCTTGCGCAGCGCGTCATGGTCCTTGATTGGCAGGGCGTACTCGCTCGCCACCGGCTTTTCGGCAGTGTCCAGCATGGGGTCTCCAAAAATTATCTGACTGGCGGAAGAGACCGGCGGCGGCCGGCGTTGCGTCCGTAGGTCGGGGATCAGTCCCGCCGGGCGCCCAGTTCGACGACCGAGAGGATGTGGAACTCGTGTCCTGGGAACACGTAGTCGAGTTCGAAGACGAGACCGTCGGCCAGTGGGCCGCCGACGACCAGATCCGTCTCGACGAAGGCCTGCACCCCGTTTCGGCCGTAGGTGTGGCGCGTCACCCCTCGGTAGAGCGGCGAGGCGTCCAAGCGCCGGTCGACCTCCAGGTCGCCAGGCGGGGCGCGGTTGACCAGGAATTTCAGCCGGCCCTTGAAGGCGGGGTCGGTTTCGGCGAGCTGCGTGAGGTGCGCCATCCGCTCCTCGATCGCATCCAGCGAGGAGACGAGGAGGCCGACGTGGAAGTTCTGTTCCGGGTCGCGGGCTTGGCCATGGCGGGCGATGGCGACGGCCGGATGTTCGTTCGGGCCGTCCACGTCCAGTGTTTCGCGGACCGCATCGACGAGGGCCGCCAGCGGCTCCGGCAGGAGACCCAGATACACGATGCCGTCGCCACGGTTGGGATCGTCCCGGTTCACGGTGAAGCGATAGAACTCGCTGCCGTTCGGCAGGGGCAGGGTCTGGGTCAGCGTCAGCCCGAGGATCTGCAGCAGGCGTGCGGCTGCTGGTCCGTCCTCCGTGCGCCGGTAATGGAGATTGACGTGGCCGAGCGTTACGGCAGCGCCGGTGCTCGGGTGAACGCTCGTGTCAGGCATGTTTCCCCCTATGATTTTTCGAGATCTTGCCGGGGTATCCCGGAGCGGTGGGTGGTGCTTGTAAGTAACTACTAACTTATCATTGAGCGAAGCGGATCGGAACCAAAAACGGCAACTCCGGACCGATACCGCGTTGCCGGCGCGTCGCTGGCGGACGGGATTCGGCCCCCGGAGGTTGTCGCGTCAGTGGGAGACGAGCAGCGAAACAGCGGACCGGGTGAGCAGCGTGCCCGTGGTGCTGCCGATCATCGCCTCGCGCAGGCGGGAGCGGCCGAAGGCGCCCATCACGATCAGGTCGGCGCCCGTGCCCTCGGCGCGCGCCAGGATGGACCCGCCAACGCCGTAGACCTCGTCCAGGTTCATCGCCTTGACGGCTGCGGCGATCCCGTGCTGCGCGAGATAGTCCACCAGCGGCTGGCCCGGCGTCGGCTGGGACGCGTCCGGTTCTCCGGCGAGGATGACCAGCACCTCGACGGACGTGGCGGCCTTCAGGATCGGCAGCGCGCTGCGGACCGCGCGGATCGATTCCGGACTGGCGTTCCAGGCGACCAGCACGCGCTGTCCCACCGTCGACAGCGCCGGACGCTCCGGCACCATCAGCACCGGCGTGCCGGACCCCTGGATGATCTGACCGCTTAGGCGCCGGCCACTCGGCTGGTCGACCTCCGACGGGCCGAGGACGATCAGGTCGCTGCAGCGGGCGCGGGCAACCGCCTCCTCGACCATCGAACCGGTCAGATCCTCCCAGCGGGTGTCGGAATGGGTGGCGGTGTGCCGCGTGAACAGGGCGCGCGCCTCGGTGGACAGCGCGTCGGCCGCCTTCGCCAGCGCCTCCGCCAAGCCGGGGCCGTTGAAGGAGCGGGCCAGATAGGGGATCTCGATGACCGGCCGCACGTGGAAGCCGGTCAGGCGCGCGCCGTGGGAGGCGGCCAGAGCGGCCGCCGTCTGGACCCGCACGGACGCGCCGTCCGAGTCGTCCACGTGCACCAGGATGTCCTTCAGAAACATGCGTCGTCTTTCACATTGTCGTGGCGAACAGGGGGGAATGCCGGGGACAGCCGGTCGGCGGCAGCCGCCGCCCGCCCGGCCCGCCGGCCGGAGAACACGCAGTCCGCCAGCGACAACCCGCTGACGTAGCGCGACGACGGCAGCCCCAGCGCTGCCCTGCCGGCGGCGTAGAGGCCGGGAATCCCCGTGCCGCTTTCGTCGCGGACCTTCCCGGTGTCCTCGTCGACGACCAGCCCGCCGAGCGTCAGCACCGCCATCGGCGGCATCGGCGCTGCCAGGGAGATGTCCAGGGCGTACAGAGTGCCCGCCAGCGCGTGGCGCATGTCGGCCGCCTTGCCGACGGGGTCCTCAGCGAGGCCGCGCGCTGCGGCGTTTGCGGCGGCGATGCTGTCGCGCAGGCGCGCCGGGTCGGCACCGATGCGGGCGGCGAGCGCCTCCGGCGTCTTGGCCTTGAGGGCGCCGAACAGCATCATCGCCAGCGCCGGCAGCGACTGGAAGGCCCACAGGCCGCCGAACAGGCACTGGCGGATCGCCTTGCGGCGCAGCGCGGCGTCTATGATCAGCCACGCCTTGCCGTCCTGCTCCTCGACCACGGCGTGGCCCAGCGTGGCGCCGTAGACCTGCTCGTTGCAGAAGCGCTCGCCGCGCGCGTTCACGACAATGCCCTTCGGCCAGTCGGCGGGAGGGGTGATGAAGCGCCAGCATGAGATATTGCCCAACTCCCGCGCCGCCGCGCCGACGCCGAGTCCGAGGCGCAGGCCGCTGCCGTCGCAGCCGGCGCCGCCGATGGGCAGGCCGCCGGTGGTGTGCGGCGCGTGCCGGCGCCACAGGTCCGGATTGAAGATGAAGCCGCCGGTGGACAACACGACCGCGCGTGTGGCGCGGACCAGCACCGGGCGCGCGGCCTCCCTTTCGATCCGCGTGGCCTCGCGTCGGCAGGCCTCGGCCTTCGCCGGGCGGTAGAGCCGCCAGCGCGCCGCCTGCTGGTCGAGTTTCGCGTGGTGGAGACTGAGCGGATCGCCCGGCGGCAACCGCGCCACCTCGACGCCGATCACCCGCCCCGGCCGGCCGTCGGGGGTGCGTTCGCACACCAGGCGGCGCACGGCGGCCTGGGTCATCGTGTCGGCGCCGCTCATCAGCGTGGCGTTCTTCAAGGCCGCGTACAGCGCCCCGCCGGACTGGCCGCGAGCCACGGCGCGGTGGCCGCGCGGCGCCGGATCGCCGTACGGGCCGCGGTTGGTTGGCACCGCTTCGTTGCCGGAGTGGTAGAGGAACGCGTCGTCGGGGGGGTAGGAGGTCTTGTAAGGCGGCATGGTCGAGCCGAAGCGCACGCCCTGCCGCTCCAGCCATTCGAGGTTGGCGACGCTCTCGTCACAGAAGCGGCGCAGCGTGGCGTCGCCGACCACGCCGTTCACCTCGCGCCGCAGATAGTCGAA
The DNA here is from genome assembly GCA_023411035.1 of Pseudomonadota bacterium. Lineage (GTDB taxonomy): Bacteria > Pseudomonadota > Alphaproteobacteria > Azospirillales > Azospirillaceae > Azospirillum. The sequence goes on from JAEYPE010000156.1 coordinate 38,263, forward strand.
CATGGCGTCCGGCGTATCGCCGTAGCCGGCGTCGCGCTGGTGGCGCGTGCCGCCGCCGGCGTAGACGACACCGCCGGAGATGGCGCTGGCGCCGCCGCCCTCAAAGCGGTCGATCACCAGCACGCTCGCCCCGGCGGTGCGCGCCTCGATCGCCGCGCAGGCGCCGGCGGCGCCCCAACCGACCACCACCACCTCGGCCTCGGCCGCCCAGTCCGGGGCATCGTCCGCCCCCACCAGCAGAGGCGGCAGGATCTCCGTGACGGTGTCCGCTGGCGGTTGGAAGGGTGGGCTCATGCGCAGGGCTCCAGGCTGGCTTCCAGCAGGTCGGTGCGCCGCAGGGGAATCGGATCCCCCGCCATGTCGGCCACCGCGCGCAGCGCGAAGGTCATCGCCGGCCCGAGCGTCGAGCCGGCGCCAGGGTAGGAGGGTCCCATCACCGACGCGCTGTTGTTGCCGACGCAGTAGAGGCCGGGGATGGCGCGCCCATTGTGGTCGAGCACGCGCGCGTCGCGGTCGGTCAGAAGGCCGCCCTTGGTCCCGATGTCGCCCGGCCACAGCTTCATGGCGTAGAACGGCCCCTGGTCGATGGGGGCGAGGTTGGGGTTGGGCCGGACGTTGACGTCGCCGTAGTAGCGGTCGAAGACATTGCCGCCACGGTCGAAATCCTCGTCCCTGCCGGTGCGGGCGAAGGCGGCCATGCGGTCGGCGCTGCGGCGCAGGCCGTCGGGGGCGACGCCGATCTGCCGGGCCAGGGACTCCAAGCTGTCCGCCTTCCAGACCACCGTACCCCACCAGTCGCGCGGGACGCGGGAGTCCGGCATCGCCGCCTTGGGCATGATCGGGCCCATCGGGTAGCGCGCGCGGAACCGCGCGTCGAAGACGATCCAGGCCGGCACGGCGCCGCCGGTCGCCGCGTGGTCGGCGAGCATGGCCTGCTGGAACTCCGGGTATGGGCACGACTCGTTGACGAAGCGCTCGCCACGGGCGTTGACGACCATGCAGCCGGGCATCGAGCGCTCGACGAAGACGCCGCGGAACTTCTCCTCGCCGGGCACCTCGATGGTCGGGCACCCCCAGCTCAGGTCCATCAGGTCGAGCGCGCCGCCGGCCGCCTCACCGGCACAGATGGCGTCGCCGGTGTTGCCGCCGACCGGGGTGGCCGTCCAGCCCTGCTCCGTGGGCTTGGGCAGGAACCGCTCGCGCATGGCTTGGTTGCGCTCGAAGCCGCCGGCCGCCAGCAGCACGCCGCGCTTGGCCAGCACGCGCTCCTCGCCGTCGCCCTGGCCCAGCACCACGCCCATGACGCGGCCCCGCTCGACGACGAGCGAGCGCAGGGCGCTGTTGGTCCGGATCGCCACACCGCGCCGCCGCGCCGCGGCCAGCAGGCCGGCGACCAGAGCCTGACCTCCGGTCATGCGGCGGTCCAGCCGGCTCTTCCGCCGCCACGGGTAGTCGGTGGCATAGCGCAGGATGTTCTTCACCACCGTCCAGGTCGAACCCGGCCCCCGGGACAGGATGGTGTGGGCGTCGAACGTGTTCAGGCTGATGCGCCCAAACATCTGCTGACCCGGATTGCCCGGGCGGAGCAGGGCCAGCCCGTCGAGCCCCAGCGTCGCCGCGTCGAAATCCACCACATCCATGGTCCGCCCACCCGGGCGGGAGCCGGGGAGGGGCGGGTAGTAGTCGGCGTACAGCGGCATGCACCGGTAGGGCACGCCGATCTCGTCCAGGTAGCGGGCCATCACGCGCGCGGTCTCGATGTAGGCGAGTATCCGGTCGTCCTTGACCATGCCGCGCGCGCACGCCTTCACGTAGCGAAAGGCGTCGTCAAGCGTGTCCTCGACACCGGCGTTCCGCTGGTCGTCGTTGCACGGAATCCAGATGCCGCCTCCGGAGATGGCCGAAGTGCCGCCCACCCGGTCGGCCTTCTCGACCACCAGCGTCCGGAGGCCGTGCTCGGTCGCTCGGATCGCGCCCAAAAGGGCACCGGCGCCCGAGCCAACCACGATCACGTCGTACGTCGTGTCGTTCTTGTCGCTGCTCACTGTGGATCCTCATTCTTCCTGTGCGGGGCGCTCGGGCGCCGTCTTCCTGGCCAGAGGACCGGCGCGCCTCCGGGATGCCGCGTCTCCCGGCGAGATGCCGTCCGGCGCAATGCAGTGGGGCAATGACCGCGGTCGGGCCGCTGCCGCCCGAGGCTCGCATCGATAGCAGAGCAAATCATCGTCCAAGCGGACTATCCGATCGCGCGGGATCGGACGGGCCGCGCCGGCCGGGGCACGCGGAACCTGTTCGTCCGTGGAGACGGCGGCTACAATCGCCGCCGGTTTCATCCGCCTCCGGGCCTTCCTACGGCTGGGGCGTTCCTTCAAGGACGAGACACCCATGGACGACGGACGCGTTGGCGATCATTGCTCCGCTGACAAGCTGTCCCTCGACGCTTTCAGCGAGCGCGTTGGGCTGTGCTACCAGGGGCCGATGGAGGCCGTTCCGTGGAAGAGCTTCCTGGACCGCATCCGGATCGACCTGAACGCACTCTATTCCACCTTCGTGCTGCGCAACCCGACGGACAAGGGAGGCGGCCTGATGGTGAACTCTGGGGAATCTGTGTCCGCCCAGGTAACCGAGGCGTACAACGAGACCTATTTCACGCTCGATCCTTTCCTCAATCTGCCGGCGAACACGGTGGTCACGGCCGAAGAGATCGTCGGGGAGGAGGCGTGGCGGTCCAGCGCCTTCTTCCGGGAATATCTCGAGCCCCTTGGAATCGGGAACATCCTGGGCGCCGACCTGTACACGGACGAGGGCATCCATTGCCGGTTCCGGGTGTCGCGCGGGGCTGGCCAACCGGACTTCTCGGCAGCGGACCGCGCGCTGTGCCGGCTGCTGCTGCCGCACCTGCGGCGCTCGGTCAGCCTGCACAGCCGCCTGGACGCTCTGGAGTCGGAACGGCGCCTGTACGTGGGCGCCATGGACCGGCTGCTGATCGGGACGGTGATCCTGGACGAGAATGGCGACGTCCTGCGCATGAACCGCATCGCCGAGGACATCCTGTCCGAACGCGACGGGCTGCGGCTGACCGGCTCAATCCTCACCGCGGAGCCGGGGCAGGAGAACAAGGAACTGAAGCGCCTGATCGCCGAGACGCTGGGGCGCTCCGCATCTCCGTCCGTGTCGGTGGTGGAGGCGCTGTCGATCACGCGCCCGTCGGGGCGCGGCAAGCTGGGTATCCTCATCCGCAACGTGCCGCTCACCGAATGGTCGGAAGGCAAGCGGCGCCCGGCAGCGGCGCTGTTCATCCGCGATCCCGAGCGGCGTGGGCAGGCGTCCTATGAGCGGATCGTGCGCCAGCTGTTCGACCTGACCCCCGCGGAAGCGGCTCTGGCGTTGCTGCTCGCCAACGGGCTGTCGCTGGACGAGGCCGCCGAACAACTCAACATCCGCCGCAACACGGCGCGGGCGCATCTGCGCATGATCTTCTCGAAGACCGGCGTGACGCGCCAGACCGAGTTGGTCCGCACCCTGCTGAACAGCGTCATATCGCTGATCTGAGCAGAGGGGCCATGATGAGGGCGTCGCCCACCAGAGCGCCCGGCAGTTCCGGTTTCCAAGGCACAGCCCGGGCCCCCCGAGGCCGGTGACCGCGGAGGCCGGAGCCGCGGCGGGCACCTCCGTCTGGACGCAGGGCGCGGAGCGCTTGCGCCGCCCCTGCCTTTACGGCAAGCGGAAATCCTTGAACGCATGGGAGATCTGCGCGACGCGCACCTTCCTCTCGGCTTCCTCGATCCCGCGCTGCATCATCGTGCCAAGCAGATAGATCGGCAGTGCCGCCAGCACTAGAAGCAGGAGCAGGGTCAGGGTGTAGCGGGTGCCTGCAACGATGCGGCTCATCCTTGGTCTCCTTCTCTTGTGAGGATTGAAGCCAACCGAGTATGCGCGAACATGGGGCGGTAAACATCGTCCACACGGACTATTCGTGAAATGAACAATGTGCGGTGCCCGCCTGCGCCGTGGCGCCGATCGTCCCCGGCAGCGGCCCTGCTCCCTCGGCCGGGATGCCGGTGGGGACGTGTACGGTGGACCCCGCCTTGCCGGGCGCACGCGATGCCCGCTCCCGCAACCCGGCAGGCGCCGGTGACCACCGCAGCCTTCCCATGCGACACGTCTGTTCCTTCCTGGGGCGGGCCATCTCCCCTGCGCTTGTGCAACCGGCAGTGGGCGATTCTGCGCAGGCGGGAAGAAAAATGGCCGGACGCGAAGCGCCCGGCCGAAGTCCGCACTCGGGGAGGAAACGACAGAGTGCGGGGGAGGAACTCGAAATCAGGGAAGGGCCGTCGGCTCGGACAGTGGCCTGAGGCGGTGAGCAAGGTCGTGCGGCACGGTTCTCCCGGCCTTCTCGCCTGTGGCCGACGACACCGGCATGCGCCCAACGGGCGCGTCCGCCGACAAGCGGCCGGTCAGGCGGACGCGGAACGCCGTCGTCTTGAGAAGGTGGGCCGGCAACGTCACGTGCAGCCGGTCGTCCCCGGTGGAGCGGGAGATCCATGCGGGGCTCTCGGCTGCGGTGTCCCAGTCAACAGGGCCACCGTCGTCTTCGGCGATTCGTACCAGATAGACGCCGGCGCCGGGCCGCTGAAGATCGCCCAGCGGAAGGGACACGATGCCTTGGAGGGGTACGCCCTGTCCGGTGATGTCCCAGGGGCGACCGAGCAGGTGCGTCGCCGCGGCGACCCGCCCGCCGCTCAGCGCGGCGCGCACGCGGCTGGATGAGATGACCTGCCCAGCGTCATCGCGGACCGGTGCGACGGCGGTGACGCCGAACCCGTGGAGCGCGCCCATGCGTTGCAGGCACCCGACGTCTCCCATGCGCCGTGCGCCGAAGCGGTAGCCTTCGCCGACCACGACGTGAACCGTGCCGAGACCACGCACAAGCACCTGCTCAACAAACAGTTCGGCGGGCATACCGGCGACGGCGCGGTTGAAGGCGCACACGAAGGCCCCATCCAGGCCGTGCCGCGCGACTAGACGGAGCTTCTCCCCCGTCGGGGTCAAGGCCTGAGGTTCCTGCGCCGGGTTGAGGACGCATTTCGGGTGCGGATCGAAGGTCAGGACGGCGGCGCCGGCCTCCAGGATGGCGGCCGTCGAGGCCGCCCGCCTCAGGAGCGCCTGGTGCCCGAGATGCACGCCGTCGAAGTTCCCAATGGCGATCACCCAGCGGCGTGTTGCGTCTGCTTTGGCCGTGAAGCGATGGTGTGTCAGCATGTTTGGGATCTCCCCGAAGCCCCGGCTTGCCCGACTGAAAGCGAATATAGCGGATAATATCCCGCTTTATCAACATAATGCGTAGTGCAATACGAATAAAAAAACGCATATATTAAACTGCGCTGCATGGGCGGAGCGCAGGGCGTGGCTGCCGGGCTGGCGCGGCGAGGAGCAATCGACCATGGCAGGGAAGGGGAGAATGCCGGAAGACACCATAAAGGGGGGCGAGGGCCGGTCATGAAGATCGCGATTTCCAAGGAACGGCGTCCGAACGAGGCGCGCGTTGCTGCATCACCCGAAATGGTGAGGAAACTCAGGGCCCTGGGGCTGGACATCGTGGTGGAGACCGGTGCCGGCCTGAGCGCCGCGCTCACCGACGAGGCCTACGCCGCGGCCGGCGCCATCATCGCGCCCGACGCCGCGACCGCGTTTGCCGACGCCGACATCGTCCTCAAGGTACAGCGCCCGACGGACGAGGAACTGGCTCTGCTCAAGCGCGGCGCGCTGCTCTTCGGCATCCTCAACCCGCACGCCGACCGCGCCGTCCTCCAGGCCTATGCCGACGCCGGCGTGAACGCCTTCGCCATGGAGTTCATGCCGCGCATCACCCGCGCCCAGGTCATGGACGTGCTGTCCTCCCAGGCCAACCTCGCCGGCTACAAGGCGGTGGTCGACGCCGCCTCCGAGTACCGCCGCGGCTTCCCGATGATGATGACCGCCGCCGGCACCGTGCAGCCGGCCCGCGCCTTCATCATGGGCGTCGGCGTCGCCGGCCTGCAGGCGATCGCCACCGCCAAGCGCCTCGGCGCCATCGTCTCGGCCACCGACGTCCGCCCGGCGGTCAAGGAGCAGGTCAAGTCGCTGGGCGGCAGCTTCGTCGCGGTGGAGAACGAGGAGTTCAAGCAGGCCGAGACCGCCGGCGGCTACGCCAAGGAGATGTCGGACGAGTACAAGCGCCTGCAGGCCGCCCTGGTGGCCGAGCACATCAGGAAGCAGGACATCGTCATCACCACGGCGCTGATCCCCGGCCGCAAGGCGCCGGTGCTGGTGACCGCCGCGCACGTCGCCTCGATGAAGCCGGGCTCGGTGATCGTCGATCTGGCGGTCGAGCAGGGCGGCAACGTCGAGGGCTCGAAGCCGGGTGAGACGGTGGTGACGGCCAACGGGGTGACGATCGTCGGCCACCTGAACTACCCGAGCCGGATCGCGGTGGACGCCTCGGCGCTGTACGCCAAGAACCTGCTGGCCTTGCTGCAGTCGCTGCACGACAAGGACAAGGGCATCACGCTCAACTGGGACGACGAGATCGTCAAGGCCATCGCGCTCACCCGTGACGGCCAGGTCGTCCACCCGGCCTTCGCGGCGCAGCCGGCCTAAGGAGAGACCAGACCATGGATCAGACCCAACTGTCCAACCGCCTCGCCGAACTGAAGGCGAATCTGGCGGCGCTCTCCCAGCAAGCCGACGCGCTGTCGGCGCAGGTCGCCACCCACGCCGCCCCGGCGGCCGAGGCGGCCGGCCACGGCGACTTCTTCATCACCGGGCTGACGGTGTTCGTGCTGGCCTGCTTCGTCGGCTACTACGTGGTCTGGCGGGTCACGCCGGCGCTGCACTCGCCGCTGATGGCGGTGACCAACGCGGTGTCCTCGGTGATCATCGTCGGCGCGCTGATCGCCGCCGGCCCGCTCGGCTTCGGCTTCTCCAAGGTGATGGGCTTCCTCGCCGTCATCCTCGCCAGCGTCAACATCTTCGGCGGCTTCCTGGTCACCCAGCGCATGCTGAGCATGTTCAAGAAGAAGGGCAAGTAAGATGGAAACCCTCGCAGCCCTTCTCTACCTCGTCGCCGCGGTCTGCTTCATCATGGCGCTCCGCGGCCTGTCCAGCCCGGAGACCTCGCGCCAGGGCAACCTCTACGGCATGGCCGGCATGACCATCGCCATCCTCACCACCCTGGCGCTGCCCATCGTCCAGTCCTACTGGATGATCATCCTCGGCATCGCCATCGGCGGCGGCATCGGCTACGTCATCGCCAACAAGATCGAGATGACGGCGCTGCCGCAGCTCGTCGCCGCCTTCCACAGCCTGGTCGGCCTCGCCGCGGTGTTCGTCGCGGTGGCCGCCTTCTACTCGCCCGAGGCCTACGGCATCGGCACCGCCGGTGCCATCGCCAAGGGCTCGCTGCTGGAGATGAGCCTGGGCACCGCCATCGGCGCCATCACGTTTTCCGGCTCGATCGTGGCGTTCGCCAAGCTGCAGGGGCTGGTCTCCGGCAAGCCGCTGGTCTTCCCCTACCAGCACCACCTCAACGCCGCGCTCGGCGTCGCCGCCATCCTGCTGATCATCTGGCTGATGAACTCCAACTCGGCGGTCGCGCTGTGGCTGCTGATCCTGCTGTCGCTGGCCTTGGGCTTCCTGCTGATCCTGCCGATCGGCGGGGCGGACATGCCGGTGGTGATCTCGATGCTGAACAGCTACTCCGGCTGGGCGGCGGCGGGCATCGGCTTCACCTTGCAGAACAACCTGCTGATCGTCACCGGCGCGCTGGTCGGCTCGTCGGGCGCCAGCCTGTCCTACATCATGTGCAAGGGGATGAACCGCTCGATCTTCAACGTCATCCTCGGCGGCTTCGGCGGCGAGACCGCCGGGCCGGCGGCGGGGGCGGGCGGCGAGCGCGGCACGGTGAAGGCCGGCTCGCCGGAGGACGCGGCGTACATCATGAAGAACGCGCAGTCGGTGATCGTGGTGCCGGGCTACGGCATGGCGGTGGCGCAGGCGCAGCACGCGCTGCGCGAGATGGCGGACCTGCTGAAGAAGGAAGGCGTCGAGGTGAAGTACGCCATCCATCCGGTGGCCGGGCGCATGCCGGGGCACATGAACGTGCTGCTGGCCGAGGCCAACGTGCCGTACGACGAGGTGTTCGAGCTGGAGGACATCAACCGCGACTTCGGGACGGCCGACGTGGCGTTCGTGATCGGCGCCAACGACGTGACCAACCCGGCGGCGAAGACCGACCCGCAGAGCCCGATCTACGGCATGCCGATCCTCGATGTGGAGCGGGCCAAGACGGTGTTCTTCATCAAGCGCTCGATGGCCTCGGGCTATGCCGGCGTCGAGAACGAGCTGTTCTTCCGCCCCAACACCATGATGCTGTTCGGCGACGCCAAAAAGGTCACCGAAGAGGTCGTCAAGGCAACCGAGTAACGGGCACGCTGTTTAAAAGGAAAGCCCCTTTCCGGTGGTCCGGAAAGGGGCTTTTTTCGTGGGGAGCGTCCTCCCCCACCCTGACCCTCCCCCGCCGGGAGGGGGAGGGGACCGGCAGGATCAGAACCCAACCGCACCTTCGGCCACATGGTCGATGATGACCAGGTTGTTC